>NZ_JAZHCT010000040.1:0-47572 GCF_036541265.1 Paenibacillus sp. IITD108 | reverse complement strand
ACCTTTTTTTCTTATTGCCCAAAAAGGCGCTCATAATCGCATCTTTTTTATTCTAACGGTTGCCACAAACGCTATTTTACCGAAAAAGCGGCATTTTAAAATGTAACGGTTGTGAGCGAGCTTATTGGCTATGAAATGCGGCCTATCTGGTCATTTGTTCGCAAATAACGTCATTCACAACCGTTACAATTCCAAAAGGGGGTTTTTACGCGTAATAGCGCCGCTCACAACCGTTACAACTCCCAAAAGGCATAGGCATCAATCACATTTACGATTTATTGATTTTTAATCGCACAAAGCCCTCATCTTAGATGAGGGCTTTCTCGTTACTCGACCAGCGCTATAATCATCTTCACTGCTTCAGCTCGAGTCGCAAAGGCTGCCGGATCGAAACGCCCATCCTGCTTGCCTTGAATGATACCTGCCTCATAAGCGGCAAACACAAATGGTTTCGCCCAATCGGCAATTTCACCTGCATCCTGGAATGGCAATACTGCATCCTGTTTAAGCTTAAGTTCAAGTGCTTTAACTAGCATTACCACAGCTTCTGTCCTGGTGACTGGCTGTTCAGCGCGGAATGTCCCATCCGGATAGCCAGTTATAATCCCCGCCTGAACGACTTGTGCCACGGAAGACAATGACCATTGCGGTATTTCGGCACTATCCTTAAATGATAGCGGAGTGGACGCTTCACCTAATTGCAACGCACGAGCAAGCATAACTGCAAATTCAGCGCGGGAAACTTCGCGGCCCGGCTTAAAGGTGCCATCTGTATAGCCCGATATAATCTTAAGTTTGGATGCTTGGCGAATGACATCAGCTGCCCAATGGTTATCCGGTACATCCTTATAACTCACCGCGGAATCCGGATTAGATGATTCTTCCGGATTACCTGAATCCGGCTTCTCCGTAGGGGCTGGTTCAGTCGGTGTCGGAGTAGGTGTCGGTCCCGGATTATTAGTCGGATTAGGATTGCTCTTCGGGACGACCTCTACGTTATCCAGCACATAACGACCATCATCATTTCTGCCTGAAATCGCCAGGTCCACTGCAGGCAAGCCAGTATCCGGGTCCACGATTGCAACGGCAAGCTGGTAAATACCTGGCTGCAAGTTTGCTGGAATGGCCAAATTGCTTGTAAGCGAAGTTTTTCCAGGCAACCATGTACGTAAATCAGCATTAGACGCGGTTGCGGCAACGACTGCTCCATTACTGTCCAGCAACGATAGTTCCAAAGGATAAGCATAGTAGATCGGCGCCACCCCTCTGTTATTCCACTTCATCGCTACAGAAGCAGTGCCTCCGGCAGCGGCCTTAGGTTCATGAGCAACAGATTCCAATACGTATCGATACCCCATCGTTTTGAGTACAGTATTCATATTCAATTGCTGAGGGGCCCCTGCTGCAATAGTTGCTCCCGTCGCTGGACCAATCCAGCTATTGTGGCTTTCCTTAATTTGTCGCAATGTTTCTAGGAACGATGCATCCGATAAATGCTGTTGCGGATTTCCGTAGCTAAATTCACCGCCTGAATAATTGTATTTCCAGAAGTCCGGCATAGCAGAAGCTGCACTGCCCTCACCATTTTTAATCCAGTCCAGCCATTCGTCAGTATTCGGCTTTGTGCCCATCATATCGTTAAACAAGCCAAGACGCTCATCTTTGGCAATTTCAAACGGTCTTCTCATACCGATAAGCTTATTGCTGAAGTTGTCTATATAATGCTGTACATATTGATCTGTTATAGATGCAGGAGGAAACGGATCTGTAACCGCGCTGTTAGTATGCCATTCTCCCCAATGTCCAAGGCTTCCAAGCGCAACATAAGCAAGCCGCGGATCATTATTATAGCGGTCAGCAACCGCCTCAATCAGTCGTTCATGTTCGGCAATTAGAGTCGTGTTACTGTAATTTGGACTAAAGCCTGCATTGCCTCCGTCATTGTAATTGGTTCCGTCTCCGCCTATTGCTGTATACAGCCAATCTGGAATATCTCTATGCGGGGAACCCAAAGGGTAGTCCATTACAATGCGCAGCACCAGCTTCACGTCACGGTCAGCCCAATAATCGAACTTATATTTTTGCTCAAAAGCATCCCATGCAAATTCATTTTTAACTGGCTCGAGCTCTCTCCAGGTTGTATAAACATATACAAGTTTATGCGGCTGCGAATAAGGTCCATTAATCGCCAGCGGAGCCCAACCCATTAAAGGATTATTCAACACCTTATAATGTTCCTCCGGATAGTAGGCGTTAGGAATGGCAGAACGCTGTACGATTTCATTTACTGTCAGCATGTCAGGCGAGCCGGCTGGCAGATGGAGTACGCCATTACCGACATAGCCTATTTTCATAGGGCCGGGTCCAGTTTTACCGATTTGGCTTAAATTCAAGGAAACCTCCATTGAATCAGCATTAAACCCACTATATACATCGCCGTCCAGCTCCCAGCTTGAATCGGCACCGTTTCCGGTATATTTATACAATTGGCCCCGCTCGATTTTGTAATCAATCCCTGAGCCGCTCCATGTCGGATGATTAAATCCGGTTGCACTGTTGTTATCACTGTCTATAAAGTAGACACCATCCAGAGTTGGCTTAAGAGCCTCCACCAGCATATACAGCTTTTTATGATCCTGTACAGCGCGAAGCGTCATTTCTGAAGGAGATGCCTTAGCAACAAAGCCAATGTTGTCCCAGTCACTCCCTAATCCATCAAGAACAAATGCTGTTGACGGCATATTATATTGCGTAAACAGTTCATCGCTAGTCTCCGGCAAAAATACAGCTTGGGCACCACCGTTATAGAAAGAAATTGCACCTATTCTAATCTTCTGTTCCGGCGTAATCCCAATAGTATTCAAAGGAATCTTATATTCCATAATCGTCTCATTATCCGGTCCATTATTCACGGTTTTACCGAAGCCTACCAACTGCCCGAGAGGGTTCCAATCATAGCTGACCCGTCCCTTGCTGGCGAATAAATCTTTAACTTCGATTAAATACTCTGCCCCCAGATTCCCCCATCCGAAAGCAAAGCATCCAGTGGAAGCATCATAATCCGTGTCGAGAAAAATATCAGTCCATGCATCTGGAATAAGACCTTTAAGCATGATATATACATTCTGGCTATCGCGGGCAGCATATAATTGCGATTTCCCGTCTGCCGAAACAATGCCGGGAGCAATGCCAGCCCAGTCAGCAGCTGAGCCGTCCGCATCAATTTGCAAAGTTCCCGTGCCGGTATTAGCCGTATCAACAGCTAGCAGCTTGTCACCAACCGTTGGAAGAAAATCATAGTGATCTCGTGTGTAACCGATTTTCACTCGGCTGGCGAATTCAGCTCCGAACGGTTCTAAATCTACAAAAACCTCTATTCCTGTCGCCGTTTGAACTGTTTCCACGATTCCAGAAGTTCCCGCAGTCCAAGCACCATTCTCATAATGATAAATTTCACCGTTCTCAATCTTGTAATCTACGTTGACTGCATCGTTCCACGCATGAACAGCAATCCCGGTCGCAGCATTGCTGCCGCTGCTGATATAAAATATATGGTTGCCTTGATCCATATTGCTGCCTTTTACATACATATAGAGCTTTTTATCCGTTTTTACTGCCTTTAGCTCCGTGAGTGAGGTACTAAAGGATACACTGTTGTGCGTGACTGCACCCCATTCCGCTGCAAGCCCATTGAATTGATCATTCACAGAACCAGTGGCAGAAACCGTATTTTGTGCAGCTGGTGAAATAAGAAGTGCAATGACAATTAACAGAGCGATATACTTGGCAACATTCCTTTTCAATAAATACATACCTTTTGCCTCCTGTAAGTGTCAAATAACAATCGCGATCTAATTCTTACCCCTTTACTCCTGTCGTTGCAATGCCCTTGATAAAAAACTTCTGCGAAAATAGAAACATGACGATAACCGGAATAAGCGCCAATGATGAAGCTGCCATCTGCATGCCGTGATTTTGCGACTTTGTTTCCTGAAACAGGGCAATGCCAACCGTTAGCATCTGCTTCTTAATATCCGTGATGAAGATAAACGGATTGGTAAAATCATTCCACGCCCACACAAAGGAAAACAGCATCATCGTAATTAGTGCCGGCTTAGCCAGAGGCAGAATAATTCGATAGAACACTTTTAAATGCCCGCAACCGTCAATAATAGCCGCCTCAGACAATTCGAATGGAATACTCATAAAGAATTGGCGAAGCAAGAAAACAAAATAAACATCAAAGGCAGCCGGAAGCACTAATGCCCATATAGAATCTGTTAAATGCAGCATTTTGAAAATGACATATCGTTGAATGATCGTTGCATCACCAGGCAGCATTAACGCTGCCAAAAAAACAATAAAGAGAATGCTTCGCCCGCGGAAGCGCAATCTTGCAAATGCATAAGCGGTAAGCGAAACGACCGCACACTTGAACAACAGAGTAAGAATGACCATCACAATCGTATTTTGATACCAGAGCGTGAAATCGTACCTCGGTTCAAAAATACTTTTGTAATGCTCCGTCAAGAAAGGATCGGGAATAAGCCTGAACGGATATTCAAAAATTTTGCCGAGCGACTTAAATGACGAAGATAACATAAAAATAAAAGGAAAGATGTTAGCGATTCCGAGAACGGCTAAAAAAACGGTTAAAATGATTTTGCGCATGTGAAACCTCCGTTAGGAATACGTGACCCATTTTTTCTGGCCTCGCCATTGTATGACAGTAATAATCAGAATAAGGAGGAACAGTATAATAGCCTGTGCTGTACTGTACCCGAAACGGTAATGAACAAATGATTCCTTGTAGATGTTCATGGACAGCGTTGTGGAAGCATCACCTGGTCCTCCCTTGGTCAACACTTGAATCGGACCGAAGTTCTGAAATGCTGAAATAATAGCTGTAATCGATAGCAAGAAGATCGTTGGCGATATTAGTGGCATTGTAATTCTCCAGAACTTGTTCCAGCTCCCTGCCCCGTCAATGACAGCAGCTTCATAAAGCTCGCTTGGAACATTTTGCAAGGCTGCAAGAAATACGACCATGAAAAAGCCGATACTTTGCCATACGACAATAACGACTACGGTAGGAATGGCGGTATGAACACCCAGCAGCCACAACGGAGGATTCTCGACGCCAATTGACCGAAGCAAGGCATTAACTGGCCCGTCATTATAATCCAGCAGCATCGCCCAAACAACAGCCACCGCAACTAGATTAGAGACATAGGGCAGAAAAATCGCTACGCGAATCGGTCCTCGAAAAAAGAACTTTGCGTTAATCAATAGAGCAAAAACCAACCCTACTCCGATCGAACCGGGAACAAACAATACGACATAATAAAGCGTTCTCCATAGCGCAGATAAAAACTGGCTGTCTCCGAACATCGTAATGAAGTTACCTAACCCGACAAACTTGACCGCTGATAAATTACTAATAAAGCTCAGGTCAGTCAAGCTTATAAGTATGGAGGACAGCAACGGAGCCAGCTGAAAGATGATAAAGCCAATCGCAAACGGAAGTATAAACAGATAGCCGATCAGCTCCTCTTGCCTGTGCAGAGACAGGTTCCATCCGTTAAATCCCCATTTTTTTTTCATATGATAAGCATTCCTTTCGGTCCATTAAGAGAAAAGGGGGGAAAGCTCCCCCATAGTCCGGTTATGATGAGGAATTGTCGTCCTTGATCGCCTGATCTGATTTTTCCTTCAGCACCTTCATCGTTTCTTCGAGCGAACGCTGCTTCGATGCATACAGTTCGCCCTCTGAAGTAATCATTGTTGTAATCGCTGTCATACCCTTGCCAACAATTTTCTCATTCACAATGTCCATTTCAGGGTCAAGAATCGCGTCTCTTAAATTTTCTACTGTAATATCGTCTTTGCTCAGCTTCTCTGCCATTGGATTAAGAATGGCATTCACATCTTCCTGCTTAAGATCAATCCGCGCAGGTACATTCCCTGGCAATTCCCACTGTGATTCAGCCAGCACCTTGGCAGCCTCAAAGGCAGCCTTCTTATTTTTTGACGTTGCCGCGACAGAGTAGCCTCCCATAATACCCAAGGAAATCTTTTCTCCCTCGTTAACCTGCGGCATAATCGCAACGCCCATTTTCCAATCGCGCGGATACTGCGTATCATTCATCGCGCTTTGCAGAGCCCAGTTGCCTACAACAAACATCCCATACTTTCCTTCTGCCAGGAAAGAATCCCATGGCATTTTTTTCGATCTGAACGTAATAAAATCAGGCTGTACCTTCCATTCATTGCCTAGGTCATAGAAAAACTTCATCGACTCTGCGAACGCAGGATCATCATAGTTGGATGTGCCGTCCTCTTTGTATTCCGGCACTTTTTTCTGCCTTGCTGAAAACATAAAATATGGGTCCCAATCAAGCATGTATGAGCCGTATATGCCATCGCCCAGTTGAGAAATCGCCTTTGCCGCTTCTACGTACTTATCCCATGTCCATGTGTTATTGTCCGGATAAGGTATGCCAGCCCGGTCGAATAAATCTTTGTTATACATGGTGATATGCACATCTCTGAAAGCAGGCAGCATATAGGTTTTACCGTTGAAAGTCGACATGCTGCTGCCATAAATGGATTTAACATCATAGTTGTCTTCCGCAATCCAATCATCTAGCGGTTCAATTAAATTCGCTGTTGCGAATTTTTGAAAAGTAGTCGCGTTCTGATAAATAATGTCCATTTCGTCGCCGGCCATCAAGCTGATTGTCACCTTTTTATTCCAATCCGTGCCTTCTCCCGGGATAATCAATGGCTCCAGTCTGACGTTGCCCAATTTTTTCTCAACAAGCGCCATCAAATCCTTTGTGCTTTGCGCAACCGCCGTCTCCGGCGTAGTCGCGTACTTCAGCACAATTACTTCGTCAGAACCACTGTTATTGTCCGTCTCCTTGCCGCCTGCCTCTGCAGTTGGCCCGTTTGAATCATTTGAAGCTGACGGTTTGTTGCCGGAATTACTGCCTCCGCACGCCCCTAGCAAAGATACGATAAGCGCTAAAATGACCAGCATGCTAAATTTTCTTCTCGCCTGCAGCATAATACAAGTTACCCCCTAGAAATTTGGTCGGTCGGAATTTCTCATCCGATAAGGCTATTATAAGAAAACCTTGTGGCTCTAACGTATGGTCTTCCTTTACCGTTTCTTTGTAATGGATTTACTCTTTTCTATTAATAATTAGGTATTAGATATAAAAAAGGGACCCTTTTCAGGATCACCTCTTATTTCTGTTGTAAAATCTATTGTCCATGCAAAAAATCTACTATTTTATTGTAATAGATTTGACTTTATCCTTTGGATTGTATTTTATTTCTATATTCACTGGGCGGCATTCCGGCATAGGCTTTAAAGGCCCGATTGAAGTAGAAAATGTCATTATAGCCTACTTCTATTGCGATATCGCTTATTTTAGCATCCGAGCTTAATAACAATTCCTGTGCTTGCTCCATACGCGTCCGAATGAGATATTCATGAAACATCTCGCCTGTTTCTTGCTTGAACAGCCTGCTAAAATAGCTTTTATTCATGGAGATATATTCGGCCACATCTTCCAGCGTGACACGCTCATGATAGCGGCGGCGAATATAATCAATGGCTTTGGCAACTTCCTCTCTTATCGGAGGGTGGCCAAGCTTGCCTATCCAAGCTGCATATTCCCTTACAAAAGCACCGCATACCTCTTTTAGCTCCGTTATATTAAAACTGCTATCCACTTGCTTCATTACCCTCTCAAGTTTATCAGTAAGCGAGCCGGAAGCATTAGCATCCTGCATAATAAGTTCATCCTGAATCAAATGGGCAATCGAGATCGCATACCTCTTTACGGTTGTTGGGTCGATCTGATGCTCTCGGCAGTTATCGAGAAACCCAGACAAAATAGGTGGAATGAGCTCTCCTGTGCCGAGTTTGATAAATTGAACGATTTGTTTTCTGATATCCATATAAGCCCGGTGTATGTCTTCGACGGATGATCCTTGCTGCTGAGCGCTCCACTGTTCAGTAAGCTTACCGGTATGCTGCTCAATTGAGACAACGCCTGTCGGCGCATAAAAAGCCAGAAATTTCATTTGTTCGAGCTGCAATAGACCTTCCCGCAACTGTACGCCCCCTCGAAATGGCTGCCCGATTACAACAATGGATTCCATGCTCAAGTAATCGTGAATTGTGGTATAGATCCGCAAGGCTAGACTGTGAACCGCCCGTTTGTCTGCTTGCTCTTTGAAACTGACAATTATAGCGTATGCACCAGGACTACACTCAATAATTTTGCCGCTGGATTGATCATTAATCAGTTCTTCGGCAACGTTTAATATTGTAAAAGTTAACAGATCGCGGTCGGAACGGAATCTATCCGCACTCAGACGCTCATAATCACTCAACATTAACAATAAAATATGCCCTTGATCATCATACAGATCCAATTCAAGTGCTTTCACTTTACTGCGAACCGCTTCCTCATTTAATCCTGGCTTTATTAAATCCAAATAAAACTTATTATCGATTACCGTCCGATGGTGACGAAGCGTTTGCCTTAACTCCGACAAATCGTTCATTATACTTTTTTCGTTATCTGTTTCCGCACATATTTTGTGCAGCAGGGCTATCAGTTTTTCTGGTTCAATTGTAACCTTTAAGAAATAATCTACCGCCCCAAACTTCATCGCTTCCTTGACCAGCTCGAATTCATTATAATTGCTAAGAACAATACATTTTACGGCAGGATATTTCTCGGATAGTGCCTTAATAAGCTGCACCCCATCCATGCCAGGCATCTTAATATCAGTAATCACGATATCCGGAACATTAGATTGAATTTTCTCCAGCGCCTCAGTTCCGCTAGAAGCTTCTCCAATCACAGTAAAGCCGTTGCTCTCCCAATCAATCGACAGTTTTAGACCCATGCGCACAAATATTTCATCATCAACAATTAAAATTTTATACATGACGTTTATCTCCATCCGCAGCTAAATTGCCGCTATGTTCTGCTGTTGGCTCTTCTGCCTGCTTAGCTGCGAATTCATCTGGCACCATTATCGGCACAATAACCGTCGTCGTTATACCCTCGCCTGGCGCACCAACCATTTTCAATGCAGAGGACTGCCCATAATGAATCGTAAGTCTTTCATTTACATGATGAATGCCTATCCCGCTGAAGCTGTCCTTGCTTTTATTTTTTCCTGTTAACAAAGCATCAAGCTCCTCCATTTTTGCTCCGACCCCATTATCCGAAATCTTAATAATCATCCTTCCGTTATCGGGATAAGCTTGCACGCGTATAACTCCGGTATATTCGATTCCTTCAAAGCCGTGAATAATCGAGTTTTCCACAATCGGCTGCAAGATCAGCTTCGGAATTCTGAAGTCCAGCAGGCGCTCGTCTATCTCGTATTCATCAATAAATTTAGATACATAGCGAAATTTCTGAATGGTAATATAATTGCGAATATTTTCGATTTCCTCACGCATCGAAATGTACTCGTCCTTATGAATAATGCTGCTTTTTAATAAATTCGCCAAAGCCACAATAACTTTACTGACATTAAATACTTTGCTAGAATCGGCCATCCAACGAATGGATCCGAGCGTATTAAAAAGAAAATGAGGGTTGATTTGCGCATACAGCATTTTTAGTTCCAGCTCCCTCTTCGCTTTTTGATCCTCATTAACTTGCTGAAACAGCCCTCGAATTTGAGCAGCCATCTTATTGAAATTTAATGACAGCTTGCCAAGCTCGTCTCTCCGCAGCACCTTCACCCTAGCTTCCAATTTGCCAGATGCAATCTCTTCTGTTGCCAGATTAAGCTCCCTAATCGGCTTGGAAATGCTCCGTGCAATAAAATAAGAAACACCGAAAAATATAAGCAAAAAGCCAGCATTTAAATATACCAGCATATTTCTTGCATATGTAAAATCGGAGAACAGCACCTCGCTCGGGATCACCTGGACAATATGCCATCCGAGCCGGTTCAATACTTTTGAATTAATAATCAGTCCTTCATCCTTCAGTCCCTTACCGCTTGTAAGCGCTTCAAATAATGGGAACCTTGTGCCGATCTCTGTCTGTTCCGTCGACGAAATAACTTCTCCATCCTTGCCGACTATATAGCCTTTAATCCCCGGCACCTGAACAAGTCCGTTAATAATGCCGGCAATCTCTTGCTCAGGCAAGCCTACGATCAGATCTCCCTTCTTCGTTCCTGAAGTCACGTCCATGAAGGAGCGCAGCAGCAAAATGTAGTTGATGTCTTGGCCTGTTGGAGAAAAGTAAATGGGATAGACTCTTTGTGCCGGCCTTACATAATTGGCGTCCCCCCCCAGCCCCTCCAGCCGAATAATTCGCTCATATTCCTTGTTGCCCGATACATTGTCAGACGGAATCGTCGAATATACGAAGCCTTTACTATCAAGCAGTGCGATAAAATGATTCGTATAAAAATCCAGTGTAGAAACTTGCACATTAAAAAACTTGTTGCTCATAATGCTTTGCAAATAATAACGCTTGTTCTGATCTTCTGGAACGCCCTGAGAAAGGATTTTGGCAATCTCCTCATCCAGCATCAGCGAATTGGATGCTACAAGCAAATCCCGATAAACGCGGTCAATACTGTTTGCCGCTTGCTCCACTGCCATCTCATAGCCGATATTGGCTTTGCTTTTAACCTTCTCCTGCAGCAGGGTTAATGCTATGACACTGGAAAATGTAATAGGCAAAATGATTAGAATCAAAAAAGTGAACGCAAGCCTTCGGTGAATCGAACCAAAAAACAGGTCATGCAATACAAACGAAGCCCTATTCATTCCTGCCTCCCATTTGCCGTATTTTCTCCCAGTTTACAACGTAATCACATAATTATCACGTATTATAGCATAGGAATTAAAAATACTGCTATTAAGTACAAGATGAATAAGGCTATACCATCCATCTTCATGCCCTTAAATTATTAATAAGATTTTGAGCCTGATCAATAGTTTGTCTGACAATATCAGCAGCAGCCCGTTCACTAGCTAACCTGAGGCCCTGACCCGCCCATAGCGACATATATTCTGGGTTATTCGCTTTGGCAGCAGCCTGACGAATATCTTTCGTTAATGCGTTTTGGATAGGGTAAGCAGGAATAGCTCCAGAAAACTGCTGCATATCCTCCATGAATTTGGTTCGAATGCCTCGTGCAGCTTTCCCCGAGTATGCGCTCGTTATTTCAGTAGCATCCTCATGCGAGGATACAATTTTCTGTTTGTACACAGCATGGGCACCGCTTTCATGGCTTGCTAGAAATACAGTACCCATTTGTGCGGCTGAAGCCCCAAGTAACAGGCTTGCTGCAAGTCCCCTTCCATCCATGATGCCGCCTGCTGCGATAACCGGGACAGCTACGTGATCGACAACCTGCGGAACAAGCGCCATCGTGCCAATCTGGCTGTGTGCAGCCTCTTTTAGAAATGTGCCTCGATGCCCTCCCGCCTCACTGCCTTGTACTGCCACTACATCTACCCCAGCCAACTCTAGTTGTTTCGCCTCGTCAACTGTCGTTGCAGTGCCAATTACGACAATCCCTTGCTGCTTTAGCGAATCAATAATGTGCTGTGCAGGTAGACCAAAAGTGAAACTAGCAACTGGAACCTGCTCCTCCAGCAATACTTGTACTTGTTCATAAAACGATTCCGAAGCCTTCGGGATAATCGGATTTTGTGTAAGGCCAAGCTCCACCCGGTACTTATTGAGGTAATCACTCATTTGACTAATCGTATCTTCAGACTCATCCGATTTCTCGGGTACAAACAGATTGACTCCAAAAGGCTGCTTCGTTAATTGTTTAATCACTTTAATTGTTTTACGAAGCTGCTCTGGCGTTAAGTATCCAGCTCCAAGGTTGCCCAAACCCCCGGCATTCGAAACAGCTGCAACAAGCTCTGGCGTAGTAGGACCGCCCGCCATAGGAGCTTGAAAGATTGGATATTGAATGTTGAGCATGCGAGTTAATTTTGTTTCCACTTTATTGAACCCTCCTGCCGCTGCTTATTTTTTTTTATACTAAACTTCAATGATCCCGGCTTCCAAAGCCTTCTGGACAGCTTCTTCCCTATTGCGCACTCCCAGCTGATTAGAATTGTAACGGAACTGAGAGGCTTTATTTAGCAATAAAAAGGTGGTTTAAATCTGTAACGGAACTGTGTTGCGTTATATGTGATTTTTTCCCCGTTTAGGTAGTGATTTCGAGTAAATAAGGTCTCTCAGTTCCTTTAGATTTTAGAATAAGCTGTTTTCCGTACAATAGCGTGTCTAGTAGGGTGTCGATTCATTGTGGATAGGGCAATAAGCAAACGAAAGAGATGTTACTACGATCAAGTTTGGGATTCCGACCGCTGTTGTAGTCCCGTTTTTTTGATAAAATATCCCCCTGTAAAGGATAAAATTGACCTACAAAGGCGGTTAGTTAGCTACCAAGAGCTCCATCCAACCTTGTATGCTATTTCAACAGGCTTAAATGCTTGCTCTTATTCGCATAATTGTTTCTTCCACCGATAGAAGCTGCTTATCATTCCCGCGACGCTCAATATATTCGACATTGCCGTAAATTGCATCCCTGCCAATGACTATACGAATCGGAAGACCGATCAGATCGGAATCGTTAAATTTCACACCCAAACGTTCGTCCCTGTCATCTAGCAGCACGTCGATGCCGCTTTTCTGTAACGCATCGTATAGTTCTTCCGCTACCTTCCTCTGTGTTTCATCCTTTATAAAGACAGGAATGAGATGTACCTGGTACGGGGCGACGGCAGCCGGCCAGACAATCCCGCGCTCATCATAATGCTGCTCCACAATCGCCGATACGATCCGCGAAACACCAATGCCATAACAACCCATAATCATAAGCTGCTCTCTTCCATTCGCATCCAGGTAACGGGCTCCTAATGCCTCACTATATTTCGTTCCAAGCTTGAACACATGCCCTACCTCAATTCCTTTTACGAAACGAAGCTTGCCGTCCACGCAACGTGAGCATGATTCGTCTTCCTTGACGTTGCGAAAATCACCTATGCGCTCAACTGAAAAATCTCGTCCCGGAACGACGTTTTTTACATGAAATTCACTTTCGTTCGCACCAGCAATACCGCACTCCATCCGTGCAACAGCTTCGTCAACTAAAAGAGGAATCACTAACCCAATTGGACCTGCAAATCCTACTGCCGCGCCCGTTACTTCACTAGTCGTTTCCGCATCAGCAAGCGCCAGTGTATCTGCGCCCAACGCATTTTTTACTTTAATTTCATTCACTTCATGATCCCCACGGACAAGGACTGCTACCGGCTTCCCATCCGCCAAGTAAATAAGTGTCTTCATGACTTCAATCGGCCTGATTTGTAAGGAGTGGGTCAGTTGCTCAATTGTGTGCACGCCCGGGGTGTGGAGCTTTTCGTAACCCGGGATAATGCCCCCGCCGCACCCGGACTGTTCCTCCCTGGAAGTCGCCTTCTCTATGTTCGCCGCATACCCGCAGTGAGAGCAGATAGCCACTACATCTTCCCCAATGTCGGCCAGTGCCATAAATTCATGTGTGCCGCCTTCTCCGCCGATCGTCCCTGCATCAGCTTCCACTGCTCTAAACGTCAATCCGCAGCGCTCAAAAATACGATGATAAGTTTTGTACATCGTCTGGTAAGAACGATCCAGTCCCTCCCACGAGCTATCAAAAGAATAGGCATCTTTCATTAGAAATTCGCGGCCGCGAAGCAAGCCAGAACGCGGACGAAGCTCGTCACGGAACTTTGTCTGAATTTGATATAGCGTGACCGACAGCCTGCGATAGGAATTAATTTCGTTCTTCACCAGCGTCGTAATAACCTCCTCGTGAGTCGGCCCTAATGCGAACTCACGTTGATGCCGATCAGTAAGGCGAATTAACTCAGGCCCATAATCGTTATAACGGCCCGATTCCTTCCACAGCTCTGCAGGCTGCAATGCCGGCATAAGAAGCTCTTGTGCACCCGCACGCTCCAGTTCATCACGCAGGATGCGCTCGATATTGCGCAGGACACGCCTTCCCAAAGGCATATATGTATAGATGCCTGCTGCTAGCTGGCGAATAAAGCCCGCCCTCAGCAGTAGTCGGTGACTTGCGACTTCCGCCTCCGTCGGTGCTTCTCGCAATGTGTTTGTAAACAGTCGAGATTGACGCATAGCTGATGCCTCCTTTTTGTAAAATAAAACAAAAAGACACACTCGTCAGGGACGAATGTGTCGTGGTACCACCCTAGTTTTAATCGCCTATTCCTGGCAATTCTTCATCCGAATAACGGTCGGCGCCGGCAACGGTTACTTGTGTTCACCGCAGCAGCTCACAAGGCAGGAAATGTACCGTTCGGGGGAGACCTTGCAGCTCTTGGGTCCCTCTCTGTACCGCCGAATTTGATAACATGCTCCTTGATCTCAGCTGTTACTGTCATTTATTGTTATTGATCATAGACGAAGCGCATTACCGTGTCAAGTCTATCATTTTGACGTGTTTATCATGACCCAGCGGTTTTTGTCATTCCACTTCACATCATAGCCAAAAGCTTCCGCTACAAATCGAAATGGAACCAAAGTACGGCCCTGTTGTATGATAGGCTCTGCTACTAAGCTAACCTCGCGATTATTTATTTGAGCGGTTTTTGAGTTGATCGTAAGTACAATTTTGTTATCCCCGTTTGTGGCTGTAACCGTTCTGGCTTTCCCGTCCCATTTTATGTCGGCTCCAAATAGCTGGAAAACCTCCCTTAACGGAAGCATGGTTGAATCCTGATAAATAACAGGATGAAGTGTATTAAACATATGGACTTTTCCATCTATAAATACTTTAGGTATCGCCAAAGTGCCTGAGTACCGGCTTTCATACACTTCTGTTTCCGGCCGCTCTTTAAATCTCTCTAAAAAGGCTCTGGATTCCTCGGTTAATGGATTTTTGTACAAATAGATATATTTTAAAGATGACATATTTTCCAGTACAGTAAGGTCAGAAACATCGGTATGATCGAATTGTATAGCCTCCAAGGACATTGCCTGAATAGAGCTTAGATCAGTTACCTGCGTATACGCAAAGCTCAGACTCTTTAAAGAGTCACTCGCAGTAACGGGCGATAAATCTTTAACCAGGTTTCCATTTAGATACAAACCGTAAAGGTTTGACTGGTTCCAGTTTCCTTCAAGGCTTTCAATAAAATTATCATCTACAAACAAAATTTTTAAGCTTGGCAAAGAATGAATCGGAGAAAGATCAGAAATGTTGTTATTTTTTAAAATAAGCATTTCTAACAACGATAAATTTTTTAATGGCGTCAAATCAGAAATAAAGTTGCCTTCCAAGCTTAAATACTCAAGATTCGTTAGGTCGGCAATTGGCGTTAAATCTTGAATTTCACAATAGTTCATAGTTAAACTTTTAATTTTTTTCAAGCTAGATATTGGGCTCATATCTTTTAGATTACTGCAGCTGATCGTAACTTCTGTTAAATTAATCGCATATTCCAATCCTTTCAGACTAGTTATACGAAATCCCGTACTTAACTTTGTAATCTTAGATAAATCCAAAGCCGTCAATTTTCCCTCCAGCTTATTCAAGCTCATTCGTACATTCTTTTCTAAAACAGGATCTTCAAAAACAACAATTTGGTTGGCATTAGCAGAAGCTTTTTCCGCAGCATAGACCGACGGAGGCACATATGTAACCATTGACAGGAACAATAACATCATGGATATACTTAATATTTGCTTCGAAAGCTTAATCCTCTTCATCTATCTTTATTGCCCCCCATTATTTCCCTTTATTTTCATAATCTATAACGTTTGCTAGTCAATTATGTTGCAACTTTATCTTATTTTTGGCGTTAAAGAGGTTAGAATAAGAAGGAGCGTGTCTAAATGAAGAAGATAAACCTTCTCGTCCTCTTAACTGTCCTCTCTATGATCCTTGTTAGTTGTACCGATGCTGATAATAAGGATAAAAAGAAAAATCAAGCTTTATTAGATTCAAATGTTCATTCTATGACAGTTAAGAGCAGTATTGACGAAGTAGTGAGCATAACCGATCGTAAATTAATAGAGCAATTCGCTGAGGCTATTCATTCTGCTCAATTCGATAGCGGACAGCTTGATATCAAAGCACCGGATTACGTTGCAACCGTACAATTGGAGGATAGCGAAAGCGACATATTTTCATTCTGGATCAAGGGCGAGCATGAAGGCCTATTTATCAAATCCGGACGAAACGGGCACTACAGGCTGCCGGGAACCGCGAAGGCGGCTTTACTTGCCTTGTTTCAATCAGATGAACAACAAGCTGAACATAACAATCTAAACATAAATGAGAAAATCAAGAAAATTACTCTCGCGACATCTCTCACCCACGGAGCAGTAAATCCCGAAGTTACGGCTGAATACACAGATAACAAACAAATAGAAGCCTTTGTGAGAGCCATCGATACCGCTGAGCAAATACAAGGAATACTAAACACATCAACCCCCAACTACGATATCGTTCTTATATCGGCAAACAAAGAATACGCCTTTCATCTATGGATCAACGAAACTAGCGAGCAAGCTATGGTTATGAATGTGAAGGAAACGCATACCGGCTATACGCTTACTAAGAAATCAACTGCTGAATTAAAAGAAATTATTTTCACAGAATCAAACTTTAAAGAATTAAAATTTAGAGCAGAGCGGAACTCTAATGGAGACCTTGTAGCCAAACCGATTGGCCTGTTGGAAGATAACTACATGATGAACGGCGGTCCTGTAGTTAAGTTAAAGGGGATCCTGTACCATACCATTCATTTCTTCTATGGCGACCACAACGCAATTAATGCTTTGGTAGCCCGAGATCCTTCCACAGACGATGTACATGTGAAATGGAGCGACAAGCTGAGCAGCTCCAAAAATCTCAGGAACAATGCATTTATGAGCAGCTATAATATGCTGTTCCCTTTGGACGAAGAGCATCTGCTATTTCTAGAATCAGAACTGACGGAAAAGGCAGGGCAATATCATCTTTCGTCCTACAATGTTAACACGGGGACTGTCGAAAGGCTTAGAGAAAATTTCTGGCCGCTAACAGAAGAATATGATTACATCTATCAATTTCAATGGAATGCCGATGAGCAAAAATTGTTCATGCAAAGTTATCTTGGCAATGTATGGTTCTTTGATCTAAAGACGGGGAAGGACGAGATCCATCTTCTAAAGTATCAGGTAATCCCTCATTCGACGTCTGGGGCGCCTTCCTTGTTCCTCTCACCAACCTTTGAGAGATTTGTACATGATGATGAAAGTGGCCAATTGACATTTTATAATAAAAAAGGAGTATCTCTTCGTAAAGTGCCGCTGCCTGCAGACCAATACGTGCCATCTGAGAAAATAAAGTGGAATCCTGCAGGCACAATTGCCTGGATGGACCTTGCAGAGGCTGAGCGGAATCGGATCCTTGATATTGATATCGATTATTCAAAAATAGCCCCTCAAAAAATCAATTTCTACAATCCGGATGGACTTCTTATTGGATCTATTTTGGCTGAAGCCGGACATGAGGGTGCGGCTTTGGAAGTTGCAGGATGGATAGATGCAAATGTCGCCGTCATAAAATTTTATACGGTAGAGCTTAAGGATGTGGAAAGATTAGGCTTGAATGTAAAAGATGAATCTTATTATCTCTACGATGTAAGTAAAAATAAGAAAGGCAGCACCTTTAAGTCCATACCTTCTAATGCAACCATCACTTTAGACCGCCAAAGGGACAGTATTGAAGCAAATGAAAATATCATTGTCGATTTTAAGGAAATTACCTATTTAAAAGAAAAATAAAAGCGTGGAACGAGTACTCACGCGCCCAGGCTAACTGCATTTCCTCAGGCTGTTGAAAAACCGAAACAAGTACTTTGCAACGATGGCAAACTCTATTTTGTGGGAGCGTCGATTTTGAGGTGGCACCGACCAATTCTGTATGAAATTTCATATACATTTGTGTTTTTTGGGGCATTTCAACGTATTGTGTATGATATTTCATATACATTGAGACGTTTTGAGGTGGCACCGACCAATTCTGTATGAAATTTCATATACATTTGTGTTTTTTGGGGCATTTCAACGTTTTGTGTATGAAATTTCATATACATTGAGACGTTTTGAGGTGGCACCGACCAATTCTGTATGAAATTTCATATACATTTGTGTTTTTTGGGGCATTTCAGCGTTTTGTGTATGAAATTTCATATACATTGAGACGTTTTGAGGCGGTGCAGACACGTATAGGGTTGTAAAACTCAGGCTGTTGAAAAACTATTTGGAAATGTAACGAATGCCAGAAACGCTATTATACTAAAAACGTTGTTGAAAAAAATCTAACAGAGATATCCTGCCTTATTGGGGTCAAAAGGTGCCTATACATTTAGAATCCTTTATTCAGTATTACGATTCTGTCGATTCAAGAGCAAGTCCAGCATTGGACAGCTGTTCTTGAACGTGGGGAGTTTCACCCAGAAAGCCCTTATCAATATTGTAAAACCGATTATGAGGTGTACGAACAGCTGCTTCTAAACGAGCAGCTTAACAACCGTTTGAAACCAGACACAACATTTATTTTAAAGGCAGTCATTTCCGATTTGGAATCTTGACGGTTCTATCTGTACAAGGTCTACATTGAAATAAAAATGCGCAAGCTCAAGGGATAATGTATACTCTGAACTTGCGCTTTTTCATTATCTTTAACCACTTGAGCATATTAATAGGAATACTACTCCTTAATTGCAATCATAATATCAAAATCGAATCGGTTTATCCTATCAGCAGGGATATCGAACGGATTATCTGGCGAAAGCCGATTAGGCTCCATCCCATATACACCTTCTTCAGTATCCTTGATGTACCCTTCGCGCCCTATCCACTCTTCTATAACAGCATACGCTCGCATTATTTGGTCACGGTCTCCCCGGGCAGGAACACTCACATAAGTTCTGGCGGGAACCTTCAAAATTTGTACATCGGCAGGGATTCGATCCATGCTGTCAATTTTCACTCCTACAAGCAGCTCAAGCTCATCGACTGGTTCCGTCACCCACTGAGGAATAAACACGTAGCCGACATCTTTTTCGTTCCATTCTAGCCCTTCCCGCTCTACAGCCGCTATTACATCATGCCATGCCCGGCGAACCTCTTTACCTAATTCGAAATTTTTCATACTGCCAGTTGCTTTTCGTACGGCTGCTGTAAATGCTACGTTTCTTATTAGCTGTGCTTCCAACCTAATCCCCTCCAAATAAACATTTTTTTCATTTGATTCGGCCTAATTCAGCTTAACTTCTATTCTGAACTATATTCAAAACTTTCTATTCATGATGATTATTATATCAGCTTGTTGCAAATTTGGAATTAACGACAGTACCCCTTTACTACCGAAAATATATCTGGTATATTATCGGTAGTATTACGATATTAATATTGAACAGGGAGTTGTTCTATGTACAAAGAAGGCTTAACCGTATGGTACAGTGTGGCCAACTTAGAACGAACGCTGGAGTTCTATTCCGGAAAGCTTGGTTTTGAGGTCGTTTTCCATGATTTGTCAAGCGGTATGGCGATGGTCAACACAAACACAAAGGATTGTATCATTGGATTTTCGGAAGCCGAAACTGTTGAACCAGCCACTTCTTCTACGGTATTTGAAGTATTGAATATTGAAGAAGCAATAAAACAGCTGGAGGCGGACGGTGTAGCATTCGTAGGCGAAGTGGAGCATGTCCCTGGAATGGCCAAGCTTGCAACATTCATGGATCCCGATGGGCATAATCTGATGCTGGCCGAAACACTAACTGAACTTTGAGCAAAGAAAACCGGGTTTTGAGGCTGAGCCAGGAACTAACCGGACAATGGACACTGCCCATTCTGTTATCGCTTGACGAGAATGGGGGCAGGTTCACGCCCCTGCAGAACAAGCTTGACATTGCCCCCTCCCGGCTCAGTGCTAATTTAAAAAAAATGGTGGAAGATGGT
This sequence comes from Paenibacillus sp. IITD108, assembly GCF_036541265.1. Classification (NCBI taxonomy): domain Bacteria; kingdom Bacillati; phylum Bacillota; class Bacilli; order Caryophanales; family Paenibacillaceae; genus Paenibacillus; species Paenibacillus sp. IITD108. The sequence continues at coordinate 27,518 of NZ_JAZHCT010000040.1, read as the reverse complement.
TTACTCCTTCACCTTTCTCCACAAGAAAGACGTCATCCGCTCTTACCCGAATATGTGCTTACAGAAAAAGGACGGCTTCACAGAGAAGCAGCACGCGCTGTCCAATTAAGCGAAGAGCGGATCGGACAAGGGAGGCTTTCCGACAAGGTGTGGGGTATGCCTATTCTGCTAACAATTAATTTCGATCACGAGCGTTTCCAAGAAATTCGTCAATCGCTCGACAGTATTACGCCGCGAATATTATCCTTGCGTTTGCAAGAATTTCATAATGACGGCTTAATCTGTAAGCATATATTGGAGGAGCCTCGACCCTCATACCTGTATCGGCTGGAGAAGCAAGTGCAGCAGCCAGTTCAACAGCTTTCCATTGACTTGGCTTCCTTAGTTTAATTATTGAACGAGAACGATAAAAAGGGCTGCAACATGCTGTCTATTAGAAATCAGTAGCAGCCCAATTATCCGACAGATTTATCCGCAAGCTGTATATAAATCAATCCTTCTTCGCTTGTGCCCCGTTGATTGAATCCCCTACCTGAGCAGAGCCTCATCTTGCATTCTCGCTAATATTTCAATAACGGTTTCTTCAGGTGTCATTTCAGACGAGTCCAGCCACATGCCGATTCGAGGGGTTTCATTTCGTAACAGGCTGTCTAACTCTTCAACGGTCCAAGCACCGTACCCTTTTTTAGTACGGGCATACTCCCTCTGTTCGACAACGACCGGATCCGGGCAAAGAACTACAACATAGAAGGGGCGGCTTTTAATATATGAAATAAAATCGTTCAACATGGGACCAACCACAACATCCTGAACGATAACTGTAAACCCAGATTGAACATAGGTTTCCGCAGACTGTGCGGCCAGCCGGTACCTGAGCCGTAATTGATCCAGCTCTTCTGTTTGGGCGTCTGGCTGTATTTCTTTACGGTTATTAACGATCATTCTTCGATAAATATCTCCCCGTAAATGTACCGATTTCTCGAATTTTTCAGAAAGCAATTGTGCAACTGTTGATTTACCACTTGCCATTATTCCAGTAATCAGAATGATGCTAGGGTGTTCTGTGAGCATTGACTCATCATCTCCTTCTTTGCAGCTTCAAGGAACGATAACAACTGTCGATTCATTTCTTCTGCGCCTGGTCCCAGCCAAATCAAGTGTCCCCATAAATCAAGCTCGCACAGCTGGGCATTCGGTATTAGTCGTTTAGCATGATAAGCATGATCCACACTTACGGATGCATCATGAATACTATGCATAATTAGAGTAGGGCATTTGATGGCTGCAAGCGCTGAAGTCGCATCCTTACCGGTATGAACCAAATCTATCAGAAAGCCATGTCCTGACCGCTGCTGAGCTATCAAGCTTTTAAATTTTCTACGATCGACATCATTGATTTGCGGTAATACCTTCTCCTTTGGCAATTTGCTAAAAGAGGGAATCATATTGCCTAACAAAAAGGATGGAAATAGCTTATTTAGAAATCGAATCATAGCCCAAACGTATTTTTCTACAGGAGGTCTAAACAATAATTGAGCAGATTTATACAGCTTGTCGTCTGGCCTTAGCCAGCATTGGGTTACGGCGGATTGCAGGACAAGGCTCCTTACTCGATTTGGAAATCTGGATGCCAAGTGGATTCCGCTCGGGCCTCCGGCAGACATTGCAATAACATGAACCTGAGGAATTTGCAGCTCATCAAGCAGCTCGATATACGAATCACATGCGACAATAAGCGATTCTCCGAGTTCCTTTGATGTTTTTCCGTAACCCGGTCTTGAAGGAGTAATGACAGAGAAGTGATGAGCCGCAAGTTCGTTGCTGCCTAATTCCGCATAGCAGCTCGAATGGCCACCGTGAAGAATCAATACGGGTTCTCCTTGGCCGACAATGCTGTACTCTAGCATAAATCCGTCTTTGGTCTGGTGTTGACGAATAGATTTACTCATTTCACCCCTCCATAAATAAACATTTATTCATTATTCCAGACTGTAGAAAAACCTATTTGGAAAGTGTAACGAATGCTAGAAGGTCTGTCGATTCATTGTCGGAAACGATTGATAAGCAACGAGAAAGGGGTAACGGAGAGCAAGAATGGGAATGGAGAAGCGGCAGCGTCCGCCTTTGTAGGCTAATTTTTTTCCTTTACAGGGGTTATTTACTCATAAAAATTAGACTACAACAGCGGTCGGAATCCCAATCTTGATCGCAGTGCCCCCCTTTCTATTGCTTGTTGCAACTATCTACAATGAATCGACAGTCTCGCTAGACGCGCTATTATGCCAAAAATGCTTGAGTTAAAAATCTAACGAAGCTAGACGGTCTTATTGGGGGCAAAATGGTGCTAAAAACGTGATTTGTTCACACATAGAGCTGCTAGGCTTCGTTACATTTTAAAAGGGACCGTTTTAGTTGAATTAGCGCCTTTAATCTTCGTTAGAAAAATACTCCGCCGTCCTTTGGACGAAAAAACGAATCCTAATTAAAGAATAGCTTGCAATCCTTGAAACCAGACTAAAAAATATTGGCGCACCATTCTTTTGCAATCTTCGGCTCCCTCGTTAAGCCTAATAATTTCAAAATATCCTTGCAGAAATGCAACGGAAACAGGCCAAGCGATTTGAGGATTCAAGCCCTCCCCGCCCTTATTGCTATAATCCGCTAAATGCATAGCTGCATTATCTGCCATCATTTGATAAAAATTCTGAACAGCGTTTTCGTTGCGGGTGCCTCTGGCACCATCGATTAAAATTAAGAGCGGTGTACGGAATTCAACGACGATATTCGTTAACGCTTCTACGATAACTTCAAAAATATTCCCTTGATCGTGTGGTTGAGCATGATGGTTGCTTATCAGCGTTTCCAACTCATGGTATACCGGCGATATAACGGAATCAAACAAGTCTTCTTTATTCTTATAATATCTGTACAAGTTCCCAACAGAGATGCCCGTCAGTGCCGCAATTCTTTTCATGGATGTCCCCGCAAATCCGAATTGAGCAAACTCATCTTGAGCACTTCTGATAATTGCTTGTCTTAGTTCCTCTTTCAAAACCTGAACCATAAATGAACCTCCGTTCATTATTGAATTATAGAAAAAAATTTCCATAAACGCAAGTTGTTTGTTTCGAGCATAACCTCAACTGTCTTTTCCGACTTTATGTTTACAGGCTGTTTAACAAAAAGCCTAAAAAGGCACAAAGAATCTGTCAGAATATTACAACTGTTGATCCGCTGTTGCTTGCAGTTTGTTGTCAATTGTTTGCAACATGCCGGATATGACCAACAGAACTCTATTCAAAAATCAGATACCAAAATATCGCAATTTCATTGCTGTTTTTATAAATACCCTGATACAAGTAATGATCAAGACCACCTATTACGAAGCCGCAGCTTTTATAAAATTTGCATGCATTCACGTTGTTGCTTTGCGTTTCCAACATGATTCCGGGCATTCCACCGTTTTTCGCCCACCGCTTAGCCTGTTCGATCAATTTACGACCTATTCCATGCCCTCTGTAATTTTTGTCTACTGCTATATCTTCTACAAGAGCATATTTGTTCCAGTTTCGTTTCAATACGACACGGCCGGCTACTTGATTCTCGGCCCAAGCCAAATACACAATTTGATCCGAATTATCGATATACTCTGAATAATCCTCGTCCTCAGCTTCCTTAAACTGTTCTTCTGAATAGCTTTTCGTATAGCCAGGAGTTATTGGTTTAACTGTGAATTTGAATTCTCCTCCCGACGAGGAGAGAACAAGAGCAAAATCGACAGTAAAACTGTCGTCTATATTTCTCCACATATTTTCATCTCCAACCGCTAACTCGCGAATCACAATATCCATACTCATCCTCCTCGTATTTTAAGCCACGGAAAGCAAGGGAGCACCCCAAAGGATAAGGGCTGGGAGGGTGGACGGATGGGGGCTGTTTGCAAGTTGTTGAATGGTTGTTGGCAGGCTATTTGCAAATCGGTCCACATTGAATTAATGTACCCGTCGTAGCTTAATCCTTCATAAGAAAAATTCGTTAAGACAGAGTTACTCAGTTTAATTGTTACCACGGCGTTTTAGTGCCATATTTGACGATAATCGTTGAGAAAATCAAAAATTAAAAACGATTAATCCCACGCATAAAATTCAAAATTGCTTCAATGCGTATTTTATCAGCACAATCTTCGCAACAAAAAAAATTAACCTTCCTTTCCTTAGCTTGTTTATATTTTAGTGAACCTTCGTATACCCTGAATGTCTTTTTACAAGTATAACAAAGTACATCATAGTAAAACATTGGTAACCCCCTTAGTGACACATCACTTCTTAGTTGATATGTCGAAGATTGTAACCAGTTCTCTCGTATATTCCTGAACATCTAAATGAGGCTTTCTCATTAATTCCATGGTGAACCCGTCAATGGCATTTCTTATTGTTAGCGCAATCACCCTTGCTGATGATTTGGTAAATTTCCGAAAAAGCCCTTCTTGCACCCCTAGGGCGAGAATATTTTCAATTGGAACTAAAACAGCTTCATCATGGTCTGCTGAAAAGTGAAGTTTACCATCAGCAGTTATGTTTTTAGAAACCAATTCTATAACAGCGAAAACATGCTGACGATTTTCAGCTACAAATGCAAGATTGGATTCAATATACACTCGAAGCATTTCTTTAGGAGATTTTTGAGCTTCTATTCTTGGAGCAATGTATGATTGCCAAGCTATATAGTATTCGATAGCTATTTGCTCCAATAATTCCTCTTTATTTGCAAAGTGATAAGAAATGACCCCCTTGCTGATTTTTGCACGTTTCGCAATTTCTCCTAAAGAGGCTTGAGTGTAACCTACTTCTGCGATTGTCTCAATCGCACATTCTACAATTTGAGCTCTACGAGCTTTTTCGATGAATGACATTTGTTTTTGGTTAGTTGGTTTGTTTTTTTTACTCATGGTTTTATTTTAGTACGGACGTACAAAAAAAATCAAACAAAAAAAACATCTAGTTGAACATTATCTAAATGGTTTTTGAGCCCCTTTGTAAAACTGCCAACAACACTAACCTGTGAACAACCTGAACCTAATCGCCCCGAACGGCTCTCGGTCGTGACGGTTTGCGCGATCGGTGGGCTATGGTTTTGCCGCGACCATTCCCCCGAACCTGCACGTTCCTGCTGCCGATGCCGCCAAACCTGGGGATACCGGAAACGCCAAGGAAACCCAAGCGAATTGCTCCAGAAGGCAATCGGACTCTTGCTCCGCACGAAAAGTTGCGACGAACCGGCTTGTGGACGATCGGAAGCAAAGCGCATGATGCCATTCAACAACAACCTGACCCGACGGCCGGACTTTGGCTGACTCCGTGCTTCTGTCAACTGCTTTCTCCAACTTCTTGTTAGCAAGCTAAGCTGTTGACAGAAAAGCCAAAAGAGGGCCGCAACAGCCTGCCCGCCGGCAACCTGTCACAACCCCTAATCCCGCGCCCGACACGGCCTCCCGGCTCTTACTCGTCCCCCGTCGCCACCGGATTCTCGCTATTCGAACTCCAATCGCTCCAGCTTCCTGCATACAGCTTTACATTACGGAAGCCTGCATCCTTCAAGGCGAATACGTTCGGCGTAGCCGTAACGCCGGAACCGCAATAGACGATAATTTCATCATCTTTGTTCAAGCCTGCAAAACGCTCAGCTTGCTCATCTGGCGATTTCCAAGTGCCGTCACTGCGCTGGCCCTCCGCCCAAAAGCGATTGATCGCTCCAGGCACATGGCCCGCTGCCCGGTCTATCGGTTCAACCTCACCGCGATAACGGGCTCCTTCGCGTGAATCAATGATAACTGTACCGCTGGCACCTAGCTTGCTCTTCACATATCGCTGGCTTACCAGCATTTCACTGCGCATTTTAATATCAAATTGAACGCCTTGTACCAGCTCCGGCACTTCGGCAGAAACTTCATATCCTGCCTCGACCCAGCCTTTAAAGCCGCCTTCCAAAATATATACTTCACCATCATGCCCAAGCCATTGCAATAGCCAACGCAATCTCGAAGACATTGCTCCGCCCTGATCATCATAGGATATAACCGTTGTTTTATTGCCAATGCCGATCCTTTGGATAATGGCGGCAAAGTCTGTAGGTACGGGCAGCGGATGCCTGCCTCCAATCCCTTCAATATGCTTGGGGCTCGACAAATGTTCACTTAGGCTCAAGTAATAAGCGCCTGGGATATGGGACTCTGCATAAGCTTTCACACCAGCCTCTGAATCGTTAAGAACATATCGCGTGTCAACAATGACAAACTCTTTGTCGTTCAATCGCTCTCTCAACCATTGAGCTGTTTTAAAATGAGACATTTCAGGCACTCTCCTTCAATTATCATATCATTATCAAATTGTACCATGAATGACGCAATAGCTTAATATCACAGGACCGCTGCATTTCGTAAGTATGTCTATTGGTGTCGATTAATTGTGGATAGGGCAATAAGCAGTCGAAAGGGATGTTACTACGATCAAGTTTGGGATTCCGACCGCTGTTGTAGTCCCATTTTTTTGATGAAATAACCCCTGTAAAGGATAAAATTGGCCTACAAGGCTCTTCGTTCCCCTTTCAATAGTTGCCCACAATTAATCGGCAGTCTCCACAGCTGCCTTATTCAGCCAAAACATTTGCAAAATGCTGGTTTGTTCACACATAGCGCCCCTGGGATTCGTTACAATTTCAAATAAGCGTTTTTTGGCAAAATAGCGCTGCTCAGCTTCGTTAGAAATTCCAAACTAACTAAATCCGCTGTCTAGACTATAGCGGTCTGCTCCCCCAGTTTAGTCTCATCACTTACATATGCTTGCAGTCTCTACCCTCCATAATTATCGAGCCTAGTACTCCTGCAAATTCAAAATAAGGCTTTGCATTCTGAAAAAATCAGAGCGCAAAGCCTGTGCCTTAATCATTATATTTACTGTTCTGACGTGTTTATATATATTGAGGCTGACGCATGCTAGCCGACAGAGGAGTTAATGCGTACAAGCTCATCTTCAACAAGCGAGGTCAATTCATCCTCATAACCGCCTGTTATGCGATATTTACGTATATAGTCTTTTACAAATTTTCTTGGGTCCTTGGGTTGAAAAATTCTCGTTAGTTCTTTCAGGCTTTCCTTGACTTCATTCTGGCTATGCTTCGCCATGAAATCTCCTCCCTTATACGTGGATGGTCGTCCCAAACAGCAAATTCCGAGAACGGTTGCGGCTCTTACACCGCTCGCCCAATCGGTGCAGGCAACTCCATGGCCAATGAGTCACAATGTTTTCACTTTTCTTACTATTATATCAGTTTGATGTTCTATTTGAAAGTAAACAATTTTTAATGTTCTGACTTTTCTTGAATGTCAGACTTTTCTGCGGATGAGCCAGCTGGTTTTTCTACATATATATTATGTTCATTATGTTCATTTTTCCATACGTGGTTATCGTTATTTTTCAATGATTTCCCTGCAGAATGATTTGAAAAAGTCTCATTGGCCGCGGCTGCAAGCCTATCCTTGCGATATATACGTAAATAAGCAGCTACACCGATAACAGCTACAGCAATTCCAAATGCTAACACTAAAACAGTAAGCCATACAGGTACCACGCATGAGACCTCCTTTTCCATTTATTAGTTAGTATAACCAATAAAAAAGTCTCAAGCAACTTTCGTGGAACTGCCTGTATGGAAAATGATGGATTTTCTTTTTTGGACTAAGATATAATTCGATACAGCCCGCTAGACCATGCCAGCAGCTGTCCTTTTTCATCCTCAACCTCCGCTTGCAAGGTAATCGAACGTTTCGTCCGATGCAACAGCGTCGCTTTACATTGAAGCTTTCCGCCATTGCAGCTAGCTAAAAAATGAGTATTCATCGTAGCCGTTACTACCCGCTCATTTTGAGCATCACTCATAACCACCAGCCCCATCGCATTATCCATCAGCGACATGTATACACCGCCATGAACGATACCGAGTAAATTTAAATGCTCCGCTTCCGCTTCAAGACTAATAATAGCGCTGTTTGTCGTAACCGAAAGTAATTCACAGCCTAATTTCCCCCAAAATGTTGTCTCAGCTCGCTTGGACAGCTTCATCAATTTGTCAGTAAAGTTTGGTTCCGCCCGGTCAGATTGAATGTCATCCACATGACTCACTCCTTGTTGTTTGCCTGCGAGGCTGTTTTTTGCAGCTCTTCCTCAACCAGTTGACGACGCAGCACTTTACCAACCATTGTTTTGGGCAGCAAATCGCGATACTCATACTTATGTGGCACTTTATATGCGGCAAGCCGTTCTCTGCACCAAATATTGAGCTGCTCCACAGAAACCTTGCAGCCCGCCTTAAGCACGATAAAAGCTTTGACTGTTTCTCCTCGATATACATCGCTTATACCAATAACAGATACCTCTTTTACTGCTGGATGCTCAAATAGCACTTCCTCTACCTCGCGCGGATAAATATTAAAACCTCCGGCAATAATAACATCCTTGATACGATCTATAATTGTAAAATAACCGTCCTCATCCATCGTGGCCAGGTCGCCTGTATGGAGCCAGCCATTTCGAAGCACGGCTTTCGATTCCTCTTCGCGATTCCAGTAGCCGGCCATCACCTGGGGACCACGTATGACAAGCTCGCCGATTTCTCCGGCAGGAAGCCGTTCATCCGTTATAGGATCGAAAATTGCCGCATCCGTATCCGGAAAAGGAACCCCAATCGTTCCTGTTTTTCTTCGTCCCCAAATAGGATTGGCATGAGTTACCGGAGAGGCTTCTGTTAGCCCATATCCTTCTATTAACCTGCCTCCGGTTAATTTTTCAAATTGCTCCTGTACCTCGAGCGGCAAGGCAGCCGATCCGCTTATACATACTTCTATTGATGAAAGATCCAAATGACTTGCCTTGTCATGATGAATCAAGCCAACATACATCGTAGGCGCACCGGGGAAAATCGTAGGCTTCATCGATTCGATTGTCTCCAGTACCTTGTCTATTTCAAAACGCGGCAGCAAGATGAGCATACCGCCGGAATAAACGGACATATTCATGAGAACAGTAAGACCAAATACATGAAATAACGGCAGCGCTGCCAAATATTTTTCTTCGCCAAACTTCATTCTGTAACACCATGCTGATGTTTGTATCGTATTGGAAACGAGATTTCTGTGAGTCAGCATGACTCCTTTTGGTTTGCCGGTTGTTCCACCTGTATATTGCAACGCGGCAAGCTCATTTCCATAAACCAGCTCCGGCAGCTCGACGGAAGATACCGTTCGGTCTGCTATCCATCTGCGATAGGCTACAACACCATGGCTGCCGTATGGAATTTTTGCTTTAAAGCCTTCTTTACGCTGTTTAATCGGATAAAGAAGGTTTTTAGGAAATGGCAATCCGTCTTTTATAGAAGTGACAATGACATGTTTAAGCTTAGGAAGCCTGTTCTCTTCAGCATCAGAGCCGCGAATTTTATGCAATCGCGGATAAAGCATATCAAGTACGATAATGGCAGACGCTTCGCTATCCTGCAGCTGGAATAACAGCTCCCGCTCTACATATAGAGGATTAGTCTGTACAACAATGGCTCCTGCCAGCAGAACGCCATAATAAGCTGTTACCGCCTGGGGGCAGTTAGGAAGCATAATTGCGACACGATCTCCCTGCTTAATTCCACTTGCAATTAAATTTTGAGCTAGTCGCACAGCAGCCTTGTGCAGCTCTTGATATGTCATTGTTTTACCCATAAAATACAAGGCGTTATGCTTCGGATATTTCTTAGCTGCATCCAATAAAAACTGCGCAATATTGACATCGGGATAATACAGGCTAGGCGCCACATCAAGCGGATACGACTTCAGCCATGGCCGCTGCTCGCGAAGCAGCTGCGCCTCATCCTTTGCGTCTGGCTCCGGATCAGCCTCAACCGCTGGCTCTACTGAATCATTTCCAACTTCTGCCCCCGCTTCAATATTCTCATCGTTACCTACTTGCACTTCCGCTCCAACATCCGACTCGGTATCAACTTCTACACTTGCTTCACGCTCACCCCCGCTATCCGCCTCGGCTTCTGCTGCCAAACCCGCTTCGATTGCAGTGCTATCTTCAAGTTGAGCTGACAACGCCAGCTCAACTCCGCTATCTGCGGCGATATCGGATGCTCCCGCTTCTGTTTGTTCCACCTGATTTTGAGCATGCTGCTGCTCAGAAGCTGCATCCCTGCTCGGCTTTTGCGAATCCATCTCATTCCCTCCCTGTTTACACTACATAGTGTTCACTGCGAATGACACGGGCTGCGATTTCACGCTTCAGCTTAGTTATGTTTACTAGTGGGGATTTCATAAGCTTTCGGAGCACGGACAATTGAATACGTAAGCCGTCATCCTGCTCAAGTGTCGTTAATGCCTGCTTGGCGATTGATTCAAGCTTATCCATAGCCTCCTGGATATACACTTCTGTCATCGTTGCTGCTAATGATGAAGCAGCTGCCGCCCCTGCACGTTCCATCATTTTCTTTGTTCGCAAATAAGCACTTTCCATCGCATAAATAAGGATCATCATATCCGCCAAAATGGCGAGCACCTCTTGCTCCTGCTCCAGCCTAGTTCCGAATTTTTGTACAGCGATTCCGCCTACAGCCAAAAATGCTTTTTTTGCTTGGCTTATGCGATACTGCTCCTTGCTCAGCGGCGCTATAAATTCGGGAGCCATATTAGGCTCAAGCAGCTCTGCCTGAAGCTTTTGGACTTTTTCTAGAAGCGGAAGCTCTCCCTTCATTGCTTTTTTTAGCAAGGTCCCTGGTATAAGCAGACGATTGATTTCGTTTGTTCCCTCGAATATCCGGTTAATGCGGGAGTCACGGTAAATCCGCTCTACTTTGTATTCGCGTATATAACCATAACCCCCATGAATTTGCACACCTTCATCAGCAATAAAATCAAGCGCTTCTGTGGCAAATACTTTAACAATCGAGCATTCAAGCGCATACTCGCTTATAGCGGAAGCGGCCAACCGTCCGGCATCAGCCCGGTCTGCACCTGCATCCGTCTCATCGGATTCACTCAGCATGCTATCGATTAAGCCTGCCGTACGATACACCATGCTTTCCATGACGTACGTTAAAATATTCATATCCGCCAGCTTGCCGCCAATAAGCGGGAAGGAGGATATCGGCTGTCCAAACTGCTTCCTTGTATTTGCATAACGGGATGCAAGCTCTATCGTTTCCTTCGAGGTCCCAAGGCAAGCCGCCCCCAGTTTAAAACGGCCAATATTTAAAATATTAAATGCAATATGGTGTCCTTTTCCGATTTCCCCCAGCACATTGGCTACGGGTACATGCAAATCCTCAAAATACAGCGGGCAGGTAGAAGAGCCCTTTATGCCCATTTTTTTCTCCTCGGGACCAACACTGAAGCCTTCCATATTGCGCTCCACGATAAAGGCTGTAAATTTGTCTCCGTCTATTTTGGCATATACGATAAACAAGTCTGCAAAACCGGCATTCGTAATATAAAGCTTGGAGCCGTTTAAAATATAATACGTGCCCGCTTCATTCAGCTTCGCCACCGTCTTTGCCCCCAGCGCATCCGAGCCGGACGCAGGCTCAGTCAAGCAGTAAGCGGCTATCTTTTTGCCTGCAGCCAGATCCGGCAAGTAAGCTTGCTTCTGCTCCTCCGACCCGAAAAATACGATTGGCAATGTACCGATGCCTGTATGTGCGCCCACTGATAAAGCGAAGGAGGATGAAGCGGCGAGTGTCTCGGCCAGCAGTGTTGTGCTTACTTTATCAAGCCCTATGCCGCCATACCGCTCAGGCACATCAGCTCCCAGCAGCCCCATATCACCTGCAAGTCGCATCAGCTTAGTAGTCAGCTCATAATCCAGCGCTTCAATTTCTTCGTCATGGGGGACAATTTCTGTTTCCAAAAAGCCTCTTGCCGCCAGTCCCAGCATGCTCTGTTCTTCTGTAAAATCCTCAGGTGCAGCAATATTCGCGGGATTGATATCCTCTATAACAAACCTTCCGCCTCTTCTAATCTTCTCAGACATTGCTTAAGCTCCTTTCGCGCCAATATACTAACACCTCTGAGCCTATTCGCCGTTTTCTCCGTACACCTCAAATACTGCCGCAGCGCCCATTCCGCCGCCGATACACATAGATACAATCCCTACTCCGCCGCCTCGTCTGCCCAGCTCATGGAGCAGGGAAACCGTCAGCTTTGTGCCCGTGCAGCCAAGCGGATGACCGAGTGCAATAGCGCCGCCATTCACATTGACTCGTTCTTCAGGCAAATCCAGCTCTTGTATGATAGGAATGCACTGCGCTGCGAATGCTTCATTTATTTCATAAAGGTCAATATGCTCCTTTGTAATTCCAGCCCTGGCAATCGCCTGCGGTATCGCAACGATAGGCCCAATGCCCATTATCTCTGGCGCGACGCCCGCCACACTGTAGCTGCGCACTGCTGCGAGCGGCATTAGCCCCAGCTCGCGCGCTTTTTTTCTGCTCATTACGATTACGGCAGCCGCACCATCGCTCATTTGCGAAGAGTTGCCGGCAGTGACCGTTCCGTCGCGGGCAAAGGATGGCTTAAGCTTGGCAAGCACTTCCTCCGAAGTATCCGCGCGCACTCCCTCATCCTCAGAAAATATAAACTTCTCCTCCCATGGCCTGCCTTTCTCATCTGTGCCCGATCTTGTCGCTTCTATTGAAACGATCTCATTTTTGAATTTATCCTCCCCAATTGCCTTAGCCGCCTTGCGATGACTGCTTGCGGCAAAAGCATCCTGCTGCTGCCGCGTTATGCCATATTGCTTAGCAACCTCCTCTGCCGTATGTCCCATTCCCATATATACCTCAGGCATCGTATCCATAATTTCCGGGTGCGGCGACAGATGAAAGCCAGTCATCGGTACATGACTCATGCTTTCAACCCCTCCCGCTAAGACGACATCTGCTTCGCCAAGCTTAATGCGCTGCGCGGCGTATACGATAGACTGCAGGCCAGATGCGCAAAAACGGTTTACCGTAACTGCCGGCGTCGTCACCGGCAAGCCTGCATACAACGAAATAATGCGTGCAAAATTTAACCCCTGCTCGCCCTCAGGCATCGCGCAGCCAATAATGACATCCTCTACAGCATCCAGACTAAGACCCGGCACCTGTGCAAGCGCGCCTGTAATAACGGCTCTGCCCAAATCCTCGGCGCGCACCTCTGCCAGACTGCCCTTCTTTGCTTTCCCGACAGCAGTTCGCACTGCTGCCACTATTACCGCATCCCGATCCTGTTCAATGAAGCAAAGCTGTGCTGACATTTATGCACTCTCCTTTCCCGATAACAGCTTTCTAATTGCGAAGCGGCTTGCCAAAAGTCAGCATATGGCTGATGCGCTCCTGTGTTTTTCGCTCGCCGCAAAGGCTCAGGAATGCTTCGCACTCCAGATCAAGCATATACTGCTCGCTTACCTCCGTACCTGAGCGGACATTGCCTCCCGCCAGCACATGAGCAAGCTTGCTGCCAATATGAGCGTCGTATTCACTAATAGCGCCGCTCAGCAGCATGGAATGAACAGCCAGCTTCAGCACCGCTTTTCCTTCACGCCCTGCAACTGCAAATCTTTCCTCCCGCGCAGGAGTATAACCGCAGCGATCCAGTTCAAGAACGGCCCGCTTCGCTTCTGCAATACGGGCATCCTGCCGCATAATAACGCGATCCTGCTCGCGCAGCAGCCCCAGCTTCTTGGCATCATGCCCGCTGACAGACGCTTTGCCCATCGCAAGCGTCTCAAATACTTTATTAAGATGCGGCTGAAGATTCAGCCCGCTCAGAGCATCTCTAGCAGCTTCAGCGCGTCCTGCCGCCAGCAGCGCGGCTTCCTTTGAGCCGCCCCCAGCCGGGATTAAGCCTACCCCTGTTTCTACTAATCCAAAATAGGTTTCCGGCGACAATATAATTTGATCCGCAGGCAAGCAAGCTTCAACACCGCCGCCAAGCGTCATGCGGTGCGGCGCTGCTACCAGTGGGCGGCCCATTCTTTTCAGCCTCAGCATACTGCTCTGGAAGAAGCGTATAATATCTTCTACTTCATCCCAGTCGCCATTTTGCGCTTCCATAAGCAGAAGCACGAGATTGGCTCCGACGCAAAAATTCCGCCCTTCATTCGCCAGCACAAGACCGCGCCAATTTTGCTCCACCTCCGGTACAGCCTGCCTGATTGCAGACAGCACATCGCTGCCTATCGCATTGTTTGCCGAATGGAACTCCAGACATACTACGTCGTCGCCAATGTCAATCAAGCTCGCACCTGCCGTCGCCAGAACCGTTTTGCCTGATGCCTTCAGCGCTGCTAATGAAATAACGTCCCGCTCCTGCACTTCTTTCACATACTGGCCGCTATGCACATAAAATCTCTTTTCTTCATCCTGCTTATAAAAGCTTTCATGTCCAGCAGCAAGCCATTCCTCTACCCATTCCGGCAATTGCTCGCCTTCCTGCCTCATGCGCTCAGCCGTCTGACGCAAGCCAACCGCATCCCAAAGCTCGAACGGGCCAAGCTCCCAGTTAAAGCCCCATTTCATAGCTCTATCAATATCTACAATCGAATCGGCTATAATTCCGACTTGCTTGGCAGAGTACAGCCAAGTCGCTTTAAGAATCGTCCAGACGAATTGGGCATAAGGGCTGGCTGAATCGGTTTTTAGTATCGCTTTCGTCTTGGCAGCTGTTCCTTTGGCTGCTTTGGCAGCATCAATAATTGGCGATTGCACGCTTTGTGAAGGCTCGTAATTCAGCGTTCCCCAACGTACAGCCTCAATCTTGGATTTGCCGTTCTTATCTTTCTGCTTGCGATAAAATCCAGCCCCTGACTTTTCTCCCAATCTTCCTTCAGCTACTAGCTGCTCTAGTACCGCCGGCTTTGTAAACAGCTGACGCTCTTCTTCGTCCCCGCTTCGTTCACGCACATTATCAATAACATGCAGCAAGGTATCAAGACCGATCAAATCAAGCATGCGGTAGGTAGCAGATTTCGGCCTGCCTAGCGCAGGACCGGTCAGGGCATCCGCTTCTTCAACGGTTAGCTTAAATTGCTCGGTAGCGGCCAGTGTAACGAGCATGCCGTGAGCGCCGATTCGGTTGGCAATAAAGTTCGGCGTATCCTTGGCGATGACGACTCCTTTGCCAAGCCGCTCCGTGCATATTGCGGACAGTGCAGCAAGCGCCTCCTTGCTTGTATGCGACGTCGGAACAAGCTCGACAAGCTTCATATAGCGGGGCGGATTAAAGAAGTGCGCAGCAGCAAAATGCTTTTTAAAATCCTCGCTTCTGCCTTCCTGCATATCAGCTACAGAAAGTCCAGAGGTGTTCGTGCTGACAAGCGCTCCTTCCTTGCGCCATTTATCGATCCAACCCAGCACCTCCTTCTTGATATCGAGCCGTTCCACTACTGCCTCTATAATCCAGTCCGCCTCCGCTAAAGCAGGTCCTGCATCCGCCAGATTGCCTGGAGTAATCCGCCTAATAAAATCCGTATCGTATAGATGCGCCGGCTTAGCCTTGCTCAGCCTTTCCAAGGATGCCGCCGCCAGCTTGTTTCTTACGCTGGCATCCTGCAGCTTTTTACCCTGCTGCTTCTCTTGATCTGTCAATTCATTAGGCGCCTGATCGAGCAGCGATACCTCAAAGCCCGCATTGGCCAGCTGAGCAGCTATGCCTGCGCCCATCACACCGGAGCCTATTACCGCAGCGCGCTGCAAAGGCAAGCTGCGCAGCCTGTTTATCATTTCTGTCATGACTACATTCACCCCGCTATTCTATCCTTTTGCCAAACACGCTTAATGCCAGCAGCTCTGCAATATCGCGAGCAGCTACCGAACCGTCATCCTTAAGAGATTTAATGCCATCCTCCATCATCGTCAAGCAATAAGGGCATGCCGAGCTGATAACGGTTGGCGACACCTCAAGCGCCTGCTTCGTTCTTGCATAATTGATGCGCGTCCCAGCGTTTTCCTCCATCCACATCATGCCGCCGCCTGCTCCGCAGCACATCGCGTTAGAGCCTGAACGCTTCATTTCTTTCAATTGCATGCCTGGAATTGACCGGGCAATTTGCCTCGGCGCTTCATAGGAATCGTTATACCTGCCCATGTAACAAGAATCATGTATCGTAATCGTTTCGTTAACGTCGTGCTGAGGGGCAATCCTCCCCTGCTCTATTAAAGAAGCTAGCAGCTCGCTATGATGCTCGATCACAATATCTCCGGTCAAGCCAAAATCCGGATACTCATGCTTGAACGTATGATACGTATGCGGGCAGGCGGTTACGATATGCTTCATATTATATTTTTGAATGGTTGCTATATTTTCTTTGCAAAGCTCCTGGAATAATAACTCATTGCCCATTCTTCTTGCCGTATCTCCCGAGCTTCGCTCCTCCCCGCCAAGCGTTCCAAATGAAAGCCCCGCCTGCTCGAGCAGTCTAACGAGGTCAAAAAGCACCTTGCGGCTTCTTGCATCATAAGCCCCCATCGAACCTGCCCATATGACCACATCAGGCTGCTCGCCAATAATACTGAGCTCCTTCATCGTTCTTACGCGAATACCGGTTTGCTTCTCGCACTCTTCCATCCAGGCTGCGCGATCCGCTCGCGGCAAGCCCCACGGATTACTCTGACGTTCTATATTGGATAGCGCCCGCTGCCCGTCTGACGGCAGCTTGCCCTCCATCAACACTAAACTTCGCCTCATGTCGATTATTTTATCTACATGCTCATTCCCGACAGGGCATTGCTCCTCGCAATTGCGGCAGGTTGTGCAAGACCATAGCTCCTCCTCTGTAATAACGTCTCCAATCAGAGACAGCTCCTCAGCCTTGGCTGCCTGACTTATTTGCCAGCTTTCCTCCTGAAAAAGCATCGTGTCTGCTATGCCAATCGCGATGTCAGAGCTCGCCGCAGGCAGCTGCGCACTCTCTTCCGCAGCTTTGATCTTGCTTAAATCCAGTCCTTCCCATAGAGGGATAGCTGCTCCCATTCTATGTGCGCCAGACACCTGCTTATGAACGAGCCCCATTGGCATCCATGGGGACTTGCTAGTAATAGCAGCTCCCTTCTCTGTCAAATGATCACGAAGCTTCGTAATCAAATGCATAGGCGACAGCAGCTTACCGGTATTGGAGGCCGGGCATACATTCGTGCAGCGTCCGCATTCCACGCAAGCGTACAAATCAAGCAGCTGCTTCTGATTAAATTGCTCAATGCTGCCCACGCCGAACGTTTCTGCCTCCTCATCCTCCAGATCAAGGGGCGCCAGCTTGACTGCCTGCTCGCCTCTTCTGAACCAAATGTTGACCGGGGCTGTTAATAAATGAAAATGCTTGGACTGAGGAACATAGACGAGAAAACTAAGCAAAATAAGCAGATGCAGCCACCAGAACAGCTCGAGCCCTGCCGCAGCCGCAATGCTGCCGGCTTTAATACCTACACCAAGCAGCACTGTTTCCAGCAAGCCGCTAATAGGCGCATGCCAGCCTGAAGGATGGGGACCGCTGTATACAAGCCGCTCAAAAGCAAGCGTCGCAAGCACAGTCAGCATCAAAGAACCGATAAACCACAACACAATAGAAGGCTTCCAGCCCCGCTTCAAGCGCTCCAGCCTTTCTCCGTAACGACGATAGCCGCCATATATAAGCGCTGCCAAAATAAGCAATACCGTAATCTCTTGTATGAAGGTGAACAGCTTAAAGTCAAAAAACGGCAGCACCTGGCCGTTATTCAGCCTTTTCCATATCAAATCAATAGCTCCAAACTGAAGTACAATGAAGCCGTAAAAATAAAAGACGTGCATTAGGCCGCTTTTTATATCATTTAATAATCTGCGGTGCCCGAGCACTTCCGCTGTAAAGCCCGTTCGCGGCTTTCTCCCTTGGCTCTTATGCTCAAATACAGCTGGAGTACCCAGTCGGATATAACCGATTCTTCTCCAGACAGCCATGCCAAAAAAACTAACCGCCGCAATGGTCAGCACAATTGCCAGCAAAAGCCTGGTCCAGTGGATCACCATTTCCACCAATGAAATACCTCCTCTCTCCCAAGGATAAATGTCTCCGCCGTCCTTTGGACTGGCGCGTTTACCGATGAAATATAAGAACAGATATAAGGTGCAAAAACTTATACTTTCTTATATTTCGAAATAAGCTTCCATAGCGGCTTGCTTCATGCTGTTGCTTGCTGCTTCGCATGAAGCCGCTTCTTCCTGTTATGCCTGAGATAGTTTTCTAAATATATGAAAAACTTTGAATGAACATGCTTCTTTGTTCGTTTTTAAAGGCGGTCTAATGAACCTTGTAAAAGCATACAGTAGCATAGGAGACTGCCGATTCATTGAATGCGGAGGACAGTTTCTATTAACCCGTTCTATTTCAGTAAAAGAGGTGATAGCATGCAGCGTATTGTAGTGCTGCTGAAGCAAACCTTCGATACGGAGGAAAAAATATTGTTTCATGATGACGGAAGCATAGATGATCGCGAAGCCAAGCTCGTAATTAATCCTTATGATGAATATGCGCTTGAAGAAGCGATTAGACAAAAGGAGCAGCACGGAGGAACGGTAACCGTTATTACATGCGGAAATGAAAAAGCTGAGGAAGCGCTGCGCACTGCGCTGGCGATTGGGGCAGACGAAGCCATTCGCCTTGCGCAAGACAAGCTGCCTGATGACAGCTTCGAGCTTGCCAAAGCGCTTGCGGCAGCTATAAAGCCGCTGCAGCCGGATTTGCTGCTTGCAGGCTTATTCGCAGTCGACAGCGGCTCGGGCAGCGTTGCATTGCAGGTAGCGCAGCGGCTGCAAATTCCGCATGCATCAGCAGCTGTCAAGCTTGCGATACGTATGGCTGACCAGCTGGAACAGACGCCTATCACAGGCGCCAGCCATTATGCGGTAGTTGAGCAGGACATCGAGGGGGATGCTCAAACGGCGATTTTGCCTTTGCCGGCACTTATTACTGCCCAGCAAGGTCTTAACGAGCCTCGTTACCCTTCCCTGCCTAATATTATGAAAGCGAAGCGAAAGCCGCTGCATACCGTGCAGCCCGATGCCGGCAGCGTGCCCGCACGAACGCTTCGCACAAGGCTTATGCCTAAACCGCCTAGAGCAGCGGGTATCCGATTGGAGGGCGATGCCAGGCAGCAGGCTTTATCCCTTGTCTCCGCCCTGCAAAACAAAGGACTGCTCTAAAACAGATAACAAAACATATGCATTTTAAGATCTTTAAAAAGGAGGTGCTTCTTTGCAACAAACGATTCTAGTATTTGCAGAATGCCGTGACGGCCAGCTGCGCCGCGTCGCATTCGAAGCTCTTCAGGCAGCAAGAGTACTGGCCGGATCAGATGGCAGCGTACACGCTCTTCTATGTGCAAGTTCCGCTGCCAGGGACAATTTGGCTAAAGCGCTGGCTGCGCGGGGCGCCGACGTCGTACATATCGCAGATGCGACTCAGCCTTCAAGCAGCCCGGCAGAATACATTCATGCGGCACTGTCAGCTGCAACCGATCTTATTAAGCCGCAAACCGTTCTAATGGGGCATACCGCTCTCGGCAGAGAGCTGGCACCGCGGCTTGCTGCCGCCAAGGGAGCTGGGCATATTGCTGATGCAACGGCAATGGAAATCGACTCAACTGGCGAAGGAGTCAGCTTTATTCGTCCGATTTATGCGGGAAAAGCATTCGAGCATAGACGGTTTCAAACGAATGAATTGCGAATTGTAACGATTCGCCCGAATAACTTTCCTGCTGCTGAAGCGTCAGACAGCGCAGAAGCTGACAGCTGCACCATTCAAACCCTTGCCTTTGAGCCGCCGACGCTGCATACGATTATTAGCGAGGTTGTACGACGCGCAAACGGTCAAATGGATCTTTCTGAAGCGGATGTCGTCGTAGCGGGCGGCAGAGGAGTTCGCAGCGCTGACGGCTTCAAGCCCCTGCAGGAGCTGGCGGATGCTCTGGGAGGCGCAGTTGGGGCATCCCGCGCGGCTTGTGATGCAGGCTATTGCGATTACGCCCTGCAGATTGGGCAGACTGGCAAGGTCGTTACGCCAACCTTATACATCGCTTGCGGAATAAGCGGGGCTATTCAGCATTTGGCGGGCATGAGCCAATCACGGACGATTATTGCGATTAATAAAGATCCCGATGCCCCTATCTTTTCTGTCGCTGACTATGGCATCGTAGGCGATTTATTTGAAGTCGTGCCCATTCTTACAGAAGAAATATTAAAGCTGAAAGCAGCGAGCTCCTAGCCAAGGCAAGGATAAACGGCTCCGAGCAATGATGAACTTCTAAGGGCTGCCATAAACGCTATTCGTGCAAAAATGACCGCTTGAATTTTCTTACGGTTGCTAGTGTGCTTAATTCCCCAAAAAGCACTGATTTTGCGCGAGGAATCGTACAATAGCGCTCGTAGCAACCGTTAAAATCTAAAATGAGCTAAAATAATCGAAATAAGCATCTTCGGCAACCGTTAGGGTAATTTGTCAGCTGCATTATGCATTTATGCCGATTTCCACTCTATGAAAGTTGAGTTTGTAAATTCTGTATTCAAGGATAAACGGCTCCGCTGTCCTTTGGACAGGCGCGTTTACCGATGAAATATAGAAACAGGTATAAGGTGAAAACTTATACCTTCCTATATTTTCAAAAAAAGGGGGATCCTTATCGTCAACTTGACGATAGGGATCCCCTTATTGATATGTAGCTCCACGAATCGATACCTCAGAATCGAAAGACGTGGCAGACGTTCCGCTATTCAGCTATATGTTAATATCCTCGCCTTCGTAGGCAGCAATTATATCTCGGGCAAACTGCGGAATAGGCGTGCTTTTTCCCGTAACTGTATCCACCAGAACAATCGTCCCTCTGCCTGCTGCCTTCAATGCTTCGCCCACAACAATGGCGTATTCAATATCAATCGATGACCGTCCGATTCGCGCAGCTCTCACATGGAGATTCATTACATCCTTCAAATAAAGCTGCATCAAATACTGGCATTCCAAATCTGCGACAACAGAAACAGCCTGCTCGCCGAACAAGGCATCTGTTAAGCCGAGATTTTCAAAATACTCAATACGTCCCTGTTCAAAATACATAAAATAGCTGACATTATTAACATGCCCGAGCATGTCTGTCTCGCAATAGCGGATTTTGATAGGCACTGAAAACTTAAACTTTTTCAACCAGCCCTCAGCGTCTGGCTGCACAAAAGATGTTTTTTTCATAAGAGCGGCTCCAATCCAGCTGTACTGTACGAATTGTGCAATTCTTCTATCCCACTCAACACTGCAGCAGCCATTAAGCGCCGCAACATTTTTTATATTTCTTTCCGCTGCCGCAAGTGCAAGGCTCATTCCGGCCAACCTTTGCTTTAGCTGTCGAGCTGCTGACTGCAGCAACAGCTTGCTTGGACTCATTTTGTTCGAACATATTCTTAAGTTCGTAAGGCGTATGCCCAGCATTCGACCAAAGCCTAGTATTGTTGTACACCTCATTAATGATTGAGCTCACTAAATGTACTTGCTCGGCAGATTCAAATACAATATCTCTTCGTACAAACTCATCCATAATATCGGACATCGATGATTCCATCGAACAGGCAAGCTGAATATCATCTATCAACATTTCAAGGAAATCCTTGTCCTTGCACAAATAAGCCCCAACATAGTCATATAAAGTTTGCAGCTGCGACGTTACCTCATAATAACCAGAATCAGCATATTTCAGTAATTCTTTTGCTTCAGGCTCATAAAACGGTTTTCCGCTGCGTTTGAGCAGCAAATCAGCTAACTCGTTGCTAGTCTTCTCATCATCAAAATAACTGCTGGCGATATACGGCGGCTGCCATGTAAATATTTGCTGCTTCTGTAAAAACTTATTCACATACTGCATAAGCTCTTCCTCTGTCAGCTGAGCCGCTTGCTGCTTATTAAACACTTCGACCAATTGCTCAGGCTTAAACGCGCCATATAGATTGGAGAAAGCCGCAATATAGTTGTGTATAAGCTGATACTGGCGCTTTTCCTTTCTAACAGTTTGCTTATTCAAGCTTTCCCAGGTATCCCTAATTTCATCAGCTATTACTAAATATATATGATCCTCATAATAAAATAAGTGAATGATTCCAGCGTCCTGCAAATACGAGTAGAATCCTATTGGAGCTCCATCATAAACAAGCGGCTGCTGGCTATTCATAACTTCATCAAACAGCATCCACTCACGCTCGCCCATTATAACCAATGTATCAAGTAAATACTGGGCATCTGAAATAGCGGGCACAAGTGCGGCTGCCAGCTCGTCCTTGCCCATTTTGGATCGGCCGGCAATTTGATGCTGCGCAGCAAAAGCTTGCAGCTTTGTTTTGGTAAGCAGCCGCAATATATTCTCCAGCTTGGTTTCTACATCCTGTTTAATAGCTGTCTTCTTGTTCATTTCAAAATGATATTCTGTATAATCTTGCATTTCTAAAAATCCTCCCATTAATCAGGCAAAACAGAAAACTATCGTATAGTCCGTTTCATCAAATATATTTTATTATACACGTATCGCTTAAGACTGGCTATTCGGAGCACTGGGAAGAAGCATACATAGGCAATTGTAAGCAAGCATTTAGCGATTACAAGTAAGGCGATTACTTTCCATTACAGATGGTTTCTTGTGCTTCTATCTACTTCTAAAGGGATTTCTTGTACTTATAACGAATCCGTATAACGCTATCTGTGAACAAACCACCTACTTAAGCTCCGTTTCACTCCAATAAGGCTCCTCATCTTCTTTAGATATTGAAATCAGCATAATTAGGCCAAATAGCATTGCCAGGGAGGGTGTCGATTAATTGTGGATAGGGCAATAAGAAAATGAAAGGGATGTTACTACGATCAAGTTTGGGATTCCGACCGCTGTTGTAGTCCCATTTTTTTGATGAAATAACCCCTGTAAAGGATAAAATTGGCTTACAAAGGCGGACGCTGCCGCTTCTCCATTCCCAATCCTGCTCTTCGTTCCCCTTTCTTTTTGCTTGCTAATAGTTGCCCATAATTAATCGACAGTCTCCCAGGATTCGTTAGCTTTTTCGACTATCGTAGCTGCACAAAAATGCATTCCTTCTCGCCGCCAAGTGGCTTCACCATTCCAAAAGATAAAAAGCTGCCTCGTTAGCGGGGCAGCCTGTGCTTACTTCGTATCAATAGCTAAGCGTAATCGATCTCGCGCACACAATCCGGAGATTCATACTGATCATCGCGGACAGCATTCGTAACAGGATAGGCTCTCATAAAATAACTGTCCAGCGGCACAAGATGCTTCCGCAGCTGATCGATTTGATGTATATGCGGATGCAGCCACTCCTCAATCCCTTCCTCGTCCAAAATAATCGGCACGTTCGGCTGCCAAACCGACATCGCTCCCGACATTTCCGCGGTCAGCATTGTAAAAGCTCTTATTTCTTCCCCGCCCGGCGAGCGCCAGCGATCAAAAATACCTGCAATTCCAAACAAGGGCTTGCTAGGCAAGACGATATGCATCGCGCGAGGATCGCGCTCCTGCCCCACCTGTTTTTGGCCATAAAAACCGCTGCATGGTATTACGCAGCGCTGCCTGCTGAGCATCCGGCCTAAAAAAGCTTTTCGAGTCATTTGATCATAGGAAGTATTGACAGCATCCTTTGCCCAAAAAGGGAACAGCCCCCAGCGAGCCTGCTGCAGCGTCCGCACCTCATGTCTGTCATTCATTATTATTGCCGCTGAATGAGTAGGCGTAATATTAAAACGTTGTGTATCACTTTGCAACGCTTTTCGCACATGAAATTTATCTACTATCTTTCCAGTCTCAGCAGATAACGAAAACCGGTCAATCATCGCAATCGCTCCTGTTCTGCAATCCATCGTATTTGCGTAATTGAATCCAGTTTTTGCTACCGGCTGTTATTTTATGCATAAACTATTCATTCATAAATCTTTTGCGGTACCGAAGCGGAGATATACCCGTATGCTCGGTAAATAATCTTGAAAAATGAGGGGTTTGCTTAAAGCCTGTTTCCTCCGCTACTTTAGCTATAGGCCAATCCGTTCTTAGCAGCAGCAGCTTCGCTTGATCGAGTCGGTAGAACAGCAAATACTGCTGAGGCGTGCAATCAAAAACTTCAAGCATGCAGCGTGTAATATAGTTAATATGGCGCTTCAACTCATGGCTAAGCACTGTATTGGTAACCGTTTGCTTGTAATGCTGTTTTAAATAGGCAGCTGTACGCTCAGCAACCGATATCGCCGCTCCGGCCATTTCAGATTTCCACTGTTCATCGAGCAAGCGCAGCAAAGCCAGAAAGGCTTCCTGCTTGTTCCAAAACCCGCTTGGATCCGAGCTTGCAGCTGCTGCGTGCAGCTGTGCGAACATAGCTTTGGCCTCATTTATCGCGGCAAGCCTCATATGCTTGGCCATTCTTATCACATAGCTGTAATGGTCGCCTAACAGCGTAGCCTGCTCCTGCTGAACAGTTTCCTCCCACGCTCCAACCGTTTGAAATTGCACCCAATCAAAGGTCGTTCTTTCACTGCATGGCTGAAATGATGCATGCTTGCGGTCCGGCCGCAGAACTAGCGCATCGCCTTGCTTAAGCGTCCATTTTCTGTCTCCCTCTGCAATATGAAGCGTGCCCGAATTGACGAACAATAATCCAAATACACCTACATTTGATCGGCTCGGATACTCTTCTCCAGTGTCATAGACAACATGTTCCGATTCTATAAAAAAGGGCAATGGCGGTGAGCGAAATGTTAGAAGCAGTTCTTCTTGCACCTTAAATCTCTCCTTGAAAGCAAACAAAATAGTGGCAGTTTAAATTAACTAACGTCATGTTACTTGAAACACTATTACTTGTCCATGTTATGTTATAATTAATTATTAGACATATCGAAAAAGGATGATAGGAAATGAATGAAGCTTCTGTACCATCAGGGCGTATCAGCCTCGAAGAGATTGTTCAAGCTCAAATGCATTTAAAGGATGTCGTAGTTCGGACTCCTCTTCAACATAATCGCGTTTTATCAGAACGATACAATTGTAATATTTTACTCAAAAGAGAAGACTTGCAGGTAGTGCGTTCCTTCAAAATCCGCGGGGCTTACCATTTAATACGTTCCTTATCTGAAGAAACGCTGCAAAAAGGAGTGGTATGCGCAAGCGCAGGCAATCACGCGCAAGGCGTTGCCTACTCCTGCCAAGCTCTAGGCATTCCCGGAAAAATTTATATGCCCAGCACTACACCAAGGCAAAAGGTCAATCAGGTGTCTTTCTTCGGCGGCAAGGACGTTGAAATTGTATTGACCGGTGATACCTTTGACGACGCTTATGAGGCGGCAATGTCCGAAAGCCAGCGAAGCGGCATGGCTTTTATTCACCCCTTTGACGATCGTAAAATTATTGCCGGGAACGGAACTGTTGGACAAGAATTGATGGAAAAGGCTGATTCAGTGCCGGATTATGTATTCTTGTCAGTTGGAGGCGGCGGTCTTGCGGCCGGCGTAGCCTCTTATATCAAAAGCGTCTCCCCATCTACCAAAATCATTGGCGTCGAGCCTGAAGGTGCAGCATCGATGACGGCGTCTATTGAAGCAGGCCATGTTGTTTCATTGGACAAAATAGACAAGTTTGTAGATGGCGCAGCGGTCAAAAAGAGCGGCGAGCTTACCTATATGATTTGCCGGGAGCTGCTTGATGATATCGTTGTCGTGCCTGAAGGTAAAGTTTGTACTACCCTTCTTGACCTTTACAATGAAAACGCGATTGTCGCTGAACCAGCCGGAGCGCTGCCCGTTGCTGCGCTTGACGCTTATCGTGAGCAATTGGAAGGTAAAACCGTCGTATGCATTATAAGCGGCGGCAATAACGATGTCGACCGTATGCAGGAAATGAAAGAACGGTCCTTAATCTATGAGGGTTATAAGCATTACTTTATGGTCAGTTTCCCGCAACGCGCCGGTGCTCTGCGTGAATTTCTTGATCAGGTGCTTGGTCCTAATGATGATATTACCCGCTTCGAGTATACGAAAAAATCAAACAAAGACAATGGTCCTGCACTAGTAGGCATTGAACTTAAGCATCGTGAAGATTATGCTCCGCTGGTGGAGCGCATGAGCAAAAAGGGCTTCCAGTTCCTTGAGCTGAATAAGGACCCTGTCCTGTTTAACCTATTAATTTAATATTGCTATACAGCTGTTACATTATTAATCATACATGAAATAGAGTCTCAGTAAA
This sequence comes from Paenibacillus sp. IITD108, assembly GCF_036541265.1. Lineage (NCBI taxonomy): Bacteria > Bacillati > Bacillota > Bacilli > Caryophanales > Paenibacillaceae > Paenibacillus > Paenibacillus sp. IITD108. The sequence goes on along the minus strand of NZ_JAZHCT010000040.1, from coordinate 1,205 downwards.
AAGGTTCTCGTACCTACTTTTTGCTGAGACTCTTATTTTTTTTTCGCTATTTCCTCTACTCCTATTTATTTAATATAAGCCTTCTTTTATCTCCCTTGGTGATCTCGTCTCATATTATACTCCCTGTTCTGTGTAGATCTTTTTGGCCATAATAAACTAGTTATTATTCATAGAAAAATCAAAAATTAATATTTTTAAAGTCGAATACCCACGCATTTTATTTACAAGGACCATAGAATAGAGCAAATCCAATAGGAGGTGTGTAAACTGAGTACTATAAAGAAAAAGAAGGTTAGTCTTACAAAATGCAAACGGGTAATAACCGTATGCAAATGCAAGACTAAGAAAACGTCGTGGAAAAAAAAGAAGACTTCTCTCTCCAAAAAGTCCAAGCATTCCTCTAAGAAGCATCGCTGCATTCACGCAAAATGCAAGCGAGGTCCTGAAGGCCCTCGCGGCAAACGCGGTAAAAGAGGCCATGAAGGAGATCGCGGACCGCGCGGCTACAGAGGCAAGCGTGGTAAAAGAGGCCCGCAAGGCTACGATGGTCTACCGGGTCAAATGGGACCGACGGGACCTAGAGGCTTTGGTTTAGACGGTGCTGTTATTTTTGATCCTGCTGATGAACCGAACTATCCAGAAGGACAGGTCGTTCTTTACAACGGCAGCACTTATATTGTCAACAATGCTCCGCCATCTGGTTCACCTGATACCTCGCCCGACTATACTTTAATTGCTTCAGCGGGTGCCACTGGAGCTACTGGTGCGACTGGACCGTACGGCGAAGGGCCAACTGGACCATCCGGTGAAAGAGGTGCTACAGGGGCGACTGGAGCTACGGGCGCTACTGGACCATACGGCGAAGGGCCAACTGGACCATCTGGTGAAAGAGGTGCTACGGGCGCGACTGGTGCTACTGGTGCTACTGGACCGTACGGCGAAGGGCCAACTGGGCCATCTGGTGAGAGAGGTGCTACGGGCGCGACTGGAGCTACTGGCGCTACAGGTGCTACTGGACCATACGGCGAAGGGCCAACTGGAGCTACTGGCGCTACAGGTGCCGATGGAGCGACGGGTGCTACTGGAGCCGACGGAGCTACTGGTGCGACTGGTGCTACTGGAGTTGACGGAGCGACGGGTGCTGATGGCGCTACTGGTGCTACAGGCGCCGATGGAGCGACTGGCGCGACGGGTGCCGATGGAGC
>NZ_JAZHCT010000004.1:0-285286 GCF_036541265.1 Paenibacillus sp. IITD108 | reverse complement strand
TTTTCGGGAAACACTCGCTTTTCCGCCTACGATTATCCCATCGGTGCCGCAGTTTATTAACTACGTCGATGCGATGCAGGCAGGACCGTTTCTGACCTATTTTAAAAACTCGGTCGTCATTACGCTGAGCATTATCGTCATTCAGATGATCGTGATGATTCCGGCCGCTTATGCGTTTGCCAAGTACAAGTTTTGGGGCAGCGGAATTTTGTTCAGCCTCGTGCTGCTTGCCTTTATGATCCCTGGTCAGGTTACATTTATTCCCGTATACCTGATGATGTCGGATTGGGGCATTATGAAAACGTTATTGCCGCAGATTATTCCGTTTATGTCCAATGCCTTCGGTATCTTCCTGCTTCGCCAGTACTTTATGCAAATTCAGGACGAAATCGTGGAGGCGGCCCGCTTGGATAACGCGTCCGAGCTTAGCATTATGACTCGCATCATGCTGCCCATGTCCTTGCCTGCTCTAGCTACAGTAGGCTTGTTCAGCTTCGTCAGCCACTGGAATGATTATTTCTGGCCGCTCGTGATGACCGATTCCGCAGCTGTTAGACCGCTGACCATTGGTATTTCCATGCTGCGTGAAACAGAAGGCATCAGCAACTGGCATATTATCATGGCAGGCAACGTGGTGCTCGTACTGCCGATCCTGATTGTGTACTTGTTCAGCTCCAAACAAATCGTAAAAGCGTTTGTTTACTCAGGTATTAAGTAATTATTACTAATACATCCTAGAAACATAAAAATGGAGGGTTAAAAAATGAAAAAGTTTTCTGTAATCCTTATTATGCTGACGCTGGTCGCGAGCATGCTAGCTGCGTGCGGCCAATCTTCCACAGGCGGAAACAACCCGACAGATCCATCCAAAGCACCGTCTAACACGGCCGACAATGGCGGCAGTAAAGGTAAGAAAACCGTTCACTTCTGGCATTCGCTTGGCGGAGGAAACGGTGAACGCATCGACGAAATGATTAAACGTTTTAACGATTCTCAAGACAAAATCGAAGTAGTCGGCACTTTCCAAGGTAACTATAAAGAAACAGTTACCAAGCTGCAGCAAGCGATTGCTGCCAAGTCCGCTCCTGAAGTCGCGATGATTGAGCGTGCTTATATTCAAATGTTCTCGGATTCAGACGTACTTGAAGATCTCACACCTTATGTTGCAAAAACGAACCTGGATCTTAACGATTTCAGCGAAGGTCTAATGGGCCACTCTAATTTCAATGACAAGCTGGTATCGTTGCCGCTTAACCGTTCTACTCCAATCCTTCATGTTAACAAAACGATGCTTGATGAGCTAAACCTTGCCATCCCGACAACTTGGGAAGAAATGGCGGACGTAGCTTCCAAGTTAGCGATTAAAGAAGGTAATGAATACAAGCGCTATGGCCTCTCTATGCCGTATGACACTTGGTATCCAATGGCGATGATTACGCAAGCTGGCGGCAGATTCTTTAACGAAGAAGGCACGGGTCTAGGCTTTATTGACAACGGTATTGGCGTAAAAGTTTTCGAAGAGCTTAAAAAGCTGCAATCCAATGGTGGCCTATACTACCCGCCTGCAACAGACTCTGGTAACATCGTAGGTTCTATGTTCAAAGAAGGTAAAGTAGGCATGCTTTATCAATCAACAGGTACAATCGGCGGCTTTCTGTCTTCTGTTGAGTTCGAATACGTAACAGCTTTCTTGCCGAAAGAGCAAGTTCATGCTAACCCAACTGGCGGCGCTAACGTATCTATGTTAAACAGCGGAACTAACAAGGACGAAGCTTGGGAATTCATTAACTGGATGATGACGAATGAGCAAGGCGCTCTGCAGTTCATTATTGATACTGGTTACCTTCCATTCACGAAGTCGATGACGGAGTCCAAAGCGATCCAAGATCTATGGGCAAAAGAGCCCATCCGTAAAACGGCTTACGAGCAATTGCAATACGCGATTGACACTAACAAAGCTGTAGCTTGGACTGAAGTAGAGCAAGAATTCTTCTCTGCAATTGAAGCTATTATGTACGACAGCAAAGATATCGCAGCAACGCTCGATACATTAAAGAAAAACACAGATCGTTCATTCAAGTAAAAAACGGGAGCTATTGATATGATAGAGAAAATCCAAGACATTCAGACCATTGTCATATCAGGACATCGCGGTTACAAGACCGCTTACCCGGAAAACACACTGCTTGCCTTTCATGAAGCGATTCAAAGAGGCGTCGATATGCTCGAATTTGATTTGCGATTGTCAAAGGACCAGCAGGTAGTTGTTATTCATGACGAGACAGTAGATCGGACAACAAATGCGACAGGTGCTGTTCGAGACTTTACATTAGCTGAGCTGCAGCAAATGGATGCAGGCGGCTGGCTTGATCCAATGTTCGCCGGGCTGCAAATTCCTACACTTAAACAGCTTTGTGATTTTTTACAACCCTACCCTGAATTGCTGTTTAATGTGGAGATAAAGCCAAGTCCCGATGCGATACAAGTAGTCGATCAAACGATGAAACTGCTAGAGCAGTACGGCATGCTTCCACGATGCGTATTTACTAGCTTTGATGCATCCGTGCTTGCCTACATGCATGATGAGTACGGTGTGAAAACACAGGGCTTCATAGGTTCGATTATGAGTAATTTTGTTGAAGGCGCGGACGGTACCTATTCTAAAATGTGGGCCATCGGCATAGAGCTGAAGCTGCTTACCCCTCAAACAGTGGCCAGCTTTAAGGAAATGGGCTTGCAGGTTTGGAGCTACTGTCCGGACACAGAACAAAAAGTCTACTACTCTATCGGCTGCGGAGCTACCGTCATGACATGCAATGATCCGATGCCTGCTTTGAAGGTTAGAGGTCTATTGTCTAAATAAAACAAGAGAGCGATCAGGAGAAATCCTGATCGCTTTTTTGTTTTATTTATAACAGTTTATAAGTTTTGCACACTTATTCGTTACTAACATTTCGCTACTATTTGGATCAGCATATTTTGGCTCGTCAATAATCATTTACTGCAAATACCCCTGTCAAGAACTGAATGTTCCCATGGTTTTTGATCGAAATCAAGATTATATAATTAATTCAGCTGGATAGAAGGAGTTGTTGGAATGTGATTCGTGGAGTGCTTAAGGAAAAAGGCTTTGATACGTTTAGCAAAGGGAAATTAGCCGCTGGTGCTCGATAGCGGCGAAGTGATAAGTGCAGCGATCGGAGATGTAAGAGGAGCCGGCAGTGAGGATATTATACTCGCCTCGCGGCAGCAGGAAGCGGACGGCCTGGAGAAATCGTGGATTTACTGGGATTCGGAGAAGAGCTATACCAATGACAACCGGACCTCTTTCACGACGAAAAGTGCTTATGATATTGAAGTAGCGGACTTGAACGGCAATGGTTATGACGATGTCATCGTATGCCAGGATAAGACGGAAACGATGTATACGTATGAATCACTTATTTACCGAGGGTCAACAGATGGCTTGGAGGCGCCGCCGTTGCGGCTTGAAACACATTGCGCCGTGGGTGTATTTATTGCTCGAACGATGGACAGCGCGAATCCGCAGGTTATTTTCCTTAATCACATGACTAATCGAATTTTGGGAGATGTGCCAACAGCTATTTACTTGGGCGGACCGGACGGCTTCTCTTCTGAGCGAAGACTTGAACTGACCGGCTGGGCAGCGACAGAGCTGCGAATTTGCGACTTTAATGATGATGGATTTGCGGATGTGTTCATGACCAACAGTAATGAGAACGCGCTGCATATGGATAACGGCTCATTCGTTTTCTACAACGGTCCAGATGGATTTTGTCAGGAGCAAAAAGTGGAGCTTCCGACGAAAAATTCGATGAGCAGTTGCTGTGCGGATCTTAATCGGGACGGGTGGCTTGATCTTATTGTTGTCGGCCACAACAACGACGAATTGTTAATCTTTTACGGCTCAGAGAATGGGTTTGTTGACGAACCGGTGCGCATTCAATTAGTTATTGACGGCGTTGCCTACAGACAGCCGAGATTCATGACTCTGGCGGACTTGAATAATGACGGCTGGCTGGATCTCGTTATACCAGATTGCGGAGCAACCGATGATTTGCTCATTTTGTGGGGCGGGCCGGATGGATTTGATTTGAATCGGCGCACCTTACTGCCGGAAGGAGCGGGAATCAGCTCACGCGCGGCGGATTTAAATGGCAATGGCTGGCTTGACTTAATTGTAGGCGGTTACAAAGGAGCAGACGTCGGCGATCCTTACGGCACTTTTGTTTATATTTACTGGGGTGGCCCTGAAGGGTATTCCAATGACAGAAGGACGGAGCTGCCGGCGCACTTCGCCGCGGATCTTGCAATTGCTGATTTTAACAATGACGGTATTCTTGACATATTTGTTGCTTGCTATCATGGAACTCGAACCCGCGATATCGACTCGTATATTTATTGGGGTGAGCCGGACGGAACTTATTCAGTGGACAAGCGGACGCGACTATTCGGTCATTCCGTCGCCGGTGTGCTGGCCGCTGATTTTAATGAGGACGGATATGTCGATTTGGCGATGGCCAACCATAAGACCTTTGGGAATCATCCGGGCATGTCCTTCGTGTGGTGGAACGGTCCGAAAGGATTTAATGAACACAACCGGACAGAATTGCCTACGACAGGACCACACGGAATGACGCATTCGGACATCGGCAACATTATGGACCGCGGTCCTGATGAGTTCTATGAATCACGCCCTGTTGAGCTGCCGGAAGGCTGCGTCTTAACCGGAATCGATTGGCTTGCAACCGTACCGGTGAAAACGTGGGTTAAAGCACAAATCCGAACCGCCGCGAATGAAGAAGCGCTGATGGAGGCGAACTGGTCTGGCATCGATGGAGAGGGAAGCTGGTTCGAGAAGGGCGGCAAGTGGTCCGCAGGCAAGTATACGGGCAACTGGGTACAATATCGATTAGCTCTTGGAGCTGTCAATAGCGGCGGAACTCCCCGTATTAATGAAGTGATCCTTGATTATGAATCGCAGGCGCAAATATCAGAACAATGATGAATGAGGAGGGGATCAACATCGAACAAACTGCGAGTGCGATCAAAACGGATGCCGGTCTGAAGAGGAACCTCCGCAAAAAGAAGTGGAAAACATTAGCTCAGCAATATCAGTTAATTCTTATGTCTGTGCCGTTTGTCGGCATATTGGCCCTATTTAGTTATTTGCCCTTATGGGGCTGGATTATGGCATTTCAGAAATATTCCGTAGTAAAGGGCATATTCGGAAGCGAATTTGTCGGGCTCGATCAGTTTATAAAACTGTTCAGCGATGACTGGTTTTATATCGTTCTTCGAAATACGCTGGCGATGAGTTTGATGCATCTGATTACGAGCTTCGCAGGAGCAATTGGTTTGGCGCTGCTTCTTAATGAAGTAAGGTCGAGATTGTTCAAACGAACGATTCAAACGATTACGTATATTCCGCATTTCGTCTCCTGGGTTGTGATTGCCAGCATCGTGACACTTGTTCTGTCTCCGGATTTCGGGCCGCTGAATGAGCTGCTGCTCTGGCTTGGCATTGTGGATGAGCCAGTATTTTTTCTATCCAAGGAAAAATGGTTTTGGGTCATTCATACGATGGCCGGCTTCTGGAAGGAGCTGGGCTGGAGCACAATTATTTATTTGGCGGTGCTGGCCGGAGTGGACCCGGCGCTCTATGAAGCCGCCGATGTGGATGGAGCGGGACGTTTCCGCAAAATGATTCATATATCTTTGCCTGGACTTATGCCGACTGCCAGCATTCTACTAATCTTGAACACGGGTTACTTGATCGCGACAGGCTATGAATCACAGATGCTGCTCGGCAACAATCTGGTTATGGAGTATTCGCAGGTGCTTGACTTGTATGCGCTTAACTACTCCATGCAAATCGGGGATTACTCCTATGGCATCGCTATTAGCATGTTCATATCAGTGGTGATAATCCTGATCCTCCATACTATTATCGCAATAATCTTACCATTGCATACAGCGATGATGAGACGCTCACCTGGCAGGGTTATACTGATCTGGTTGGACGTACTCGCCTGTCTACGCCGGGCTGGATTTCCGAGAATGAGAAGCGCAACGTCGTTCAGGCGGATGGAGTAAAGGCAGGTGATGATGCGTGGCTGTTCACCTGGCCTGGACTGACGGGGTCCTTCTCTATGCTGGTGGAGGATTTTGATCGTTATTTGCGCTACAGCCATGGCGTATTGGATAGCTTCGAGTATGAGCATAGCGGAATTTCGCCCGATAATGGGACAACTTTGGCGAATGATTACTGGTGGAAGACGGCTAATTCCGGAGTCGTTACTACAAGTGACGCTGTTGCGAGGCAAGGTGATCGATCGCTTTATATTCACGACAATATTGATGACCAGCGGGTGACGGGCGGATCAAGGCTGTTCCCGGCAACCCGTAAAGCGAGCGTGCAGCTTTCGATCTATGGAGAGAGCTTCGACAATGATCTGTTTATTTCTTTGCAGGAAGGATACTCGCAGCATTGGAATGCGCTCGGTGCCGGTTTCATCCTGCAGCTAGATTCTGACGGATCGTTGAAATATACAGATACAGAAGTAAATTCTTCAACCGGGACGGTCAAAGTAGGATTTGTGAATCCGGACAGCAACCCGCTGACTGGCAACTTGTCCAATTTCTCGGACGCTTTCCCGTTCGCGTTTGATTACAAGGATCGCAGCTTGGCAGGGCTGCCAAGCTGCGTGAAATCCATTTGATTGACAGCAAGCAATATAATAAACCGCAGCCGCCAGACAACCTGCCGGGGAATCGGATACAGCAGCAGAACCTAGAAGTGTATGTCAGCGATATGAATAATGGGGATTGGACACTTGTAGAAGGTTGGAGCTTCGAGAAGGAAGACGGCAATATAACGATTGGACTAGATGGTTTGGAAATCGAAGCGCGCTATGTAAAAGTCCACCAAAACTACTCTGACACGGCCTTTACTTTCGGAGCGCCACAGCAAGAGATTATGCGGGTGATCACAGAGTATGACCAGCCGATCGAGTTCCAAGAGCTGGCGACACCAACAAGCTTGGCGTTTAATGAATGGCATAAAATTCGTCTTGACTTTGATCTGGACAGTGGACTGGCCGACGTCTATGTGGATGATGCATTCAAGGGCACGATAGAGGCTGCTCATCCGGGTAAAGTCATTAACCATCTGATGATCTCATCCGGTGCTTCCGGACTTGGGACGGAAGTCTATGTGGATGAAGTGATTATTCAGGATCTATCTGTGGCGCTGCCGCAAGCCGGACTAATAGGAGATGAGGGGCCGGCAGCTGAAGAAGAGGATACGACTGCTCCGGCGATCGCATTCTCCCCAGACGGTAGTGAAACCATACTGTATGAAGCTTCTGTCCAAGCGGCGGTAACAGATGATTGGAGCGGTATCGACGCAGATCAGCTTAAGTATGTTTGGGCACAGAGTGAAACAGCTCCGGATACAGGCTGGAAAGCATTCAGCTTAAGCGATGCGATGACTTTGTCGAACGTGTCAGGCGATTGGTATTTGCATATTCGAGCAGCTGATTTAAGCGGTAATACAGCGGAAGCCCACTCCAACCGTTTCCGTATGCAGCTAAGGAATTCATCGGGGCCGACGTCGCCTTCAACCGGCGGCAATACCGGCAATGAATGGAACGTTGCTGCCGGGGAAGGCGGGACGTTTGGAAGCAATAATGAAATAGAATTGACGATTCCGGTAGGAGCCTCGGATAAGGCAATGCGTATTGCCATCTCAAAGCTTCAGGAAGCCGACGTTCCCCAGCATATGGAATGGAGCCGGTTAAGTCCTGCCTTTAATGTATCGAAAAATATAGCAGGAAGCTTGAAGAAGCCGGCAACGATTAAGCTGAGGTTTGATCGGGATAAGCTTGAAGATAATCAACAGCCTGTTATTGCTTACTATGATGAAGTGAAAAAAGTTTGGGTTGAAATCGGAGGAAAGGTTGAAGGTGATTTTATTTCGGCGGAAACAGATCGCTTGGCAACATTCGCGGTCTTCGCCAAGCCGCTTGGATCGACAGAGCCTGTCGTGTCGTTTAGCGATTTGGAAGGACATTGGAGTAATTCTGCAGTTTATGAGGCGGTAAGGTTAGGGATTGTCAATGGCTATCCGGATGGCATGTTCAAGCCGGATAAAGCGGTGACAAGGGCTGAGTTCATCGTTATGCTTGCCCGCGCGCTGGAGCTGGAGGCCGATGAAGAAGCGTTGCCATTGTCGTTTGCCGATAGCGAGCAAATCCCGAACTGGGCTTTGCTGTCTGTAGCGCAGGCGCTGAAAGCGAGCATTATACATGGCTATGATGACGGCACCTTCCGTCCGGATGCGAGGATCACTCGCATAGAAATGATTGCAATGACAGTGCGTGCGCTAAAACTCCCAATCGGCGAAGAGACTGCTACGAGCTTTGAAGACGATGCGAATATTCCGGCTTGGGCAAAATCATTAGTTGTTGAAGCAGTTGCCAAGGGACTTGTCAAAGGGCGCGGCGGCAACCGTTTTGCTCCAGGCGAAACATCGACTCGAGCGGAAGCGGTGACGATTTTACTGAGAGCTATTCAATAAGAGATTAGGGAGTATGCGGTGGTATACTCCCTCTCTATTTGGAGCAAGGCTAGATGGCTGTAAAGCAAATATAACCATATTGTTAAGGAAAAACCCAGATTTCTATAGGGTGTGAAAGAGTAGCCTATGCTATTCTGATGCAAATATGGGTACCGAATTATTAGAAAGTGGGTATGTTATGTCGACGATGGATATGTTCCAATTGAATGATCAGGTTGCGATTGTTACAGGTGGATCGGGATTGTACGGTGAACATATTTCAACCGCTCTTTGTGAGGCAGGAGCGCATGTCATTATCGCTTCCCGCAACGAGGGGAAGTGTCAAGCTCTCGCAGATCGCTTCAATGAACGAGGATACAAAGCATCAGGCATGAAGCTGGATCTGAGCGATGAGCAAAGTATTATCGCATTTATCGCAGAAGTGTCCGACAGATACGGGCGAATTGATATTCTCGTCAATAACTCTGTCTCCCGCTATGGTTTAAACAATGTTGAAGAGACGACTGCCGAAGGATGGAATACAGCGCAGCAGGTGAATGGAACGGGGCTGATGCTTATCTCGAGAGAAGCCGTTAAGCTGATGCGTGCCGCCGGCAAAGGAAATATTATTAACATAGCCTCCATTCAAGGAGCGCAGGCGCCTCACTTCCCCGTCTATGGAGATACGGGTATGACTAGCGGTATCGAGTATACGTTCGCGAAGTGGGGGATGATTGGAATGACGAAATGGATGGCCAGCTATTACGGACCTTATAATATTCGCGTCAATGCGATTAGTCCCGGCGGTTATTACGAAGGAGACAATCAGCATAAGGAAGATTCGAATGAATTCGTGAGAAATTACAAGTCCATGACTCCGTTAGGCAGATTAGCTGAAGATGATGATATTAAGGGGCCGATCGTTTTCCTCGCCTCTGAAGCTTCACGCTACATCACGGGCCATAATTTGTTATTGGATGGTGGCTGGACAGTCTGGTAAAAGAAAGGGGGAAATGTCCGTGAATAAACTTACAGTATCCAAAATGACGCTCGGCACTGTACAACTTGGGATGAATTACGGGTTTATCGGCAACAGTCAAAAGCCTGATGTTCAAGCGAGTTATCGTATTTTGCAAGCAGCATGGCAAGGCGGAGTGTCGACCTATGATACGGCTGCGACGTACGGAGAATCTGAGCAAATACTGGGCCATTTTTCGGGGAAGTTGCAATCTGGAGAAGCTCCGACAATCATTACCAAAATTTATGTGCAGCCGGAGGATGGCTGGAGTCCTGCACGAATAAAAGATGAGATTTATCGCCAGACGAGGGCGTCGCTTGAGAGGCTTGGTGTTGAGCAAGTGTCTGCTATGATGCTGCATAACGTCGGTGCGATGCGAGCTCATGGAGACATCATTGCTCAAGTATTCGACGAACTTGTACGGGATGGCTTAGTGAAACAGGCGGGTATTTCATTCTCGTCCAATACAGAAGAGGAATATGCAATGTTGCATCCGTATTTGGAAGACTCCGTTTTCGGCGCTGTACAGCTTCCATTAAATTTGTTCGATCATCGACCGCTAAATAACGGGTGTCTGGAGATGTTGAGATCCGCCGGCAAAACCGTGTTTGTCCGCAGCGTATTTCTGCAAGGACTTCTCTATGCAAATGAAGCGGAGCTGCCATCTCAACTGCCCGAAGCTATTGAGCCGATCCGCCAGCTTCGCGAGCTTGCAAATAGTTGTGGCTTAACTCCTGCTGGGCTGGCTGTTTCCTATATTCGCGATATGCCGGGTGTAGATAGTTTGGTTATCGGCGTGCAGACAGTTGAGCAACTGGAGGAAAATTTGCGGCTAATGGAAGGACCTGCTGTGCCAGAGTCAATTTGTAAAGAAATAAGAGAGAGATTCCGGAATCTTCCCGAGCGGCTCCTTTCACCAGGCATGTGGAGCAGGACATACTCATGATGGTTTTTGTGTTATGGATATCTCTCAGAATAAGTAGGTGAAATGTTGAGGCTCAGGGTGTTAGATCAATTGCAGCGTGGTGAACGAGCTTTTATCGTTTGCATAGGCGATTCTATTACAGAACAGAATTATCATCTTGAGGGCAAGCTTAATTATGTGGGTCTGCTTACAGAACGGTTAATGGAACGGTACAATCGCAAGTCATATGTGTTCAACGCTGGAAAGAGTGGTGATACTTCGCAGGGAATACTGAATCGACTGGATGAAGACGCCTTGCGATTCAGACCGGATCTGATTACAGTGATGATCGGCATGAATGATTCTGTACAAGGAGAAGCAGGTATTGCCCAATTTAAAAGGAACTTGGAACAGATTATCACTAGAGTTATTGCATCTGGATCAGAGGTGCTGCTTTTAACTCAGAATTTGCTTGATTTTAATATTCATGAGCAAGCGGTCATATCTAGAATTGCCTATCCAAAGTACGCTGCAGCGGTGCAGGAAGTGGCGGCCGCAACGGGTGCTCCTTTATGTGATATTTACAGCCATTGGTGTGAACAGGTGCAAGAATCGACCAATTGTCACTTGATGCTTATGCATGATAGTATTCATCCCGGTGCCCGTGGTCATGCTTTCATAGCTGAGCAAATCTATCGATATCTGAATATTTTGCCTAGTGCGGAAGAATTGTCGAACAAATGGTATTTGCAACAGTAATACATATTCATCCAAATGACAGGAGAGGTCTCATAATGATTAGAGATGCTTTGCAAAATTTCAAGCTGTATACAGGCTTTCATCCCCGGTTAGAGCAAGCAGCACAATTTATAACTAACGAGGAATGGAAAACTCTTGAGCCTGGAAAATATGAGATTGACGGAGACAATATCTTTGCACTCGTTCAGCATTATGAAACGAAACCGCGAGAGCAAGGACTTTGGGAAGCACATGAGCGGTACATGGACATTCAATTTATGGCTGAAGGCGAGGAGAGCTTTGGTTACGCGCCTATCGGGCAAGCGGTTGTAACACAACCTTACGATACCGATTCCGACTATGCGTTATACGATGCGGCAGGTGATTTCTTCATACTGCGTGAAGGTCACTTTATATTGGCAGCGCCACAAGATGTTCATATGCCTTGTTTGGCGGTTGACACTCCACAGCCGGTTAAAAAAATAGTGATCAAGGTAAAGGTTTAATCAACCGCAAGAATAAACGACTATCGCCGTCCTTTGGGTAAATGTGTTTACCGACGAAATATAGAACAGGTATAAGTTTTTAGGGGGAACCGAAGGGTTCCCCTCTTTTGCTTCATTGGCGATAGGTGTTTTATTCAGTGTTTTATTCGGTATCCCCTCTACTCAGTTACATATCCAACGAAAAAGAATGATCGAACATAGGGAGTGACATTAGAACGAATGATCTTTTTTTAAAATTATAAGAATTTATAAGTTTTTTCTATAAACTTGTTCTTATAATTCATCGGTAAACGCGCCTTTCCAAAGGACGGCAGAAGCCGTTTATCTTTACATTGAATAGAGAACATGTGTTCTGTATAATATAATTATGAAAGCCAAATGCACGAATAAAAAAATTGCGGTTCAAAGGCTCGACCCTGGCTAACCGATACCGATTCATGATTCAAATATTAAATTTCTTTTGACGGAGGGCGATCATGGTTTGCGACGAGAAGACAATAGTCAAGACATTATTGCGGCTGCCGTATTTGCGCGGTCGTGATGGCCATAGCGATCAGGGACAGAAAGTAAAGCTTGTAAAAGCATGGCGGGCATTTCAGAAACGGTTTGCCTCGGAATCAGCCTGCTATGACTATTTATTCTATTTGAAATGGCCAAATGGCTATTTGTGCCCGCGCTGCAGCCACGACCGGGCCGTTGTAATTACTACCCGCAGAGCGCCGCTATACCAATGTCGTTGCTGCCACCATCAAACAACATTGACAGCTGGGACGATCATGGAGGGAAGCCGCACACCGCTGCGCAAGTGGCTGACAGCGTTCTTTTTTCTTTCAATTGCTGAAATAGGGGTTAATGCACTGCAAATGCAAATCTTGCTCCAGGTGACTTATAAGACGGCCTGGTCAATTTGCCAGAAAATTCGCCAGGCCATCAGCCAATTAGATGCCGATCAGCCATTAAGCGACCTTGTTACAAAGGAGAATCTTCAAGCATCAGCATCCGTATCTGCTCCTGTACCGATATCCATTTCCGATTCCGCATCAGCTGTATCGACTGCTATGTTTGCGTCTAATTACGACTTGGCTTCATCAACATCTGTACTTCATTTCGATCCTGTTTTTAGTATTGAATCTAAGCCCGATCCAAGCATGGCCTTTAATCATTTATCCGTACGGGATCTTTGCGCTGCCCGATTGCTTATGCCGGCATCCGCGCTTCTGGTTAATCCAGAGCCTCCTCTTTCACTTATTCCTGCTGTTTTACTCGAACGTGATTCTCAAGAGAGGCCGTTTCTTGTTGGCGCTTCTTTGGGCAACTCGGGGCAGCCTGAGTATGTCAAAATCAAGCTAATTGCTAAAGAACATATAGAAGGAAGGCGATTGTTGCCTTTGGGGATACGTTTGTTCGAGGAAAGGCATGTGAAAAAGGGAACATCTGTCGAGCATTCTACCGGCATGCCATATCGCAAGCGACGCTGCCTGCAGAACATATATGACAACAGTATGGGACGGTTGAAACGAACATATGGCAGTTTGGGACCAAAGTATTTGCAAGCTTATCTGGACGAGAGTTGTTACTATTACAATATAAAAGCCAAGGGACGCTTGATTTTTGAAGGGTTGTCTCAACTAAGTATGGCTTCAGTAAAATGAATTTTCTTCGTTATAGTTGATTCGCCTAAAAAGTTTATGAAATTGCTCTAAGGGCTGGATCGCCTCATAAATATTCTTCGAAAAAGCTGGATACTCATGTAAGCTTGATTTCTAAGTATGGACTGCAGAGTTCAAGTTCTAAAAGCGAGGTTTGCATATTGAATAATGTGCGAGATAAGATCAATAGAAAAGTCTGGATTTAATAGGCTTCTTTTTCGCTTATAAGTATATGAGTATATGAGTATATGGACCTGCTAGTCGGTTACTCTCCACTCGCTCAATTATTGCTCACCGCCTGTAACTGAACGAAGGGGATACCGTTTAAATGAATAAAAAAACGTTTGCTGCAATCACATGTACTACTGCAACATAATTCCTGCTTGAAGTTAATTAACCTTATTTTTAAGGAAAAACCCAGATTTCTATAGGGTATGAAAGAATCGTTTATGCTATTCTGAAGAAATAAAAAAGGATAAGCGAATGGGTGCAATGATGTCATTAATGAAATATGAAAGCGCTTGCTAAAAAGGGGGAGTACGATGAGTGAGCATTATGAAGACGATAAAAGCAGAGCGGCTAAAGCCAGCTTTTACCACGCTTATTTTTCATTGAAAAATATATTGATCGGTTCGTATATTGTGCTATCGATTCTCGTTATTTCTATTTTTGCTGTAGTAACAAGCAAGGTGACTGAACAAATCATTACGGAGAAAGAAAATCGCGCTGTCATTAACTCACTTCGCAATATAGATGACCGCATTACGCTCAAACTGGACAATTACGGCACTGTAATGAATTCACTTGCCTATAGCGAGTCGACGCAAACACTGCTAAAACAAGCTAGCGAGCTTTCCAATCAGAGGCAGCTCGAGCTTGTCAATGAAGTGTATTACAGAATGAATGAGGTCAATGTGACCAATACGGAGATAAACGCCATTCAATTAATGGATTTAAGCGGGAAGAAATATACACTTAATAATGGCAATTATTATATGGAAGGACTGATGGACAACTACTTTGAATCGCCGTTATACGATCAGGTACGTTCTTTGAATGGCGGATTGTTTATCGATTACTCGGGAGCATACTCTCGAGATACGAATAACTTGACATTGTATCGGACGATTAACGAATTGCGGGGAACCAGGCCGATTGGCGTTATTGCTATGAGCATTAAGAAGCAAGCGTTGGGAAGCATTTTATTTCAGGATTCCGATCTGCCATTAACAAGTCTCATTGATATATCGGGGATTACTGTGATCGATGCTCAAAAGGAACTGCAGGGCACGGAAAGTGCCATTTCTTTTAACAGTTTTACAGATATAGCTTCTTCGTTCCAAACTCCACTTTATGGCGACAATTACTTCATTACTTATTTGAAAAATAAGCACTACGACTATACCTTGGTCAATCGCGCTCCTATCGGTTCGATCTATCAAGATGTAGCTTTTATTAAAAAGGTTAATTTTTATTTAATATTGTTTAATTTGCTCGTCGTAGTCATTATCGCTGTGTTTCTTTCCAGGACGCTGGTGAAGCCGATCAATGAACTGATCGGATTAATGAATCGGGTTAGACAAGGCAACCTCAATATTAAAATGACAAATCCGCCGCTTAACGAAATCGGCATACTAGCTAACAATTTTAATGAAATGGTAACGACGCTGCGCAATAGCGTTCCGCTGCGCAAGGAGCAATTGATCGGCAAGCTGCTGCTGGGTAGAACGGCAGATAGCGGCCTTTTGCAGCAGGCGAAGGAATTGGGGCTTCCTGCGTTTGACTCCGCCCATGGCGTCGCTGTTGTAGAAATAAACGATCGTTCGAACATAGATGCTTCCGGAGTCTCGATTGATGATGTGGAGATACTGCTCCAATCAGAACTTGCAGCTATTCATTCCAGTGCGTTATTGCATATTCTTGATGCCAGGCGCGTCATTATGATTGTGCATGGAGAGGATGAGGATATCGTTCCCTACTTGCACAAGATGTTGAATGAACAAAAGAACATTCCAGTGACGATTGGCGTTGGCCGCTTTTACGCGAGTGCTGAACATATCCATGAGTCTTATTTGGAAGCGCTGGATGCACTTAATTACAAGCATCTGTTTGATCGGAATGGAATGATTTATATAAACGATATTCAAGCATATGTTTATAGCTACGAGCAGTTGGACGTCTTGGAGGATGGCATTGTCCATGCGGTCAAGTATATGAAAGAGGAAGAGCTGCTCTCAATGATCGACAAGCTGTTTATAACCTTCAAGGAGCAATTTGTAAGCAAGGAAGCGATGAATCGAACGATTGTGAATACGTATTTAAAAATATTCAAATTAATGAGCGATAGAGGGATTGACTTGTTTGGGAGCGAGCAGTCGAATATTCAGGTTCCTTCTATTAACAATATCCATCTTCATGCCGGCGCGCATGAGCTCAAACGAGAATTTGCCGCATTCCTGCAATCGGCAACCCGATTAATAGAAGAACGCCGTGAGAAACGAATGAACGAAACGATTGCAGGAGCAATTGAGATCATCCAAAGCCGCTATGCAGATAATGATTTATCCGCTGGCAATATTGCCAAGGAGCTTCACATTAGCGAGAATTACTTCTCCAAGCTGTTCAAGCATGAGACAGGAGTTAACTTTTCGCAATATGTTACAACAGTGCGAATGGAAGCTGCTGAGAAACTGCTGCGGCAAACCGGTAATAAGATTGGTGAGATCGCCTTGCAGGTCGGTTATAACGACGCCAATTATTTTAGCCTATGCTTTAAGGGGGCTTTCGGGGTTTCTCCGGGCAAATACAGGGAGAAGCAAGGTAACTAACCACATTTTTCATGGTTTTACCCAGATTATTATATGGGCAGAGTAACAGTTTTTCGTATACCTTGAGAAATGAAAGCGATTTATTTAGTGCTTTCAACTACACAATTTGGAGGGGCTATCCTATGGTAAAGGTAAAGCGAAAGTACGGAACGATTAGTCTGGCTGTGCTTGTTCTAATTGTGGCAATCCTTAGCGGATGCGGCAAGAGCAATGAAACAGTACCGGCAAGTGGTTCATCCACGCCGGGAGGAGTTGTCAGCAGCGAGCAGCCGAAAGCTGAAACAAAGGATGATGAGAACGTCGAGCTTGTATTCTGGACTTATCCCGTTCTCGATTTGCCGGGACAGAAGCCGGGTGAATACAATAACGTGCTGATTGAGAAGTTTCAAAACAAGTATCCGAATGTAAAGATCAAATTGGAGATTATCCCATATGAAGGCGGCGATCAGAAGGTTAATGTGGCGCTCGCCTCCAATACCGCACCGGACATCTTCAATGATTATCCGGGCCGTACGACAGGCTATGCTCAGCGGGGCTATACCGTTCCGCTCAACGATATGTTCACGGATGAACAGTTGAAGCAAATTCCAGAGGATCTTCTTCGAATGGTATCGTTGTCCGACGGAACGATCTTCAGCTACCCAACCGGTCTTGGAGCAACGATGCTTGTCATTAATAAGACACTGGTTGAAGCAGCGGGAGCATCCGAGTTTTTGCCAAAGGGCGAGATGCGCACGTGGACGACAGAGCAATTCGAGCAGTTGCTGAAGGCAGTGAAGGATTACCAGAAGAATGACTCTTATCCTATGACGCTGTTTGCTTTGAATGAGCAGGGGGATATGCTTTATCACAGCTTTATGGCAGGCTTCGGCGGCAAGAAATTTTCGGATGATCGTGTCACCAGTGTAATGAACTCTGCGGAAAATGTGCAGGCGCTTGAATGGGTGAAGTCACTCGTCGAGAAAGGGCTTGTTTTCCCGAATCCGGAGACAAGACCAGCCTCGATGAGCAATGACTATTTTGTGCAAGGAAAGACAGCGGTGGCGCTTGGTTCCTTGAATACGTTTAATCTCGTGAAAAAAGCGAAAGAGGATGGTACCATTCCCGAAGAATTTGAAATGATGCTGGCTCCTTTCCCTAGCTCGAAGGAAGATCATGGCGTTATCGTGCCTGGTGGCGGCGTATTTGTCTTATTCAATAATGGCGATGAGAAAAAGATCGAGTATGCCAAGAAGTTTGTTGATTTCGCTGTCAACGAAGATCCGGATTTCTTCAAGGCAGCAAAGACATTCGATGTTTTCGGCAAGCATATGATGGTGGATGAGCTTAGCCCCGAACAGCTATATATGTCTAAAGCGATATCGGAAACGGAGAAAATTTCCCGTATTGACTTATCCTATGATGTCGATGGTTATACACAGACGAGAGCCGTATTTTTCCCGGAAATGCAAGCCATATTTATTGGAGCGAAGACGCCTCAGCAAGCAATGGATGATTTTGTGAAAAAATCAAATGAAATTGTTAAGGCAGCCTCAGCCTCCAAAAAATAAACTAATTTCGGATGGAACAGGAGTGTGGAGTGCAATGCTGAAAAAACAACTTGTCCTCTTGCATAAGGAAAGATACGGCTATATGTTTGTGGCTCCGGCGCTGCTGTTCTTTGCCTTGTTTTATCTATATCCCATATTGGACGCGATCAAAACAAGTCTTTATTCCTATACGGTGTATTCCTCTGGCTGGGCCGGCCTGGGCAATTACTGGCATCTTCTGGAGGATGAAGTGTTTCGCAAATCGGTCCAAAACACTTTGCTTATTGCGTTGATGCTTGTCCCGGCGAAATTGCTGCTCAGCCTAACCTTATCGATTATTATTAGCCAATTCAAATCGAAGGGACAAAGTTTTTTTAAAGCAGTGTTCTATATTCCTGCAGTTACATCCGTCGTTAGCATCACGTTAATGTGGCAATATATTTTGAACTATGATTACGGATTGCTGAACTATGTTATCGGCTTGTTCGGTATGGATAAAGTCAATGTGCTGAGCTATGATATGGCGCTAATCACGACGACTGCTATCGTTCTCACGATGGGAGTGGGACAACCAATCGTAATATTAACAGCTGCACTTGGCGGTATCCCTCCCAGCTATTACGAAGCTGCCGAAATCGATGGCGCATCTTTATTTCGCAAGCATGCAAGCATCACGCTGCCGATGCTGAAGCCGGCCATTCTGTTCGTCGTCGTGACGGCTACAATCGGAGCCTTTCAAGTATTTGCGATTATTCTGCTATTCACTGCGGGAGGGCCGCATTACGCAACATCTACCATATTGTTATTGCTTTACCAGGAAGCGTTCGTTAACGGCGATTATGGCCGAGGAAGTGCGATGGCCGTTATATTAAGCATTATTATTGTAGCGATAGCCTGGATTCAATTTAAACTTCTGAAAACAGAAATTGAGTATTAAGGGGAATGAGTGATGCTATCTAATGAAAAGCTGGTCACCGCCGGTTCCAAACTATTAATCGTCATCATTGCCTTGCTGTTTCTATTTCCGTTTTATTGGATGCTTTCATCATCGTTTAAGGAAATGTCGGTTGCCTATCAGATTCCGCCACAGCTATTTCCTGCCAAGCCAATCATATCAAACTATGTGCAGTTGCTGGAGACTCAAGCGGCAAGATGGATGATGAACAGTATTGCCGTAAGTTTGGTTACGACCTTTCTGGTTGTCATTATATCTTCTATGGCTGCCTATGCACTAGCCAAAGTACCTTTTCGGGCAGGGAAATATATATTCGCTTTATTCGTCGGCTCTATGACGCTCCCGTCTGCGGCGCTCTTAATTCCGCAATTCAAAATGGCGATTGGATTGCAATTGGTCAACACATACGGAGGATTAATTATTCCTGCGTTGGCTGCGCCTTATATGATCTTCCTGCTTAAACAATTCATGATGACTATTCCGAAAGAAATGCTTGAATCGGCAAAAATCGACGGCTGCAGCGAGCCGGGTATCTATTGGCGAATTATGATGCCTCTGGCTAAACCTGGGCTTGGAGCGATCGCGATCTTTACGTTTGTATCCAGTTGGAATGATTACATTTGGCAATTGCTTATTATTAAAGATTCCACGATGATGACTTTGCCGCTAGGCGTCAAGTCGCTCATCAATGTGGAAGCAGTCAATTGGGGGCTCATCATGGCAGGCTCCGTGCTGGCTTCCATGCCAGTGCTAATTGTTTTTATTTCGTTTCAAAAATATTTTGTGCAAGGCTTAACGGTTGGGGCAGTGAAAGGATAGAAGAAAGCTGGCTGGAATGCCTTCCTGTAAATTCGGCCGTTAGCGCAAACGCCTTGCTACAAACAACGCTATCTCTGAGGTTGTCCTTAACGACAGCCTCTTCTTTCTTAGCAGAAAAAATTGAAGAGTTGTCTATAAAAGTGTAAGTTCAGCGAGATTGTAGAGATCATTTGCTATAAGGAGAGAAGCCGAAATGAACATCGAACATAAAGGATTAGAGCAGTTTCTTAAAGGAACTTTCGGAAATGGCGGGGACAATTTGTTCGTTGACGTCGCCGGAACAATTCGCCGGATTATGGATAACGATCTGAACAATAACGGTCTCTTCGATATCGTATTGCCTAACACCCATGGCTATATCGAGCGTGCTCCCACTTATATCTATACAGAGAAGGAGGGAGACTGGGAGAAATTCCAGCTTCCCCATGACAGCGGATGGCTGCCGAAGGCAATAGATGTAGATGGAGACGGATATTTGGATCTCATTATTGCCAATAGCGAGAACGGAGTTACCTCCGAGCTGAAATCGTACATTTATTGGGGAGGGCCAAACGGACTTACCGGCGAGTGTACGGAGCTTGATACGATCGGAGCTTACGATGTGGCGGTGTTCGATATTAATGGCGATGGATTGAATGATCTAATATTTACGACCGCATGGTATGATCATCATAACGCGGGTGTTCCATTGCATCAGAAGGTATACGTTCAGACAGCGCCAAGGCAATTTGTCGATGTGACGGAGAAGTACAAGATTCCCGGCCTTGCCACCGTTTCGCTTATTTGCGAGGACTTGAATGGCGACGGCTATCCCGATCTGGCGCTTGTCAACTTGCGAGATCAATACAATTACGACATCGAGTCGGTCGTTTATTGGGGAACGCCCAAAGGATTCGACACGGACAATCCCGTACGCCTGCCTACCCGGCATGCCGGCCAGGTGCTGGCCGCCGATTTGAACGGAGATGGAAGGAAGGAGCTTCTGTTTGCCGGCGGAAATCAGCTTATCATCTATTGGAATGACAACGGCTCATTCAGTGCCGAAAATCGGCTCGTACTTGATATTGCCGGAATGACCGGTCAATTCGTCAAAGGGATGCTCACTACCGATATCGCTGATATCGATAACGATGGCATTCCCGAGCTTGTGATCGCCACGCTTGAAGGAGTGGAAATTCGCAAAGCCAATGACTTGGAACATGTGTGGATGAAGCTGCCTTGCTATGGCTGCTCCTGGGTGAAAGCGGCTGATATTCGCAATACCGGACGTATCGATATTATAGCTTCGCACTACTGTTCATCAACTGCTTATGACACGGTGTCGCTAGTATTCTGGAACAGCGAGGACGGTTACAGCCTTGACAATGTCACGAGCTTTGAGACCCATGGGCCGATGGGCTGTACGGCCGCCGATTTGGACAACGACGGCGTGAAAGAAATTATATTTTGCAACACGATGAAGGGACCCTCGCAAATGGATCCGAATTTCCCGGTGTTTGTTTATTACGGAACGCCTGATCATCAATACAAGGCTGAAAATCGCAAGGATTACCCGGTTAATATAATGTGCCACACTTATGCGGTGGCGGATGTTGACAATGATGGGTTTGTCGAGCTGATTGTAACGACGGTAGAAGGCATTCGTATTTTTCAAGGAACTGCAGACGGACCTGATTCATCCAATTACTACGATGTCATCCACCCCGCTTGTGAAAAGTATGGCTTAAGCCATATTGTAGGCGGAGTAATGGTGGGTGATTTCAATCGCGACGGCTGGCTGGATTTAATTGTGGTGCCATGGGTCATGAGGAATACGGAGGAGGAACTGAGCCACTCGGTTGTCGTCTATTACGGGGGGCCGAACGGTTATTCCAATGACAGACGCATGATTTTGCCCGCATACACAAGAATCTCACAGGCCATTCTGCTTGCTGATATTAATAATGACGGCTATATCGATTTCTTGTACGGAGACGGAGAAGGCTCTATAGGCGTGTACTATGGAGGCACGGAAGGATTTAATAAGGAACGTTATGGCAAGATCCGGCTTAAGGATTATAATGGCGCGCTGATTATGGGGCTGGCGACAGCCGACATCGACAAGGATGGCTGGCTGGAACTCATCGTAACGACAGCAGGACATTATACCCGTTTGTCGAGCCATGTGTACGTATTGCGGAATGGAAATGAAGGTTTTCCTGAGGAGAGTACGTTCATGTTCGAGACAGGGGGGACGACGGGATTCCCGGCCTTAGCCGATATGACTGGCAGCGGCAATCTGGATTTGCTTCTTCCGTTCTATTCGACAACCGAAACAAGGGAGCTTCCTGCCCGCATCTTTCGCGGGGATGGCAAAGGCAATTTCGATTGGGAGCGTCCAGAGATGATCGATTGCTTGTCATCAATCGCGTTTACCCCGGTCGATCTTAACGGTAATGGATATCCGGATTTGTTCATTTGCTGTCATCGCAATGACCTGGGACATATCGTCAATTCCAAGCTTATTATGAATGGCCCCGACGGTATTGATATAGAGAATGCTCAAGACATACTTGGATATGGCCCGCATAACTTTACGGCGAAGAATCAAGGCAATGCGATGGATCGGAGCGATAACGAGCATTATATATCCCCAGTGTTCGCATGTGATAGGCCGCAAAGGATTGAATGGCAAGGCGAGACGCCATTCAAGACATCATTATCGTTCCATGTGCGCTTCGGCCACAGTGAAGAGGAAGTGAAGGGCTCTGTCTGGAGCGAGAGCATCGTCGACAGTGGCAGTGCCTTGCACGCTCCGCAAAACGCCAAGTACATGCAGTACAAAGTTGAATTCCGCGCGCCCGGATTGGTAAGCTCTCCAAAGCTTACTTCGGTTACGATTAAATCTTAGAGGATTGCGAGCTGTTTCTGAAGGTAAGTAAAACTTTCCAGAGACAGCTTTTTGGTATATGGATTCGGGGCATTCCTATCGTTCAAACAGCCGTTTCCAGACGGATAAATGATGTTCCAGCCACGTTTTTGCTGCGGCTATATTTTTTTTTGCAATAGCTTTCGTAATTTCCTCATGGTCGCGAAGTGTAATATAGCCGGACTCTTTATCCAGAAGCTGATCGCGCCAATCGTGAAAAAATGCGCTTATAACCTCACTTAACTCCTGAAAGGTAGCATTGCCGGTCAACTGAAAGAGGGAACGGTGAAAAGCGATATCCAGTTCGATGATCGATTCGCCATTCTCGATTGCGGCGGCCATCTGTGCATTAATACGGTCTAACGTGTCTAATGCGATTGGCTGTGACCGTGAAAGGATCAGCTCAAGCGCGGCTTTCTCCAGCATGATTCTCGTTTCGAGCAGCTCATGCATACGCGCAGGGTTTTGTGTCCAGCCGAAGGACACTTGATCTACAATATGGCTAATCGAAGCTTCCGATACATAGATGCCGTCACCTGGCTTGATTTGGAGGAGTCCAATTGTTTCCAGCGACTGAAGTGCTTCTCTTATAACCGTTCGGCTCATTTCCAGCCGCTCTATCAGTTCCTTCTCGCTGTAGAAGCGATGTCCCGCACTAAAGCTTCCGTCTGTAATAAATTCGCGGATTTTGGCGATTGCTTGTTCTTTTAGACTAGTGCGTACTATAGGCTCAAGTGACATAATTCCGCTTTCTCCTATTCAGCATAAAATGGTGAAGCGATACTACGATAAAGTTGGAGCTTCCCGACCACTATTATATGTCAACATTTCTTCAGTTCCATTTTAGAAGTGAGAGTAACTGAGCAGCAGATGCTTCTCAAGCAGTTCAATCGCCCTGCCTTTTTGTCCTTGCTCTATGAAATCAAGTAATTGACGATGCTGTCCAATGGACTGGTTGCGTTCTTCTATAGAAAGTGCCTTGTCACGGAGTGGTTGTTCGATAAGCGCAAAAAAATTGTCAATCACAGTGGTCAATTCAACTAAATACGGATTGGATGAAAGCTGGATAAGCCGACGATGCAATTCATGATCCAGTCTTACAAACTCTGAATCGCTGATATTGTCTTCAGATTGCTCTATGATCTTGTATAAAGGCTTAAGCTGCTCCTTCTGAATATGGTTCATAATATGGCTAAGCGCGGCTTGTTCAATCATAAAGCGAAATTCAACCAACTGCTTAAAGGTCTGTTTGTCATAATTGGGGGGGAGCATTTCTTGGAATAGACGAGATAAATTTTGCTCTTTGACAAATAATCCCCGTCCTTGATGCTTCTCGATTAATCCGAGTGTTTCCAGATGGCTGAGCGCTTCTCTGACGACAGGACGACTTACTGCCAAAGCTTCAGACAGTGCGCGTTCCGGAGGCAGCCGGTCGCCAGGCTTCAACTGCTGATCCATCATATATTGTTTAATGCGGTCGCTTACGATCCAGCTTAATGATTTGACTTCACTTGCTAATGGTTGTTTCAATTTGCAGAACCTCCTCTACATTATCATTATAGCCAACAATTTGAGAATGTCGATTGATTGTAAGTAGAATGAGGTTCTACAACTGGTCGGCGTCATACAGAGGGATATTGGCTGCTGTTCCCCGAACCATTAGTCGCTGCTGCTCCAAATCCTTATAGCCTGCGCCGCTAATGATGCATACTATTTTGTCAGTGCGGTTAATTTGGCCTGTTTCCACAGCCTGAACGAGACCGGCCAGTGAAATCGCTCCGGCAGGTTCGCAATAAATGCCTTCCCGCCTTGCAAGTTCACGCTGCCACTTCCATGTTTCCTCATCGGCTACGATGCAGCCCACGCCCTCGCTGCAATCCAGCGCTTCGAAGGCAATGTTTGCATCCGGCGGATTAGACACTTGAATGCCTGAAATCATAGATGTCGAGGCTCCTGCTGCAGGTTGTCCCAAACCTTGCTGCCAGCCTTTTACTAAATTGCTGCAGCCTTCTGATTGGCAGGCACCCATGTGGGGAAGCTTACTGGCTTTGTTTTGTTGGCAAATCTGTTGAAAGCCTTTATATATGCCGGAGAACAGCCCGCCTCCGCCAACAGGGACAAAGACGGCATCGGGCATGCCAAGCTGATCGGCTATTTCCCAAGCGATTGTTTGCACAGCTTCCATAGCAAGCGGAGCATAGGCGAAAGCAGTAATGACAGCTTCCCAATTATTGCGAACCGCCTTGTCCCGTACCTGTTCGAAAACCTTGTTGCCGATCGCCGGATCGAAGCCGAGTCCTTTTACCTTGTACACATGCGGTTGATGGACAAGCACTTGCTCCAGCTTGGCGGGAATAATATTTTCCTGGACATAGACATGATAAGGGATGCCTGCCTTGGCTGCGTAGGCAGCGATAGACGCGCCTGCATTGCCGGAGGTGGTGCCGATACAGGCGGTTTTACCGGATTGTTTGGCCAGGGAGAGTGCCATTGCCGAGATGCGATCCTTGTAGGAACCGGTTGGATTCAGTGATTCCAGCTTAAAATAAAGCTTTGACAAACCCAGCTCTTGGCCAATGGAGCTGCTGGCAATAAGCGGTGTATGCCCTTCTCCAAGTGTAATGCGATTATGCGGCGCTACGGCCGGCAAGGAGTCTGCAAAATGCCATATACCTGTAGATATCATGTAAAATAGCACCTTCTTATTATATTATGGTATTACCAATTATAGTACTGTATACTCATGGTAAGGTCAATGCTTATCTGGATACTTCAATCTATGAAGCGTCCTCGTATCCACAATGAGTAGACAGTTTAACGTTTGCCTAATTAAATGCAAAGGGAAAACATGACATAAATAAAATTGACTAAAACAAAGAACTGATGCTATATTAATTGGTAATACCATATTATAACTATACAAAGGGATGGTGCAATGGTTATTCATGAGCATCAGCAAGCTGCAGCGCATATTCGAGTGGGGATGATCGGGTTAGGACGCTTTTCACAATTTCATCTGAAATGCTTGAAACAGCTTTCAAATGTAAAATTAGTCGCTGCAGCAGATTTAAACGAGTCAAGAAGGCTGGAGACGGCTGAAGAGTGGGGCTGTGCTTGCTATGCAAGCTGGCAGGAAATGATCGACACAGAGAAGCTGGATGCGGTCATTGTGCTTACTCCCGAATTGCATCATGTCGAACCAGCTCTGGCAGCTTTACAGGCAGGCTGTCATGTATTTGTCGAGAAGCCAATGGCGCTTACAGAGCAGGATGCTGAGCGGATGATTGAAACTGCCAAGCGGAATAAGCGGTTGCTTATGGTGGGGCATGTTCTGCGTTTTGATCCTAGAATGCTTGCGGCAAGGCAAGCGGTTCAGCAAGGCGAGTTTGGCAGGATTCGCTCGATTTATTCGAGACGGAACAATCCGAGTCGTTATTTTTCGTTATATGAGCGTACGAATCTAATGTATATTCTCGGCATTCATGATATTGATCTGCAGCGTTGGTTGACAGGAGCAGAGGTTGTTGAAGTGTTTGCCCGATCAAGCAGCGGCACCGGGAACGAACCGGATTTAATATGGACCATGCTTACTTTTTCAGATGGGACGATAGGTGTAATTGAGAATAATTGGCTCATTCCAGAGCAAGCGCCTGCGGAGATGGATGTGCGTATGGAGATTGTCGGCGAGGAGGGCAGCATACATTTTCAGGATCCTGATCAATCGCTTGTATTTTGGAGTGATCACGGCGTAGTTCATAAGGCTTCCTATATATGGAATGAAGCTTATGATTCTTATGCAGGCTATATTTTTGAGGAAATGAAGCATTTCTACCAATGCGTGCGCGATAGCACACCTTCTCCTATTTTGTTGCCAGAGGATGCGAAAGAAGCTGTTCGGGTGGCGGAAGCTATTATTTTGTCCAGTCAAACCGGTCAGCCGGTTCGATTAGCGCCTTGATGTTCAAGGGGAGGCGGCGCGATGGCGCAACTGACTGAGCGTGTTTATTTAGTAGGAAGCGGATTGTTAGGCAATCGTATGTCGGATGACTATGACTGTAATATTTACTATGTAAAGGCTGGTGATAAGGGGATATTGATTGATTGCGGAGGAGGAAGAAATACGCAGATATTGCTTGATCATCTTGCGCAGCATGGATTTTCGGGCGAAAAGCTGGAATGGCTTGTATTGACACATGCGCATGCGGATCATTCCGGTGGTGCTGCCATATTGCAACAGCAATTCGGCGCGAAGGTCGTTTGTTCAAGTTTGACGGCAGAGTTGGTGAGCGGCGGGGAAGACACGCTTGGGATTGGCAAAGCGCGGAAACTAGGGATTTATCCGGCTGATTATCACTACGAGCCTTGCGTACCGACCATCGTGGTTGAAAATGGGGAAAAACTGTGCTGCGGCGACTTGGAGCTACATTTTATTGCGACACCCGGGCATAGCCGTGATCATATAAGTATCTACATCCCGCAGCTTGCTGCATTATTTTGCGGGGATGTACTATTTTCAAATGGAAGAATAGCTGTGCAGCAGGCAGAAGATTTCTCGCTTGAGGAGCTTGCTTGCAGTATACGCAGATTGAAGCTGTTGCCGGCAAAGGATTTGTTTCCGGGACACTGGCAAACATTATGTGGCGATGATGGAAAAACGTTGGCAGCGGCCGAACGGAAATTTGCAGCGGGGGAAATACCGGAGAGCATTGTGTAGGACGGATCGGATTGGATCGGTGTCCAGTAAGGAAAAATTTTGGGAAATGGTAGGGGATGAAGAATGAATCATTTATTGTCGGCAGGGTATTATCCAGCGCTTGGGACGCCTCTTGATGAGCAGGGGAACGTCATTGCTTCGAGTTTAAGTTTACATGTTGAGGATCAGTTGAGTGGGAATGCGGCAGGATTGTTGGTAATGGGCTCGATGGGCATACAAGCACAAATTAAAAACTCCGAATATGCAAGGACGGCACAGATCGCATCTGATGCGGTAAAGGCGGCGCAGTCTGATTGCCCGGTCATGGTTGGCGTTATGGACAATTCGATCGGACGGGTGATGGAACGAATAGAAAGTTTGAAAGGGATGGCTTTAAGCGGCGTTGTAGCGACTACACCTTATTATTTTGGATTGACGCAAATGGAGGTTAGAGCTTATTTCGAACGGATTGCGGCAGAGTCTGATTTTCCTGTGTATATGTATGATTTGCCGGTTATAACAAAGACAAAGATTGAAGCGGCGACAGCTATTGAGCTCATGAAGCATCCGAATATTGCAGGAATCAAGACGGGAGACTTGGCTTTAGCCCGTGTGCTGCAACGCGAGAAGGCTCAGCATGCTCCGGGGTTTTCGGTATTGTTCAGCGGCCTGGATGTATTCGATGCGGCTTACGGTTATGGATTAACGAGCCAGCTTGACGGCATGTTCTCGTGTACGACGACTATTAATAAACAGTTGTATGAAAGTTTGAAGAATAATGATATGGCGACGGCTTCCGGCTGCCTGGATGATATTATTGCGCTTCGTGATGTATTTGCAAGTGTGGGTGTATTCGCCGGCTTTAGCTATGCGATGAACTTGCTCGGTTTTGCTGGAAGTTTTACGCCAGATTATGCGCTGCGGCTGACAGCTGAGCAAGAAGATAGGGTCCGGAGCTTCATGCAGTCACTTAAACTGGTTTAAGGGGAATAACGATGACGATTCCACGTATTCCTGCAGAGTTATTCGATTGGGATTCAGTAAATCCGGGGCAGGTTAAGGATGTGATGTTGACTTTCCCATGTGAGGAAAGAGTCGGGGAAATTCCATTGCATATCGTAAAAGGGGAAGAGCAAGGGCCGACCTTACTTATTTTGGCTGCTGTTCATGGTGACGAATATGACGGGGTGCGTACTGTTATTGAACTTATTCATGCCTTGCAGCCGCAGCATATTCGCGGAACGGTATTGATGGTGCCTGTAGTAAACTTGCCTGCTTATGAAGAAATTTCACGCATTACACCGCTAGACGGCAAAAATCTCGCCAGAGCATTTCCAGGCTCACCAGAGGGAAGTTATACGGAAAGACTGGCTTATTACTTGGATCAGTATATTTTGGCGAAAGCGGATTTCTTGCTCGATCTTCATAGCGGCGCTATGGAATTTTCTATTCCGGTGCTTGTAGGCTATTATCATAATGAGGAAGAAGAGTTAGGGAGACGTTCTTGTGCTGCCGCAGAAGCGTTCGGCATGGAGACGATATGGGCTCATCCGCAGGTTGGGCCGGGGCGCACTGTAAGTGCAGCGATGCAGCGGGGTATTCCCTGGTTATACACAGAAGCGAGCGGCGGCCGCAGAATTAAACGTGCGGAACAGGAACAATACAGGCGGGGCGCTTATCGCTTGATGCATCATTTGGGTATGCTGCTTGGCCCTGAAGCCTGGCTGCTCGAGCCTGCCCCTGCTATTAAGCGAAGATTGAATGGTGATGGCAATTTTGATGCTTCTTTGCTTGCGTCCATTGAAGGTTTCTTTATCCCGGCAGTGGACTTACTGCAGATTGTTGAGGAAGGCGATAATGTCGGCAGTATCTATAATATATTTGGCGAGGAATTGGAGAAGCTGGGTGCTCCTTCCTTCGGGATCGTTGTGGGCCTGGCGGAAATGCCGTACGTCAAAAAAGGCGGAATTATTTGCTCCATTACGGGCATTGAGTAGATGAAAACTAGTTTGGCTAAAATGTAGAGCTCAGTAAGCCGCTCATTTTGTAACGAATCCTAGAAGCGCTATTTCGCATAAAATGTACTTTTTGAAATTGTAACGCATCGTAGAAGTGCTATCTGTGAACAAAAGCTCATTTGGGCGGCGTTTTACAGCTAATAAGCACGCTGGGATTCGTTACATTTTTATAATGAGTTTTTTCGGTATAATAGCGCTACTAGCATTCGTTAGAGTTTCCAAATGAATTTTCAACAGTCTGAAATATGCCGACTTTAAACGCAAAAACTGGCGGTTACGCAATTAAGCTTGAAAGCCGAGCTTTCGTGAAATAGCAGCTGCCGCTTCTTGCACATTGGCGGATATATCAGCCAGAAGCTCAGGCTTAAATCTATGCATGGCTCCCGAAAGGCTGATCGCTCCTGCCGGTTTGCCATACATATCGAATATAGTTGCTGCAACGCAGCGTGCACCTTCTACAATTTCCTCGTCATCAAGCGCATAACCGTCCGTTTGAATTTTTTTGAGCGCTGCTTTCAGCTGCGGCACGGACTGGATTGTATTTGGTGTAAGCGGGGGCAAGCCGTACACTTGCACAAGCCCCTCGACTTCCTTGCTGTCCATATAAGCGGCTATTGCTTTTCCCATTGCCGTAGCATGAAAAGGGGAGCGCGAGCCGATAGAGTCCATCATTCTAAGCGCATGCGTGCTTTCGATGATTTCGACGTAAAGAACCTTTCCATCAACTAATACACCCAGATTGACCGTGTCGCCATAACGCTCTGACAGCTTCTTCATTTCGTAAATGGCGGCAGTGCGCAGCGTATTTCTTTCAAGCAAATTCCGCGTCAGCATCAGCTGCTTATACCCCAGACAATATTTGCCGTCCTCATCGCTTCTGCTAATGTATCCCCGGTTCTCAAGCGTGAGTACAATACGGTAGGTTGAGGACTTGGGCTGCTCCAGCATGCTGGTAAGCTCAATCAGATTAAGCGAGCCATGCTCGGCCAAAAGCTCAATTAAATCGAGTGCCTTATCAACAGATTGAATAATATATCGTTCGGTGTTTTCGACTGCTTCTTTGCTCAAATGACATTCCTCCATTTATTCCAGGCGAAGCTGCTGCAGCATCAGTTAGAGACGGGCCAGCGCTCGATCAACGGCCTGCAAGGTAGCTTCGATGTCTGCCTCGCTATGGACCGTGGAAATATACCATAGTCCGCTAGGGCGAACAAGAACGCCTTCCTCCAGCATGATCTCCGCAAATTTCGTATATTTCGCAGCATCGCGCTTGCCGAAGGCTGTAAAATCTTCAACGCTGCTTTGATCGGTAAACATCATATGAAAGACTGGGCCAACGTGATTGATAAGCCCTTGTATTTGATGCTTGCCAAACAGCGTGCGAATCCCATCTGCAAGCTGCTTCATGAATTGCTCCATTCGATGATAGCTGCTTCCGTTATCTTTGCCAAGCTCATGCAGAGTTGCCAAAGCTGCGGCTGTTGCCGCGTAATTGCCGTTAAGCGTGCCAAGATGGCTGACCGTGCCATCTTCAATCAGCTTCATTATATCGTATTTGCCGGCTACGCCGCTAATGGCCATGCCGCCGCCCATCGCTTTGCCGATCGTGACCAGATCAGGGCTAAGTCCAAACTTGCCATGTGCGCCGCTTGTGCCGAGTCTAAAGCCGGTAATAACCTCATCCATGATCATAACAATGCCGTATTTAGCCGTCAACTCTCTCATTTTTTGCAAATATCCATCCTTAGGCTGGATACAGCCGTTATTGCACATGATTGGCTCAGTAATGACGGCAGCGATAGTATGATGCTCTTTGTCCAGCAGCGCTTCAAGCGCTGCCGCGTCATTCCAAGGCAGCATAATAATATCGCCTAAGCTGCTGCTGCTTTGCCCATTCGTACCGGGTACGGCACTATCAGAGGCTGCTGCTGAAACAGCTGATTGCTTCATATCGGTGCTTGGGAAAGAGGTGAAGATCGTATCGGACCAGCCATGAAAATGGCCATGGAAGCGAACCACTTTTGTTTTGCCTGTATAAGCGCGAGACAGGCGCAGCGCCAGCATTACCGCTTCGGTGCCGGAGCCGCTTAAGGCTACCCGCTCAGCGCAAGGAAGTATCTCGGTAAGCAGCTTGGCGAGTTCAATTTCGCCGCGATGCTGAAGTCCGTACGTAAAGCCTAGCTTGGATGCCTTGCTCAACGCCTCCTCCAAAGCCGGATGGGCATGACCCAGAATAAGAGGTCCGTATGCCAGCAAATAATCAATATATTGATTGCCGTCTACATCAGTAACATAAGCACCCTTGCCCGATTCTACGAAAAGCGGGGCAGGCTTCATCGAGGCGCGCAGGGTGGAAGCGACGCCGCCAGCCAAGTAATGCTTGGACTCGGCAAACAGCTGCTCAGAGACTTTGGTCGTGTAAGTCATTTAAAATGCCTCCTAATATTAGGGTTGATTTATAGGGTCGAAAGGGTAGATTGGTCTACGAATATGCTTATATTCGATATGTTGCAGGTTCGCGCTGCAGCAGCCTGGCGTATCGACCAAGAGAACCTTTTTAGCGATTGGCCCAAATGCGGTTTGCCAGGCAATAGCTGATTTGACCACAATTAATTTAAAGCGGCTGGCATCCAGTCCTGCATATTGAATATGGCCGATGTCCCAAGGTGGAACGCGTTTTTCTGTTAAAACGACTGTAAGCTTTCCGCATTCAATAACAGCGGTTAAACCCATAGCTGCTATTTGCCCGGTCATATAGGGACCCGCATGCCGATAGTTGCCATCGAATAATAGTTTGACTTTTCCTGTTACTTCAACGGGATCGCCATGCAACCGGTCGCTTTTCCCGCCTATATGTGCTTTGAAATCGCCGCCGATGCCTAGAGCCGCAGCATACTGCACGGCCTCTTCATCCTTTATTACAATTAAGGCAGGCTGATCGATAGAAACAAGCTCCTCCAGCAAGTAGGTTGCATCAGCAGGGGCGCCGCCCCCGACATTGTCGGAGCCCTCCACCAATATAACAGGGCCTTCCCGCTCAGCGAGGGCGATAGAAATGGCTTCTGCTGGTGTGAGCTGATCGATAGCGAATGATTCCTTCATGCTAACCGCCAAATCGACGAGCTCGGCAGCGAGCTTGTTGGCAAGCTCCTGATTATTGTCAGTTGTAACGATAAAAGACATCCCGGCATCCACCACATCGCTGTATGGAAAGCCGCCG
This sequence comes from Paenibacillus sp. IITD108, assembly GCF_036541265.1. Lineage (NCBI taxonomy): Bacteria > Bacillati > Bacillota > Bacilli > Caryophanales > Paenibacillaceae > Paenibacillus > Paenibacillus sp. IITD108. The sequence continues at coordinate 252,920 of NZ_JAZHCT010000004.1, read as the reverse complement.
ATAACCGTTACGTTAAGTACCGACTCTAACTCCTCCATTGCAAAAGCGCGGTCCATTAATATCTTCATGCTGCCTTCTTCAGTCATCATCGCTTGCGGCACGACAAGCATTTGCGTATGCTTCACACATCGCACTGGTGAGATATCCCCATTAATCATATTCACAAGCAGATGAAAGGCCTCGACCGCTCGTTCGTACATATCCACATGTGGATATGTATCATAGCCTACGATAATATCGGCCAGCTGTCCCATCTCCTGGCTTACATTAGCGTGCAAATCGAGCGTCATTGCGATTGGAAGCTTATCTCCAAGCTTGGCTCGCAGCCGACTTAAACACTCTCCCTCGAAGTCGGGATATTGCTCGGAAACCATAGCGCCATGTGCGATAACGACAAGGCCGTCGATATGCTCCGGCAGCGATTGCACAAGTTCGCCAAGCAGCAGCTCGGCACTGCCCGCTTCAATCATGCCACTGGGTGTAGTCGTTGTATATAAGCCGACCTCAAGCTGAACGCCGTGTTGCTTGGCAGCGTCCAGTACGCCGCCCATTGAGGTTCGTGTGCCAAGATAGCGCTGCTCAAACATTTCCTTTGTTGTGCTGCGCTCCTTTGAAAAATGCTCTGCGGTTGTCAATCCGGGAGCAAATGTGTTGGTTTCATGCAAAATACCAGCGACAGCGATTGTTAAAGGCTTCATGAATGTCCTCCCCGAACGCTCGGAGCATAGGCAATAGCATCGATTTCAACCAAATAGTCGCCTATGCCGCATTGAATAGAAGTGCGGGTAGGGAAAGGCTGCTTGATCATTTCTGAATAAGTGCGGTTATAACCAGGGAAATCCTCGTATTTCGAAAGAAAAGCGTTCATTTTAACGATATGATCTAGAGTAAGTCCGGCAGCCTGTAATATGGTTTCAATATTGCGCAGCGCTTGTGCCGTTTGCTCTTCAATGGTGGAACCTGCAACTTGCCGTGTTTGCGGGTCAACGCCTACTTGGCCGGATACATAGACAAAATCTCCTGATCTCAGCGCCTGCGAGAAAGGCAGCGGAAATTGTGGTGCTAGCTCAGTATGAATAGGTTGTGACATTGTGCTCATCTCCTTTAAAAGAATTGAATTATGAAGGATCGACCATACGATTCGTCAGAGAGCCAAGCTTTTCAATTTCTATCGTAACGATATCTCCGTCCTTGAGCCATACCTGCTTATCTTCTGGATAGCCGAGGACGACGCCTTCCGGTGTTCCAGTCAAAATAATATCACCAGGAGATAGGGTCATATGCTTGGAAATATAGCTGACAATCTCGTCGCAATGGAAAATCATATCGGAAGTATTGGAGTTTTGGCGCACCTCGCCATTAACAGTGCATTTGATTTGCAAATCATTCGGATTGCCAACTTCGTCAGCCGTAACCAAATAAGGCCCAAGCGGGCTGAAGCCGTCGCAGCATTTTCCCAGCAGCCACTGGCTGGTGCGCATTTGCAAATCGCGGGCAGAGAGATCGTTGACGCAGCAATAGCCAAACACATGGTCAAGCGCATTAGCCTTGTCGACATTTTTGGCTGTTTTGCCAATGACGATAACAAGCTCTGCTTCGTAGTCGACTTGAGAAGTGACAGCAGAAGGGAGAGTCACGTCTTTGCCATCGGCAGTCAGAGTATTGGAAAATTTATTAAATAATATAGGGAAGCTTGGAATAGGAGCATTCGTTTCCTCCGCGTGTTTACGGTAGTTCAGTCCGACGCAAATGATTTTACCGGGATTTGTAACACAAGGCTCTAGCTCCAGATCGGATTGCGAGGACAAATACATGCTTGCTTCCGGAGATGCAAGTGTATCAGCCGCAAGCTGCTGCAGCTGTTCGATTGCCGAATTGCCTGCAGAGATTGCATCCATGACTTGAAGCGGAATGGTATGCCCTTGTGGATAAAGCGCTGCTGCTGCCCGGTCGACATGCAGGACGCCTTGCTCTGTAAAGATGCCCAGCCGGTTTTGCTCGTTTTCTGTAAAAGTTAACAGTTTCATCGTATGCCTCCTATGAAATGAGTATTTCGTTTCATTATTTGAAACCATGGTTTCATTTAATATAGCATGTGCTAAATTTGTTGTAAATGCTTCCATGTCATGTTTTTGGAAAAAGCACCTTTCGGAGGAGGGAAATGAACAAAATGAACTAGACATACAACAAAAAACCGCCAGAAGCGCTTGAACCGCCAACAGCTAGATGGTATCTAACTCTTGGGGGGGGGGGGATTTAGCGTCTAACGGTTTTGTTAATTGCGGTGCCATTATGAACCGGCATCTTCAAAGAGAGACTTTATGGCTTCGAGCAGCTCGTTGTTGGAAACGTAATACACGTTACGGATAGAGTTGTTTGTAAATGTAAGCCGCAGTTGTTTATTTTCGAATAAGTAAACCGAAAATAAAGTGCCGACACTGCCTTCTTGATCAGCTTCAGGCGTTATGACGATGTTTGCTATAGAACTCAGCCATTGCTGAATTTGCTCACGGTCAGAATACGTTTTGAGCTCACCGGTGGAGCCGCTGCGAATTTCGATAGAATCTACCTGCTTTAGATCGCCAGGGTACAGCTCTTGCACTTTTTGCGGAGCAAGGTCAGGCGTTGGCGATGATTTACTGCAGCCAGCGGCAACTAGCGCCAGCGCAATAAACAAGGTTAAAGCTAGGCGAGACAGGTTCATATAATCCCCCCGTTCCGGATAAGTTATATACAATGCTCCTCAACCGTTATCTGTTTGTCTGTAATCGTAACCGTTGAATAACCGGAAGCACTTTCGGTGTAAGAGCAAACGGTTTTTTTCGTTGTTTTCCCGTTGGAGTCTGTAAATTCCATATAAATGGAGCCTTCGCCGAAAAACTTCAGCTTCGGAATGATTTTTGCTTTTTTCCCGCTGGCAATCGTTTGTTCAAAGGAATGCTTTGACTCGCCAGGCTGTGCGGGCGTACCGCTTAATAAGCCTGTTTCTACTTTTACAATATCAAGTTTGGATTGGTTTACAATCTCTACCGTAAGGCTTTGAAATTGGCGAAACAAGTTTTCATACGTTTTATATGCGATGAAAATTCCGGCAGCTAATATTGCAGCAGCTACTATTGTTACTATTATTGGTTTGCGCAGCTTCATGGGTTGGATCATTCCTCCTTTTGAAAAGCAGACGATCATGCTGCTGGAAAGGTTGCGGCTGTCCGCAAGAAAGGATTGCTTATAAAGAAATAGAATAAGCCTCTTTACATTTCCGTTACGTTAACGTTTAATGTAGGCAAGTGAATGAGGTGATGCAGCATGCATATTAAAGAAGCGGCAAGACGGCTGAATATATCGGCGCGGGCGATTCGTTTCTATGAAGAGAAGGGATTGATTGATCCTGCCAAGGATAAGCATAATCAGTATCGGATTTTTCAGGAAAAGGATGTCTGGCGTTTGCAGACGATAATTGCTTTGCGTGAATCTGGCATGACGATCGAGGATATTAAACAGGCTTTAGCTAATATAGAAGGCGATGATTACGAGGAGCTGCTGTATTATTTGGAGCTGCAGCGCTCGGTAATGTTTGCGAAATGGCTTGAAATTCGCGGAACGATCGAGATGACGGATCATATGATCCAAGTGGTCCGCACCAAGGCCAGGCTTCCGCTCGAGGATATTTACCAGCTGGCGGAGCGGTCCAAACGGCTTAGAGATCAGCGCAGCAACTGGCAGGACAGATGGAATTTTGATAAACAGGCTGTAGAGCATGATGAGCGTGTCAAGCACGCGGAGGCCAAGTACCGTGATTACGAGGCTGCGCTGGCATTAACCGTGCAATGGGTTGCGCCGCTTGCTGGCGAGCGGGGGCTCGATATTGGCACCGGCACGGGTAATTTGGCCAAGAAACTGATTGAACGCGGGGCGCTAATGGCCGGTGTCGATCAATCGAAGGAAATGCTGAAGCGCTGCCGCGAAAAGCTGCCTGAGATGGAAACGAAGCTGGGCAATTTTTTGGCGCTGCCTTATTTGGGGGAACAATTTGATTTTGCAGTGACAAGCTTTGCCTTTCATCATTTGTCTGAGCAGCAGCAGGTGCTTGCCATCGAGGAAATGCGCAGAGTGCTTAAGCCGCATGGGCGTATTTGTATTGCCGATCTCATGTATAGCGGAGCTTATGAGAAGCTGCCGTGCAGCGGTGAATCCTACATTCATTTGGAAAAGCTTATCGAGGTGCTGGAGCAGCGCAGATATGTGACCAAATGGCAAAGGCTCAATGAGCATTTGCATATTATATATGCTATTCCTATCCGATAATGGTATTGACCTTTCCGTTACGAGAACCCTTATGCTAGGAGCTGAAAACAAAGCTGAACTGCTGGCTGCACGCTGGCATAAGGAGGAAAAAGAATGACTGATCATGCACGTATTTATGTAGAGGAAGCAGAAAAATATCATCTGCTTATTTCCAAGCAGCCGCTGCTTCATGACGTAATCGAGGAAATAAAGCCGCTGAAAGGGCTGTATGTCGTGGATGTTGGTGCAGGTACAGGACGGCTGACTGTTGCGCTTGCTCCATTAGTGAAATCTGTTATTGCGCTGGATGCTTCCGCTGAGATGCTGGCTGTTACAGCAGAGCGATTGAAGCAGAAAGGGTTGAGAAATTGGCAGACGCATATTGCGGACCATCGTTATTTGCCGATCAAGGATAATAGCGCGGATTTGGTAGTTGCAGGCTGGACTGTTGCTTATATTGCCAATGACGAGGTAAAGGATGGAGCGCTTAATTTGCAGGAAACGATTGCGGAAATGAAGCGTATTTTGCGACCTGGCGGCACTATAATTATTTTCGAAACGATGGGTACGGGAGAGACTGCACCGAATCCTCCGGATATGCTGAAAGGATATTACAAACGGCTGCAGGAGGAATATGGCTTCGCTCATCGCTGGATCCGAATGGATTATCAGTTTGAGAGTGTGCAGCAAGCGCTTGAGCTTACGCAATTTTTCTTTGGGGACGAGTGGGCGGAGAAAGTGAAGCAGAGCCAGTCCAGTGTTGTTCCTGAATGTGCGGGGATATGGTGGCTGCATGTGTAAGCTGTATGGGGTGTAAATACAGCTATTAGCGGTTGCACTGCGTCACTTTGTACGAAAAATCATACAAAAGGTCGTGTTTGTGGCGCGCCCTGTGCCACTTTGTGCGAAAAATCGTAAAGCCGTTTCAGACACGCAAATCGGAAAAATAAAACCTGCATCTGCCTAAGCAGCTCAGCTTAGGCGGTGCAGGTTTTTTGTACGGTGAAAAACAATTCTCCGCGAAATGATGTGTCACAAGAACGGTACAATGCGCCTGCCAGATTTAATTTTCCTGCTGGTGTTTGGCAATCGCAACTTTGGAGCGCGATACGATTAACACAAGCGCAGAGTATGAGATGAGAATAACGCCAGTAATAATAAAACCGCCTATTACATCGGTCGGCAGCCAGCCAATTAATGCAGATCCGGCAACTACGCCAAGCGAGAAGAAAGCATAGAAATATCCATAAGCCTTGCCTCGAATATCCTCAGTAGTGGCGTCGATGAGCACAGAGTTAAGAGATGGGAACAGCAGCGCAAAGCCGATGCCGTAGCAGGAAAGAGCTGCATATAGTATCATGCTTGAATGCCCCTGGCTAATGAACAGCTGCCCCGCGCCCATTAGACATATGCCAAGCGATAGAGTATAAATTGGAGATACCTTGTCAAATATGCGATTCGTTGGCAAAATAAAGACAAGCACCGCAACAACACCGAACATGCTCATTAATGTTCCGCTAAGCCTGGAATCAAAGCCAAGCGACTGGACATGCAGCGGTAACAAATAGGCCAGACAGCCTTGCGAGAACATTAGGAAAAAGGCGCCGCTATAGGCCGTCATAATGCCTTTATTCATAAAAAAGGTGCGGAGCGGGATGCGGACAGCGGCCTTCTTCTTGCGTATGACAGGCGCTTTGGATTTCAATGCGATGTAAACGATAATAGTAAGCAAAAAGCCGCTGATCGCGACGACCGCAAACACGGATGGCACACTAGTGCGGCTTGCCATAATGCCGCTGAAGGCCGGACCGACGATCGCTGCAATACCGACGAAGGCTCCAGATATAGCACTGTTTTTGCCGCGCTTTTGTCCTTCTGAGCTATTGGCCAGATACGTGAAGGCTGCAGGAACAATTAAGCCCCCAACAAAGCCGTGGATAAATCGGATAATAAGCAAGGTGGTCGTATCTTGAATGACCCCGTACAGCAGCAGTGCGCCGCTTGTCATGAACAATCCGGTCAGCAATATAATGAAAGGATTGCGGCGATCTGTCAGTACACCTGATAAAATATTGCCGAATGTGTTGGAGAAGGAATACATGCCAACAGCAAGACCAGCGACAAGTGGCGAGGCGCCCAAGGATTCAGCAAATGTACTCATGACAGGCAGCTGTGAAAATAAATCAAAAAATGAGAAAAAGACGACACAGTAAATCAGGTAAATCGTATTAAATGGCTTAACCTCGTAGCTCGCTTGCACTTTTTTTAGCTTAATATCTAAAATAAAGTTGCCAAACGGTATAAATGCGGCCAAAAAGGCGACAAGGGACCAAACAATGCTCCATTGAATCCGGATAGCAGCATAAATAATAGCAGCCGCGTATCCGACGAATATAATACCGTGCAGACTGCCAACGATACGTACCGCAGCATCAATACCGCCCATATATTTTAGCGGCATCGCGATAAGCAGTAATATTAGCAACGATAAACCATCCAGCATGCCTGCGGCTCGCAGTATGCCGATTGGATGACGAAACATAATAAAACCCCCAAGTGATGCGAATGATGTTAATCTTAACCTATTATAACGTACATTATTTTTATATAAACCTTGTTATTTTGACAATGTTGAAAACAGTAAGCATGATTGGATCAAAGGCTGATCGAAAGGAGCGACTATGTCGACCTATACCTGGCTGGAAGCTATATTATTTCCTCAAGTGCGCATAAACGAGCAAAGGCTGCTTCAACACTTATCCGGTAAAACAATTATTATTACAGGCGCCAGCTCGGGTATTGGCGAAGCATTGGCTGTCAGACTGTCCAATATGCCTGTTCATCTTATTTTGATCGCCCGAAGAGAGCAGAAGCTGATTGAGCTTAAAAACAGCATCGCCGCAAAGGGTAAGGCGAAGGTGTCAGTCTACGCTGCAGATCTTCGTCAAGCCGATGAAATGGAAGCCTTGCTGCTGTGGCTTGAGGCTGTGCCTGGCGGCATTGATATTATCGTAAGCAATGCAGGCAAGTCGATCAAGCGCTCAATTTTTGCCAGCCTTGACCGGTATCATGATTTTACACGAACGATGGCCATCAATTATTTGGCACCAGTGCAGCTCATGCTTGCTTTAATTCCTGTGCTGGAAGAAAAAAAAGGGCAGATCATTAATGTTTCAACTATTAATATGCTTCTGCAGCCTTTTCCGCATTGGTCTGCCTATCTAGCCTCCAAATCGGCCTTCGACCAATGGCTGCGTGCTGCTGCGCCCGAGCTTCGCGCCAGAGATGTGAAAGTAACGACTTTTTACCTCCCTTTAGTGCGCACCCCTATGATTGAGCCGACCGCCTCCTACAAGTCGATGCCGGCTATGTCGCCCGAGCATGTGGCGGCGCATATCAGCAAGGCGATGTATACGCACAAACGAGCTTTCAAGCCATGGTGGCTTTGGCCTGCAGAGTGGCTGTCTTTCTTTAAATGATAAGACTTTATAAGTTTTCACTATAAATTTGTTCTTATAATTCGCCGGTAAACGCGCCTGTCCAAAGGACGGCGGAGCTGTTTATCCTTGTGCGCGCGCTTGGGACAGGCTGGCGCCAAGATGGATAAAGGGGGAGCGCTGATGGACTTTTCAAAGCTGCTTCGCGTTATTTATAGACTGAAACTGCACACGCCTGTTGGCTGGATAAGACTGATGAATGCGATGAGACAATATGGGACGAATGTTTTGGCGCTGCTACATTATGCCAGTCGATCGTACGGCTTTCGTTCTGCATTAAGAGATGAAGAGGAAGCTTTCACTTATAATCAATTGTTTGACCAATCCTTATCCCTAGCGTACTGGCTCCGCACCAAATACGGGTTGCAAAAAAAAGACCGTGTGGCCATTTTGTGCAGAAATCATGCCAGCCTTGTTCATTCGATATTTGCGGGCTCCGGGCTAGGCGCAGATTTGTACTTCATAAATATTGAGATGAGCAAGGAACAGTGGCAGCGGCTGGCAGCGCAATACGAGTTCAGCTTTGTCATATATGATGAGGAGTTCACTGAGTTTCTTCATGCATCCTGCTATGCCGGTAGGAAACTGTTAAGCTATCATGATAAAGCTGATTCAGTTTATAAGCTCGCTCGCACAGCTGCACCGGAAAAAATAAAGCTGGCAAGAGTCAGCGCCGGAAAATTAATGCTTTTAACAGGAGGAACGACAGGCCATTTCAAAACGGCTGCTCATAAGCCTTCGATATCGCAATATATAGGTCCTTTTTTATCTATCATGACCAGATTGAAATTAGCTGATTACGAGCGAGCTTATATTGCCACGCCTATTTTTCATGGCTATGGCATTGCGCTCCTGTTCGTTATGACCGCGATGGGCGGGGAGATGGCGATTTGCCGCCGCTTCACCGCTGAGCAGGCTTGCGCGATTGTAGAGCAGCATAAAATTGAAATGATCTCGGTTGTGCCGCTAATGCTTCATCGCATGCTTGCGCATTCCAAGCAAAGCTTGAACTCGCTGCGCTGCATCGCTTCCGGAGGAGCAGAGCTTCAGCCGTCATTTGTTGAGCTCGTATTAAAGCAGCTTGGCCCAATCCTATACAATTTGTACGGCACCTCAGAGGCTGGGCTTAATACAATTGCGTCTCCGAACGATTTAAGCAGCAACTCGGCAACGATTGGCCAAAAAATATTCGGCATTCAAATAGCGGTGATGAATGATAACAATAAGCCTATGCAGGCTGGCGGGATCGGACAGCTATGCGTTTCGCATGAGCTCTTTCGCAAAAGATCAAGGAAGCGCTGGATTCCATCTGGAGATATGGGCTATCAGGACGAACAGGGGCTTTATTACTTAAGCGGCAGAATGGATGACAGAATCGTGTCAGCAGGAGAGAACGTCTATCCGCTTGATGTGGAGCGAGTGCTTTTGCAGCATCCTCTTATTGAATTTGCAGCCGTCGTGGGCGCAGCGGATGAGCTGTACGGCCAGCGATTGCATGCTTGGATCGTACCCGCTTTTGCGGCGGACCTGACAGAGGAGTTGCTGAAAGAATGGCTGCGCAGCAGATTGGCGAGGTATCAAATGCCTGCTCAGTTTACATTTGTGGAGCAGCTGCCTTATACTGCTGTAGGCAAGCTGGATCGGAAGCAGCTGAAAAGCTGGAAAGGTGAGAAGGATGAAACAGGCAATACAAGAACAGAAAAAAATAATGGAGCTTGAGCAAATAGATCGAATGGAGCAAGCACAGTCGTTTTTTGTGCGCAAGCAGAAGGAAACGGGCGTAGAGCTGAATGAGGTTCAGAAGCGGGCCGTCGCGACAACTGACGGGCCGGTGCTTCTGCTCGCTTCTCCCGGATCAGGCAAAACAACGACGATGGTGATGAGAATCGGCTATCTGATTGAAGAGAAGCAGGTTAACCCTGCGCGTATTAAGGCGCTTACCTTTAGCCGAGCTTCGGCGGCGGATATGAAGCAGCGCTTCCAGCGCTTTTTTCCTTATTTGCCGGCCGCCCAGTTCTCTACCATTCATAGCTTTTCCTTCGAAATTATGAAAAGCTACTTGCGCAGCAAGGGGCGGCGCTTTCGCCTTATTGAAGGGCGGGCGCTGGCAGGAGAAGCGCCTTCTGCTGCGTCCTCGTTATTGGAGAACGGGCAGCCGCCGCATAAAAAAATGATTTTGCGCATGCTGTACGAGCGAATAACCAGGCAGATCCTGGCTGAGGATCAGATGGAAGAGCTGCTTCGGTACATCAGCTATGTCAAAAATAAAATGATTCCGCAGCAGCAATGGGCTGATGTGCGTACAAGCCTCGTGAAGGCCGATATTGTATTGCGGGAGTACGAGCAGTTCAAGCTTGATCAGCACGGCGAACAGTGGATCGATTATGACGATATGCTCGTTATAGCCGAGCGGGCCTTGCGCGAGGATCCGGTGCTGCTGGAGAGCTTTGCGCAGCAATTCGATTATGTGATGACGGATGAAAGCCAGGACACCTCGCTTATTCAGCATGCGATTGTAGAGAAGCTGGTAAGCGGGCATGTCAATTTATGCGTCGTTGCTGACGATGACCAATCCATCTATAGCTGGCGTGGTGCAGAGCCTTCCTATTTGCTCGATTTTCAGAAGGTATATAAAAATGCGGAAATATTATTTATGGAACAAAATTATCGTTCAACGCCGCAAATTGTTAACACTGCTAATGAATTCATTAAGCGCAACCGTGACCGTTATCCGAAAAATATGTTTACAACCAAAGAAAAGCAAGCAAATGAGTCGATCCTATTTACACAATTGCCGGCTTATGATCGCCAGGCTGCTTATATTGTAGAGCGAATTCAACAGTATAAGCTGGAAGAGCTATCCGAGGTCGCTATATTATACCGCAATCATGATAGCTCCATTCCACTTATCCATGCTTTCGACCGCGCGGGTATTCCTTTTTATATGAAGGATGCTGACAATCGCTTTTTCTCTCATTGGGTTGTTGAAGATATTTTGAATTTTATGCGCATGACCTTTACTGATCGGCGTGTGGACCTGCTGGAAGCTATATATCGGAAAATGAACGGCTATATAAGCAAAGCGCAAATGGAAGCGCTGAAGCAAATAGATAACAAGCAGTCTGTGTTTGATAACTTAGTACAATATGTTGAATTGCAGGATTATCAGCCGCAGCTGATTACCGAATGCAAGGAAATATTTCAGCAGATGAAAGGGATGCCGCCGCTGCAAGCTATTCAGGTTATAAGAGGGCGGTTAGGCTACGACAAAGCGATTGAGAAGCTGAGCGAGCGTTATGGCTTTCGCAAGGATTATTTGCTGGGCATATTGGATACTTTGGAGAGCATTGCGGATTCGTTAGAGACGATGGAGCAATTCGCTGCTCGCCTAAAGCACTTGGAGGAAAGGCTTAAGCATGCTAAGAAGATAAAAGGGCAGCCTGCTGTAACGTTTTCCACTCTTCACAGCGCCAAAGGGCTGGAGTTCGACCATGTATACATGATTGATATGATGGAAGGGATTATTCCTTCGGCAGATGAAATGAAAAACAGTGAGCAGAGCAAAGCTGCAATGGAGGAAGCGGTACGGTTATTTTATGTCGGCATGACGCGAGCGAGACATAGGCTGGAATGCATGACTTACTCGGAGCGGGGCGGTGTAAAAGGGATGGAGTCGCGTTTTGTCAGCGCCATTAAGGCTAAGGCAGACCCGAAGGAGCCGGGCACAGCCCTTCAGCAGACTGTCCCGGCGCTGCTTCCAATGAATAATCCCAATGCTATAAAAAATAGATCGGAGCTCGTAGTGGGCAGCTCGGTGAAGCATAGCAAATTCGGCATAGGCACAATTGTGCAAGTGGAAGGCGACGGCGTACAAATTCAATTTACTGATCGCGAAGCGCTGCTTTCCATCCAAATATGCCTCGATATGTGTCTGTTGGAGCTGGCTTAGCGACCAGTGGGCAGTTAGGCAGCGGGTGAGTAAGCAGGCTTGGGCGGGATAAAGCAGGCTCGAGCAGGATAATGAGGCTTGCAGGATAATGCAGGCTTGAGCAGTATAATGATGCAGGCTTGAGCAGTATAACAGGCAGAGTATTCATTTACTGCGCTTTGCTTGTTTACCGGATCAGCTAACTTGTTTGTTAAAGTATCGCGTATAACGGCTTGTCTATCAGGGTATGAACAGCTATATGGGGAAATTGCTCGGCAAGCAATTGTGCGATATAGCGCATGCCGGGCGCTTCACTTTCTGCATGTCCAAGCATAATCATGGAATAATCCAACCCTTGCTCACGGGCATCGCGAACATACTCAGGCGCCTCCCATTCCGGGCCCTCCCCTGCGATAACGAGCTGTACTCGCTGCTCACGCAGCAAAGGAAGCACGACATTGCCGCCGCCGCGATAGCCTACAGTAATCGCAACGCGCGAGCATGCCTGAGAGGGGTCTCCTATTAACCGCACATAAGGAATCCTTAATGTATGCTTGATATGCTCCGCAATGTCGGCAGCAGACATAGAAGGCAGAACGGCGATCGAAGCGGCAGGCAGCCGCTGCTCCATATACGGCTCCCACTCCAGCTGGCGAACTAATCCATCTGTAATAAGGTCGATTTGCTCGCGGTGGCAATGGTCATGATAGCGAAATATAGCTATGCCGGATTCCATAATGGATAAATGCTTGTTTTGCGCTACAGCATCCTCTTTCCACTGTTCGTGCTGCATACCGTTATGATTATAGTAAGGATGCTCATGTGAAATAATGAGGTTCGCTCCAAGCTCGGCAGCCTGCTTAATGACAGATTGCGTGGCCAGGAAGGTTACAGCAACACTTGTTATAGTTGTATCTGGTTCACCATACAGAAGCTTGTCTACCGTTGGGGATACTGCGGGTCCGCGGCTGGTCAAGTAGTCAATGAGCTCTCCAATCGTAAGGCTGGTGTTATGCTGAGCAGACAGGTTCATCTCTATTAACTCCTCTGATACTATGATTAGCTTTCATTATAAATGATGGCTAATGATGCGAACAGTGCGAATAGGTGTCTCGGGTCATCTTAGTGTAATTTGTCAGGCTGTTGAAAATAATTCTAACGAAGCTGACAAGTGCTATTTCAACGAAAACAGCTCATTTTTAATTGTAACGAAGACTAGCAGCTCTATGTGTGAACAATCCACGTTTTTAGGCCCTTTTGACCCAAATAAGCCCGTCAAGCTTCGTTAGATTTTTAATGCAAGCTTTTTCGGCATAATAGCGTTTCTGGTCTTCAATAGATGGTCAGTCGTTCCGCTATTGGGCCCAAAACCGCAGTTTTGAGGAGGTAAAGTGACAGACGTTCCGCTATTGGTCAATAAATCGAAGAAAAAGTCCCATCTAGAGACGAATAGCGGAATGTGTGTCCGCGTAATTAAATCAATGGCAGTTTTTAGGTAAATAACGGAACGTGTGACCATGTACATTCATTTTGGGCAACATTTGGTAAGCAAAAGAAAGGTGAACGGAGAGCAAGATTGGGACTGAAGCGATAGCGTCCGCCTTTGTAGGCCAGTTTTAACTATTACAGGTTTTATATGCACCAAAAAATTGGCATATAACAGCGGTCGTAAAGCCCAAACTTGATCGCAGTGCCACCTCTTCAATTGCTTGTTGCATCATTCACAATTGAATGGACACACCTGAGAAGCCTTATTGGTGTAAAAAGGGGGCTCCAAATGGCGGTTTGCTTACACAGAGCGCTTGGCGAATTCGTTACAATTTCAAACACTCCATTGTACACATATAGGCTCCACGCAGCCGTTAGGTCTGAACCCGATGCCGGGCTCAGGCTTTTTTTTGTTAGTAATAGGCAGCTGTATAAAATTTGTTCAATCAGACTTGTGGATAACATGTGTACAAACATCCATTTACATGTTGATAAGGCTGTTGATTTTGTGGATATCTAACTTGAAAACTGTGAGTTTCATGTGTATGAAATGTGGATAAGTGCATAAGTGCGTGAATAACTTGGTGTGCGGCTTGAATGTTGGGGTGAAAATGCAGTGAAGCAGCTTCTCGCGATTATTAACATGTTTATAGTTTGATTTTGTGTATCAGTCATTACCCTAACGGTTGCCAGAGATGCTATTTCGATTATTTTAGCTCATTTGAGCATTTAACGGTTGCCACGAGCGCTATTGTACCATTTCTCGAGCAAAAACAGTGCTTTTTGGGAAATTAAGCGCGATGGCAACCGTTAAAAAATTAAAGCTGTCTTTTTTGCACGAATAGCGTTTGTGGCAACCCTTAGAGGTTCATCATTGCTCGGTATTCTCTGCGACGAAGTAAGTCAACTCGAATGGGAGATCGCATTAAAACAACTTGCCTATGTCACCAGTTACTTCAAGGCTTAACTGCCAAATTTAAACTGCGATTAACTGGTTCTTATTCTTCATCGGTAAACGCGCTTTTCCAAAGAACTGCGAAGCCGTTTATTCTTGTTTGTCCAAAAAGTCCCAGTTCACAATTTGAATATGCTCAGTTAATGCTGCACATATGTCGTTCTCGTTGCCTAGCTTAATCGCTTCTAATAAGGTTTCATGCTCCTGGCATAATTTTATTAGATCGTCATAGGTGCGGGCTTGAGTTATGAAATGAAGGCGAATTCGGTTATAGATAGAGTTCCAGATGCTAATGATGTTGCTCATTCCGGAAAGCTCAACCAAATAAGCGTGAAAGTGCAGGTCGTAATCTGCTATTTGGGCGATATCCTGACGATTTGCTGCCTCTCTCATCTTATCTATGATGCTTTGCAGTTTAGCATAGTGTGAATCATCAAGTAAATCTAATGCTTTTTTAACTGCAAATTGCTCTAAGGTCAGCCTTATTGGAATAAGTACGTGAATAACTTCCTCGCGAGTAATATCAGAAACCATAGTTTCCTTGTAGGGCTGAGAAATAAGCAAGCCTTCCTGTTCAAGCATCCGCATAGCTTCTCGAATAGGTCCCCGGCTGACACCCATTTGCTTTGACATCTCCACCTCACGTAACCGTGTACCTGGCAATAGATGTCCGCTAAAAATCGCTTTGCGTATATCATCAGTAATTTTATGGCGAAGAGAAGTGTTTTTCTGTTCTTCGAAAGTGAAATTTTCCATATGAGCCGTAAACTCCTTTACCAACAATAAATCCTTATTAATCTAGACTATAACTTACAAAAATAAATTTGTAAAACTAAATTGTAATATTGTAGACAATCTTACAACATGAAATTATAATGGGGGTAAGTTGGTTAAATATTCAAGTATGGGAAAAGAGGCTACCTAAAGATGAGCAGAGAACTCGAGACATTAGAAAGTCAGAAAGTGCGCAAAATCAGCTTTGAGGGCGATGCCCTGAGGATGTCGATGGACTGGACAGTTGAGGATCTGAATAAGGTTCAGGTTCTCGTCGAAAGTACCGATGGGGCTAGCCACCCTAGCTCTTATCACTTAAATCAGCTAGTGAGCGAGATCGAAAAGGGCGTATTTCAAATGAATGGTAAGCCCGCCATCTATACGACAACAGACATTTGCGATGGAGTAGCACAAGCGCATCAAGGCATGAAGTATTCTCTTCCATCCCGGGATATGATTGCTTCCATGGTCGAAATTCATGCAATGGCTACCCCATTCGACGCAATGGTGCTTTCTTCTGCTGGAGATAAGGCGGTTCCGGCTCATTTGATGGCGATAGCCAGGTTGGATATACCAGCTATACATGTGCCTGGCGGAGCCATGGGGGCGGGCCCTTGCATGCGTTCCAACGAAGAGCTTTGGCATATGAGCGTAGAGGTGGATAAAGGAAAAATGACCAAGGAAGAGTTCTTGGCGTTTCAACGTGCTTGCTGCCCTACCTGCGGAGCCTGTCAATATATGGGTACGGCAGCTACTATGCAAGTAATGGCAGAAGCTCTAGGATTAGCGCTTCCTTGGTCAGCCTTAATTCCTGCAACGAATGCAGAGATTGGGCGCATGGCACGGGCTGCTGGTCAACAAATTATGCGGCTGGTTCATGAAGGGATATCACCTTCAAAGATATTAACGAAGGAAGCTTTCGAGAACGCCATTATGGTTCACTCTGCGATTGGAGGCTCGTTAAATGCAGTCATGCATTTGATTGCAATTGCCAGGGAAATTGGGATTGAGCTCGATGTACAAGAGTTCGATCGCATTCATCGTCAAATTCCAGTGCTAGTTGATACGAAGACAGCCGGTCATTATCCGACGGAGTTGTTTTGGTACGCTGGGGGCGTGCCGCAGGTTATGCTTGAGTTGGAAGCTTATTTGCATCTTGATGTGATAACTGTAACCGGAAAAACATTGAGAGAAAACTTAAACGAATATCGAAACAACGAAATGCCGCGTTTTGCTGAAATGTTTTTGGCTAATTACAAACTAAATCGTAGAAACGTTATTTATCCAATGTCCAAACCGCTTAAATCTCACGGGTCGCTTGCCGTGCTGAAAGGCAATTTGGCTCCGAAAGAAGCTACCATTAAAATTTCCGCTGTTTCAGCAGACATGCAGGTGCATAAAGGAAAAGCAAAAGTATATGATAGTGAACGGTCTGCCGTTGATGCATTGATCAATAAGGAAATTGTGCCGGGAGATGTTATTATTGTCCGTTATCAAGGTCCTAAGGCTGTCGGCATGCCGGAAATGTTTTTTCTTTCTGAATTAATCGCTTCTGATCCTGTTCTTTCACACACGACATCGCTGGTGACGGATGGAAGATTTTCCGGTGCTACACGCGGGCCTTGCGTAGGATATTTGGGACCTGAAGCGCTCTCGGGAGGACCGATTGCTGTTGTTCAGAATGATGATATTATTTTAATAGATATTCCTAATCGAATCATTGATGTAGTTGGAACTGAAGGCGTAGAACGTACTTCGGCTGAAATCGATCAAATTTACAGCGAGCGTCTGAAAAACTGGACACCTCCGACTATTTACCATAAAGGCGTGCTGGGACAATATACGCGTGGAGCAAGACCAGCTTTAGAAGGCGGCTCGTGCTCGAGCTATCATTCAAATCATTTTGAATAGGGGAGAATGGTTATGGTAAAAAAGCTGAATATCATTGTTGGAGGCATGCTTCAGGAAAGCAATACATTTAGCTCGTACAAAAGCGGCATTGCGGACTTTTACAACTATTATTTTAAAATAGGAGAGCAGCTGCTGGATAATAACGTAGATAATGAACTGAGCGGATTTCTTCGTGCTGCCAAAGAGCGGCAAAATGTCACGATACTTCCAACCTTATTTACACAAGCGTGCTCTTCCGGACCAATCCGTCGGAACGATCTTAATGAGCTGAAGCAATTGCTTGCGGAGCGATTGAATGAATGGCCTGCATGCGATGGTGTCTTGTTTGTTCTGCATGGTTCATGGGTAGCTGAAGACAGCGATGATGTTGATGGAGAAATTGTAACCCTGATTCGTAACAAGGTAGGTGCAGATGTTCCAATTGTAATAACACTTGATTCGCATGCAAACGTTACTCAGACGATCATGAATCAAGTTGATGCGCTTGTTGCATACCGAACATTCCCGCATGTCGATTATGCTGATACTGGCTACAGAGCTGCTAATATATTGTTTTCAATTATTGGCAAGGAGTTTAAGCCGTTTATGTATCATGTGAAGCTTCCTTTAATATTGCCAGCAGAGGCGCATACAACAAGTGTCGAGCCCATGAAGGAGCTGTGGCTGGAGGCAGATGCAGGGCAGCAAAGCGGAGCTTCATTAGCTACTTCGCTTTTGATTGTTCAGCCATGGCTAGACGTAGCTGAGCTCGGCTGTACCGTTGTCGTAGTAGGCAAGGATGCAGTAGAAGCTGAGACGGAAGCGAAGCGGCTCGCATCATTACTATGGAGCAGACGTCAACAATTTCAAGTCGATTTATGGAATGTGGAGCAAATTATAGAGCTTATGCGAAAGCAAAAGCCCGCAGGGCCTGTTATTGTTTCAGATTCAGCCGATAGCCCTGGTGCCGGGTCACCTGGAGACAGCAATGCTGTTTTGCGGCAGCTCCTGCAATTTGGCAATGAATTGAAATTTACTTGTCTGTTAAGTATGGTTGATGGCGATGCTGCCAAGCTAGCTGCAGACAAAGGCGTAGGTCAAAGTGTTAGATTAACCGTCGGTCACTCTATGAGTGTTGAATATGGACAGCCTATCGAAATTCAAGGGATAGTGGAGTATGTCAATCGAGAGGGTTCATTCACTTTTGGGGGTGGGACGGTCCCAAATATGAAGGCGATTATGGGCTGCTGTGCAGTTATTCGAATCGATAGCATTTATTTATTGCTTATGGAGCATCCGACCTTTACCGGTGATCCGGCTATGTATAGAAGTGTTGGATTGGAACCGCTTGAAGCTGACCTTGTCCTGGTGAAATCTGCTTCGCAATTCCGTGCGGAATATGAACGCATCGCTCATGGCGGCATTTACATAATCGATACGCCTGGAGCAAGCACGGCCAATTTTTCTAAGCTGTCTTTTAAAAAGGTGCCGAGACCTTTGTATCCTTTAGATGAATGCCTGGATTACATCATATAGCTGCTTGGCAGCAAGAGGAAGGGAAGGAGTCACTTATGCGTTTATATAATAAGGTCGCTTTGGTTACCGGCGGCGCTACTGGAATTGGCCGAGAAGTATGTTTAGCCTTTGGCCGTGAGGGGGCCAAGGTAGTTGTCAATTACATAGGTGATCCGAAAAGCGCTGAAAAAGTCGTGTCTGAGATAGAAGCGGCCGGCGGAACGGCGATCGCTATTTGTGCGGATGTCAGCAGTGAAGAGCAGGTCGAAGATATGTTTCGAGAAATCGAAACAAAGTGGGATGGCGTGGATATTCTCGTGAATAACGCAGGGATTTATCCCCGCAAAGCCTGGCATGAGATTACCGGAGATGAATGGGACAAGGTGCAGGCTGTCAATGCCAAATCCTGTTTCCTGACGAGTAAAGCCGCGTATCCTTATATGCGCAGCAAAGGGTATGGCAAAATCATAAACGTAACCTCTGTAACTTTTTTTCGAGGTCAAAAGAATTTTGTCCATTATGTTGCTTCCAAAGGAGCAGTCATCGGATTCACTCGCGCATTGAGCCGTGAATTAGGAGCAGAAGGAATTACCGTTAATGCGATATCTCCTGGAGCCGTTATGACCGAACAGGAATTGTTGGATTTTCCGGATAGTTCTGTACAAGAAGAGACGAGACTCTATTTGGAGCAAGAGCAAGCGATTCCTAGACGACAGCTGCCGCATGATATGGTAGGCAGCTTTATCTTTCTTGCTTCGTCAGACAGTGATTTTATGACGGGCCAAACATTAAATGTAGACGGTGGCTGGGTGATGCACTAAGGTGCCAACCTGTTGCCACGGGGATATAGACAAGGAAAAGACCTTATCCGACATCCGGGTTAAGGTCTTTTTGCATTATAAATTACGATATTCCTAGGGGGTCATTTTTATTTTTATCGCATTTATGTGAATTTAGAGATATTGGTTTTTTATTTAGGATTATATTTTTTAGTTTTTTTTCAGAATGTTTGTAATAAGATAGGTTGGATAGTGTCTTGGATGGAAAATAGGCATATATAATTAAAATGCAACAAACCCCGAAGTATACTTTAACGACAAATGGAGTGATATAGGCAGATTAAATAGATAGTTAGCGATAATGTTGCTATTAAAATTATGTGTAGGAAGAAGAGGACATCATGCGAAAATATGCAAAAATATTTTGGATTTGTTTATTAGCCGTTGCTTTGCAGCTCGGTTCTATTTCTGCTGTACTCGTTTCATATGCGGCAGGCAATGATGTGACGGGTCAAGTATTAACTGACTTTATTACAGAAGTAGACTTAAAGGAAAAGACCGGCGTTCCAGGCAATCCACTGGGAAACACTCTTTTTGGTCAAACAGAAATTGATAAAAATATTGAATTTTGGCTTTATTATGAGTTTCATTTGCCTAATGATCATACCATTGAAGCAGATGACTACATCATTTTTGACGTACCTGCAGCAATATCATTGCCGCCTAGTACAGGCACTCCTTTTGAATACTTAAGAACAGAAGATGGCGATGTAATTGCTAATGCTTATATCGAGCCAGGCAATAAAATTAAAGTTGTATTTACCGCGGGTGTGACGGAAGAATCCAACGTAGGCGGAGCATTTTTCCTTGCTGGCGGATTCAATCAAAGCGAGATTAATACAAACGGAGATTCGACAGATATCCAATTTACAGATCCAAGCAAAACGATTACATTAACATTTGAAAAAGATTTTGTTCCGCCACCGCCTCCTGTATCGGTTCAAAAGAGTGGTGCGCTCGTTAACGGTACGGACATTAAGTGGACAATTGTTGTTAATAGTGAAAATGTAGCGGTGGAGAATGCAACGCTAATAGATGCAATTCCAGCCAGTCAAGTACTTGATCAGTCTACTATTACACTTAATAATGTTGCTCTTGCAAGCGGCGATTTCACGGTTAGCGGTAATACATTGAGTATCCCTCTAGGCGATATCGATTCTCAGCAAACGATTAGCTTTGTTACAAATCTGGATCCGGCTGCTCTTGCAGCTGCGCTGGAAGAGGGAAAAACCTCCATTAACGTAACAAATAATGCACATCTAACACATGACGGAGATAAAACTACGAATGCGGATAACCCGGCAACCGTTCCAATCCCAATCAATATATTAAGCAAGTCGGGTTCGAAATTATCTCCAACTACAGCAAACAACACGAAAAATATTAAATGGACGATTGTCGTCAATGAGGACGGCTTGCAGTTCAACGATGCTGTAATTAAGGACAAGCTGCCAGCGGGACTAACTTTTGTTGCGGGCTCTGCAATAGTAACTGGTGCTTCCACTGTAGCACCTGTAATATCTGGATCAAATATTACGTTTAATCTTGGCAATATTACGGATAAGGTTACGATCACATATGAGACCGAAATTGCTCCAGACTTCTTCCAGAAAAATGGATACTACGACTTCAAGAACGAAGCTGAGCTTTCATGGGCTGGCCTAGCTGCGGGTGCTGGTGTTGTCAACAAAGGGTCTGTCGGAGTAGGAAGCAACCTGTTTACAAAAAGCGGCGCAGGCTATAACCGCGCAAACGGCGTTATATCATGGTCCATTTCAATTAATAATGAAAATATTAAATTGGCTGCCCCAACCATTTCCGACGTGATTCCTTCAAGTCAGCAATATATTGCAGGATCAGCAAAAATTGTCG
Organism: Paenibacillus sp. IITD108; assembly: GCF_036541265.1. Taxonomy (NCBI): domain Bacteria; kingdom Bacillati; phylum Bacillota; class Bacilli; order Caryophanales; family Paenibacillaceae; genus Paenibacillus; species Paenibacillus sp. IITD108. Next base: position 231,878 of record NZ_JAZHCT010000004.1, on the reverse strand, counting down.
ACGCAAATGGAAATGCTTATTCGGGCGGTACTTTCGGCTACAATAGCACCAACAAAACACTAACTTATACGTTTGGCGCAGATATTAACTCAAAATATACGATTACCTTTGATACTAAGCCGGAAAATAATAATGTAATAACAGCTAACAGTAGCGGCAGCTTTGGGAACACGGCTAACTTTACGAGCGGTTCCATAAGTTTTAACTCTACGGGCACGCAAACCTTTGCAAGCAATGTATTCAAAAAACAAAATGCCGGCTATAACGCTGGAGATCGTTATATTAAATGGAAGCTAGTTGTTAATGAGAATGGGTCATTCGCTACACCAGTTAATCCGGGAGCATTAGATCCATTGCTGTATAGTCCTATTAAATTAAATAATGTAAAAATTGTGGATGAAATTCCTGCAGGCTTGAACTTCGTACCTAGTCAGGTTGTCGTAAAAGATAAGAATGGCAATACTGTCAATGGCCTTGTAACGGCAACTGAAACTACAGATGCTAACGGGAAAAAAGTAACATTTGAATTCAATCAAGGCATAACTGAGATGTACACGATTGAGTTTGTAACTGAAGTTGTGGATTTGTCCAAATTTACGAAACAAAATGGCGACTTCAATAATGGCAGCTTTAACATTACGAATAAAGCTACATTAACGCATGACGAAACAAATATAGAAAATGTCGAAACAGCGACTGAGACGATCAAAAACCATATCGTAAGCAAAAAAGGCGTTGTTCCTATTAAATCAACGGACAGCCGTTATATCGATTGGATCGTTTATATTAACTCCAATGCTGTTGACTTGAATCAGCTGTTGGGCGTCAAGGAGTTTTGGCTGATTGATATTCTGAAGCCGGGATTGGAGCTGGATACATCAAGTGTTACGTTGACGAAATACGCTGGTCCTATTCAAGTTCCAAATTCGATTCCAGCAGATTTGAATGATGGTTTGGGCGCGGGCACGAATGTTCCTCTTGATGGCTCGAATATCAAGTACGATTCTACAACGAATGAGTTTAGATTTGATTTCCCTTACAATGCGGCAGATGACCAGGATTCCATTAAACATGCTTATAAGCTTTCCTTCCGTACGTACACAACCGAAAATGTGGCTAATGGAACTTCATTCACTAACAGCATTAACTTATTCGGAACCAATGCGTCAGGAGAAAAAGTAGAAATTAGCGATGCTTATAAATCCAATGATTCGAAAACCGTTTCCTTCATTGAATCAGGAAGTATTGCTTATGGCAATCTAGGTACTATAACTGTAAACAAAGTAGATCTGGATACACCGAGCAAGGCGTTGTCCGGTGCGAAGTTTGCTTTATATGACCGTTATGGCAATAAAGTTCAAGAAACCACTACCGTAGACGGTAAGATTGAATTCAAGCGGATTAAGCTGGACTTGCCTTATTACGTTAAAGAAGAGGAAGCTCCGGTAGGCTACCTGATAAGCGGCGATGTGTCTATTGACGATACTCCTGTGATATTAACAACGGCTGCAGACGTAGCGGCGAACACCGCTGCAGTAGCAGGTGCCGCTAAAGTAGAGCTGAAAAGCGCGCAAAACCAGAAGTCATTGGATATAACATTTAAAAACCAAGTGATTAATGCAGATATCCGTTTTGAGAAGAAAAATGAAAACAATGGTCCGCTTCAAGGCGCGGTGTTCGGTTTATTTGCTCGCGGCGCAGCTGCTGACTCTGCACCAATAACGACAGCAACAAGCTCTGCAACAGGTGAGGTATTGTTCGCAGATGTGCCGTACGGGCAGTACGATATTCGTGAAGTGACGGCACCATCAGGTTATCGCACACTTACAGGCGTTGTTCATGCTGTAGAGGTTACTGCTGCCGATCACGAAACTACGCTCCAGCTTTCTGCAGTGACTAATGCATTGATTAAAGCAAATATGAAATTTGTTAAGAAGGACAATACGGGCAATGAACTGGAAGGTGTAGAATTTACACTGTTTAACAGCAGCAATCAATCTGTAGCCGTATCGGAATCTGACGAAGATGGAATCGTGGAATTCCAAAATATTTTGGCTGGCACTTATACGATTCGTGAAACGAATACGCCATTCGGCTATGTGCCGCTTACCGGCAATGTTCATACAGTAACAGTCGCTGAAGCGCAGCATGGAACTACCATTCCACTTGCCGATGTCACGAACACACGGATTCAATCGAGCATTGAATTCATTAAAAACAATGAGAATGGCGCTCCATTAGCCGGTGCAACATTCGGACTGTATGATGGTCAAGATGCTCTTGTTCAATCGAAAACAAGTCTATCTGACGGTAAAGTAACCTTTACGAACATTGGTGAAGGCAGCTACACGATAAAAGAAATTTCACCGCCTACGGGCTATGTTCCTATTACAGGTGTTGTTCACAGCGTGACGGTTACAGCAGGTGATCACAACGATACGATTACGCTTGGCTCTGTTGCCAATACACTTATTGAAGCTGACATTAAGTTTGTGAAGCAAAATGAAAACAATGGTCCGCTTCAAGGCGCGGTATTCGGGTTGTTTGAACGAGGTGCAGCTGCAGGCTCTACTCCAGTAACTACAGCAACAAGTTCTGCAACGGGAGAGGTATTGTTCGAAGATGTGCCATATGGGCAGTACGATATTCGTGAAATAACGGCTCCATTCGGCTATCGCACACTTTCAGGCGTTGTTCATGCTGTAGAGGTTACTGCCGCTAAACATGCGACAACAATAGAGCCAGGTAACGTTTCTAACGAACTAATCAAAGCAAATATTAAATTCGTTAAGCTGGACAATTCAGGCAATGAATTGAAAGGTGCAGAGTTTACACTGTTTAACGGCAGTGATCAAGCTGTAGCCGTTTCAGAATCTGACGAAGATGGAATCGTGGAATTCATTGATGTTTTGGCTGGTACTTATACGATTCGTGAAACAAAAACTCCATTCGGATATTTGCCGCTTACTGGAGATATTGGAACGGTAACCGTTGAGGAAGCGCAGCATGGAACTACGATTTCGCTTGCCGACGTCACGAACACACTGATTCAATCGAGCATTGAATTCATTAAAAACAACGAGAATAGCGCTCCATTAGCTGGCGCAACATTCGGACTGTACGATGGTCAAGATGCTCTTGTTCAATCGAAAACAAGTCTATCTGACGGTAAAGTAACCTTTACGAACATTGGAGAAGGCAGCTACACGATAAAAGAAATTTCACCGCCTTATGGCTATGTTCCTATTACTGGTGTCGTTCATAGCGTGACGGTTAAAGCTGGTGATCACAACAATACAATTACGCTTGGTACTGTTGCTAACACACTTATTGAAGCTAACATTGAGTTCGTGAAAATAGGTAATAAAGGGCAAGGACTAGCGGGTGCAGAGTTTGTGTTGTTGGATGAAAACGAGGATGTTGTACAAACGGTAACAAGCGGCACCGATGGCAAAGTTACATTTACTGATGTACGCGAAGGTGAATATGTTATTCGTGAGAAAACACCTCCAACCGGCTATAATCCTTTAACAACTGACGTTGCGACGGTAGATATTAATGCACTAGTTCATAATACTACTGTAACTCTGCCAAATGTAACGAACCAGATCATTAAAGGAGATGTCGAGTTCGTCAAGGTCGCTAAACATTCAGGCAATCCGTTGAAGAACGCGCGTTTCGCATTATATGCGGCAGACGACACAACATTGGATTATGAAATTGCAACAGCAACTTCTGATAAAGATGGTATTGTTCGTTTTGAAGATGTAGAGTATGGAGATTATACGATTATTGAAGTAGCACCTCCTAGCGGCTACTATCTGTCAAAAGACAAGCTATCTGTTTCTGTGACAGAAGAAGGAAAAACTTATCAGCTTGGAAACTTCGAGAACCAATACATTCCGGTTATGCTTATCGAGGGAGCGATCGAAGTTAAGAAGGTCAACATACTAGACAAGCCGCTTGCGGGTGCGAAATTTGCGCTTTATGACGCATTTGGCAAACTCGTTGCGGAAGCAGTGAGCAACAGCTCCGGTATTGCCCGTTTCGCTCCAGTGATCCAAGGCGTTTACACAGTTGAAGAGGTTGAAGCTCCTAAAAACTATGTGAAATCTGATCAAGTGGAGAAAGTAACAATTGCAGCTAATCAAAACGACATAAAGCTGACGTTTGTCAATGAACGCAGCAGTGACGCTCCTTGGCCGAGCGTAACTGTTCAAAAGGTTGATGATGCAGGCGCAGCAATTGCTGGTGTTGAATTTGCATTGTACAAAGCGGCAGATACTGCATTTGCAGCACCGATTGCAAATAGCATAACGGATGCTAAAGGTGTTGCAGCATTTACCAATGTTGTTCCTGGCAGCTATGTTGTCAAAGAATTGAAAGCACTTGAAGGCTACATTCTATCGCATGTTACTCTGCCTATAACAGTAACTGAGGATTCGCAGACGTTTAATGCGGGGACTGTAGAAAATCGTGTTATTCGCGGCGACATTGTTGTTACAAAAGTTAATGAGCTCAATCAACCGCTGGAAGGCGCGGAGTTTGGTTTATATGACAAAAACAATAAATTAGTTACAGTCGCAGTAAGCGACAGCAAAGGTATCGCAAGCTTCGAAAATATTCCATACGGTTCTTACCAATTGAAAGAGCTGTCGGCACCTGTGTCTTATAAGAAATCGGACGAAGTCATTGCTATTAATATTACAGTTGATGGTGAAGTTAAAGCCTACACGATTGTAAATAAAAAAGCTGATGATGAAGATACAGAAGGTGAAAATGGCGGAAAACCAGGAAAACCTACGGATCCATCAGAAAATACTGATCCGAATTCAGGAACAGGCACCCCTGGAACTGGTTCAACAGACAACGGCACTAATAATGGTTCAGGCAACGGGGCCCAAGAGGAAACGGGCAGCGTTAACAGCGGACCAAATCAAAGCAATAAGCTGCCAAAGACAGGAGATTCGATCTCTACAATGGTTTGGCTGTTTATTGGCAGCGGACTGCTTCTTCTTACTATAACGCTAGTTGGAAGAAGAAGAGCTCATAAACAATAAGGTTCTTTCTGATCGAATGCGTATATTCCTCAAGGAATGTACGCATTCTTTTTTGAAAACATAAGAAAGTATAAGGTTTTCATTTATAATAAGATTAAAATAGTACGAGAAACTTAAGTTGAGGGATATGATGGCGAAATCAATAAAGAGAGTTGTGCTAATTATGCTTATCGGCGTTTTTTTGTACAGCGGTTATCAATTAGCACAATATTTATATGACGGCTACAAAAGCAGCAACTTGAATGATCGCATAAGAGAACGGTATGAGGCTGCTCAGAAATTAAAGGACAACTCGCAAAATGCCGGGCACCAGATAGAGCAGGAAGCTTTAACGGAGGAGCAGCTGAAGCAAATCTATCAGGAACGATTCGCCCCTTTGCTGGAGATCAATTCTGATGTTGTCGGCTGGATCAGCATTGACAATACGGGCATTGATTATCCTGTAGTAAAATCTAACGATAATGACTATTACCTCAATCATAATGTTGAGAAGAAGCGCTCTGCACGCGGTTCGATTTTTATGGACTATCGAAATGCGGATTTGAATGATGATCTTCATACTGTGATTTACGGCCACTACATGAAGGATGGCAGTATGTTTGGAGAGTTATCCAAGTATAAGGACGCTGCGTACTATCAGGGGCATGACAGAATCATTTTTGAAGGAATTGAAGAGCCGGCAGAGTATCAAATTTTTTCCGTGTATATATACTCACCTGAGGACCAGTTTTTTGAATATGAATTTGCAGATGAGCAGCAGTATCATGCCTATTTGGACAAAATAACAAAAAAATCCCGGTATGATACGGGGATTACAGTGACGCCGGATGATCAACTGCTTACACTTGTTACCTGTACGTATGAAGTTACAGATGCCAGATTAATTATTCATGCGAAAAGAGTGGCTTGATCAATAATCAAGGGATAGGGTCATAAAGGATGCTTGGAAATGAATGAAGGCATGCTGTCAGTAACATGACGTCATGCCTTTTCGATTATCTGAGGTTAATAATTCACTGGTGCTGCTTTCGATACTGCAATGGCGACAATCCCATCTTCAGCTTGAAGAAGCTGCCGAAGTGAAACATATCGTTAAAGCCAAGCAGTAATGCGATATGTTCGACGGGAAGATTGGACTCTTTTAGGAGCGAACAGCCACGATCCAGGCGAAGTTTCATAATGTAAGCATAGGGTGAAGTGCCGGTCATTTGTTTAAACAGCTTGCTGTAATATGTCCGCTCTAGACCGACATAATTGGCAACGTCTGATATAGAGATCTTTTTATCGTAATGCTCTTGCATAAATTGCTTAGACGTTATGATCCTCGCGTCAGGCAAATGCTCATTTTCCTGATCATTAACGTACTCCATATCGCGCCCATACTCTGCGAGTAAAATTTGTAGCATACCGGATTTGAACAACATATCCGGCCGCGGATGATGAGCTTCGTAATTGAGAAGCTCATCGTAAAGAAAGCTTAGCCGATGAGGGTTGCTGTGGACGATAACTGGTTTTTCTTGATGAATGCCGCAATCCTTCATAATTCGGTCGCAACGACTGCCCGTGACTCCTATCCACTTATAGGCCCAGGGGTTGCTAGTATCAGCTTCGTAAACGGTGAACGTGTTGGGAAAAAGAACAAAAGAACTGCCGGCTTCAAGCTCGATATCGAACCCATTGGCCTGATAACGGCCGCGCCCCGACTCGATATAAACAATTAAATAATGGTCGCGTACTCCGGGCCATCGCTGCCCCGGAGCACACTGCTCTTTCCCATAGTAGCTTAGGTAGATTTCCTGCTGATTATCCGGAAGCAAATAGGTTGGCTGATCGAATGACATTGTCGTACATCCTCCCAATCACACAAATTTGAATATTTATGCCACACTTCAACATTCGGAATACTTAACTGCTATGTTACTATATTCACGAATTTGAATAAAGGAGGCAACGTAATGCAGGTGCAAATCGGTAAGCATCAATTGGAGATGGGAGGCCCTTATTTGACAGAGCTGCGTGATTCAAGTGATATTCGAAAGGATACAGCAGCGCTCAGGGAGAGGATGAAGGAGGATGGGTATTTGTTTATCCGCGGCTTCCATTCCCGAGACCGGATTATGGCGGCAAGAGAGGAAATCTTGAGTATGAATACGGCTGCGAAGAAGCCGAGAGACGTGTTTGACGATTGTCCGGCTTTCCTTAATGTAGTCAATCATCCCGATGTGATGGCCTTTTTCTCAGAGTTGTTGGGAGGCGAAGCTATGACCTATGACTATAAGTGGCTTCGTCAAATCGCAAAGGGCGACAGTACCGGCGCGCATTATGACATCGTGTATATGGGACGCGGCACTCCAAACGTGCTCACGCTGTGGACGCCGTTCGGCGACAATCCGATCGAATTGGGAACACTTGCGATTCTTCAAGGGTCGCATAAGTGGGACAGATTCAAAGAGACTTATGGCAAATCTGACTCCGATCGGGATGGGATCGGCTGGTTTACGAACGATCCGATCGAACTGATAGAGAAATTTGGAGGACAGTGGGCAACTGCGGACTTTCGCGCGGGAGATGCGATTATGTTCGGAATGTACACTATGCACGCATCCACCGTAAATATGACGGATCAAATACGAATCAGCTGTGACACGAGATATCAGCTTGCATCCGATCCTGTAGACGATCGTTGGATTGGAAAAAAGCCTAAGGGCCATCAAATCGAGCAGCCCGAGCGTCATAAAACAATTGAGCAAGCCCGCGAGGAGTGGGGGTTAGCCTGATAGATTACCAGTACTTCAAGGAGTCGTTAGCCTGGCAGCTGTGTTCAGCAAAGCTGCCGGGCTATTTTTATTTATAAGCCCGATAAAAAAGTGCTTGACGAAAACTAATGGTATTAGTTATTATAAAAACTAACACCATTAGTTTCGTTTGTTTACAATGAGTTTTTTACAAACCTGTTCTTATCATTTATCGGTAAATGCGCCTGTCCAAAGGACGGCGGAGCCGTTTAACCTTATTGGGAGTTGATTCTATTGAGAATAATCCAGCAAAATGAAGTATACCAGCTATCTTTTTTACCTCGTTTTTTTCCGGTTAATTGTTATTTGGTCGAGGAAGACAAGGAACTTACGCTAATAGATGCGGCGCTGCCTTATAGTGCGAAGGCCATTCTGAGGGCTGCTGACCGCATAGGCAAACCGATTACTCGCATCGTGCTGACACATGGACATCAGGATCATGTCGGCGCATTGGACGAATTAAAGCTTTCCTTGCCGAATGCGCTTGTGTATATTTCTGAAAGAGACTCACGTTTGCTGCAAGGGGACCGTTCCCTTGATCCGAAGGAGCTTAATACTCCTATTCGCGGCGGCGTACCGAAAAATATAAAAACAAGAGCGGATCATTTGCTGTATGATGGAGATAGAATAGGTTCTTTGCAAGCGATAGCTGCCCCTGGACATACGCCAGGCTCGATGGCTTTTTTGGATACGCGCTCCCATGCCTTAATTGCGGGAGACGCTTTTCAGACAAGAGGCGGCGTTGCAGTATCTGGAGATACACGCCTCGCATTCCCTTTCCCAGCTATGGCAACCTGGAGCAAACATGCCGCTTTAGAGAGCGCGAAAAGATTGCTGAATTATAAGCCTGCCCTCCTGGCAGCAGGACATGGGCGAATGCTTCAACAACCGATAGACATTATGGAACAAGCAATAGATAGAGCGGAACACACATTATCCAAGTAGAAAAGAGGTTATTTAATGTCACCCCGAGCGGGACTGGATTTATCCATTATTATTGAAGCTGCGGTTGAATTGGCGGACACGCAAGGGCTTCAAGAGGTCACATTAGCCTCTGTAGCCAAAAAATTAGGCGTCCGCTCGCCATCTCTGTATAACCATATCAATGGTCTGCCAGAGCTGCAGGCGAAGCTGGCTGCTTGTGGCATCGAAAAATTGTATGCAGCATTGCATAAAGCAATTGCCAATTACCGCGGAGATGATGCTATCCGTGCAGTGGTTAAATCGTATATATCTTTTGCAAGAGCGAATCCCGGCCTCTACAGTGCAACATTAAAAGCTCCTGATTCAAGCGATATCGAATGGATGAAGGCTTCTGAAAAAGTAGTAGAACTGCTTGTTGAAGTCGTTAAGTATTATGGCCTCGATGAGCAGCATGCTCTGCATTCTGTCCGCATTTGCCGCAGCATGCTGCATGGCTTTGCTTCATTAGAGCAATCAGGCGGATTCGGCTTGCCGCTTGATTTGGACGTTACGCTGAAGCTGCTGACTGAGACCTTGTTATCTGGCATTCATCATATACAGAAGCAAGAAGATTAATTTAAGCAAAGTCGGATATAGAAGGTGTCGGATATAAGAGGTTAGGAGTGAATAAAAATATGAAAGCAGGCAGCAGCAGGCAGCTTTTTTACTTACAAACGACAGCTGAGACGCTGGATGAATTTATAAAGGAAAACTATATTAGCATAGATGTGCCTTGGCTGCAGGAGGATGTGGAGCTTATAAGCTGGGAGCAGCTTTGCTCTATGTTTGCTGAAGCTTCCGTTAGTGAGGAGCTTCGTCTTTTTGTTTACGAGATAAACGATGAGGACTTGATTCTAGCTTCAGACGGGAAGCGCGTTTACTCGGGTGATATGGGCGATTATTACTTTGTTGCCGGTGAGAACCAAGCAGAGCTGCAATCCGTACAGCTGCCTCCGAGACTGCATCGCAGAGGCGTTACATGGCTGCAAGGCATCGACAAAAGCAAGGCGCAACAAAAATTGTTAAAAATGATGCCGGAAAGTGAAACATTAGTCAGGTTAGCACAGTCTGTAACGATAGAAGAAGTGGAGAGTCTAATAATAGAAAAGCCGCAAGCTGATCATTTGATGGAGACTGCCGACAATTCCTTTATTTCTTGCGCTGTAGATGCGGCAACAGTACGCGAGGCGATAGAGGTTTTGAAGCAGGCGCTAAAAAGTGAGGATGCTGAAAGAAGAGAAAGAGCGGCTATAGCGCTTTTGCAATTTGCAAAGCAGTGATTTTGAATGAGGATGTGATTGGAAAGGCAAGTCGCTTGGAGAACTGATAAATCGTAAGGAGGAATGGTGATTGGTAATGAAAAAAATGAAAAAATTTCGTTTTTTGTTCATGCTTGTCCTTATTTTTTCGTTATGCATAAACGGTAATATTTATCCGGTTGCTAGTGCAGATACAACGACGATAAGTGAGGCTGTGTATAAAGTAATAGAGGAATTCGAGGGTACTGGCTATATAAGCGCCAGGGACCCGATCAATGCGGGAGCTCAATTTGAATATGCCAGCCGCCCAGCGCCAGTCGTGTTTGGCAACCAGTCTGGCAAGCTGAGCTATCAGTTTACAAGCGGAAAACCAGGCAACGCTGCGGCGTATATGAACTTCTGGAATGACAGAAGGCAGACGGAGTTTCTAGAGCTGGAAGGCAAGCCAAGCAAGCTGGGCCTGTGGGTATTTGGGGACGGCAATAACAATCACTGGCTGCGCGCAGAGTTCAATGACGGCAAAGTTTCTGAGCTGACGAAAAGCAATGAGTTTAACTGGATCGGATGGAAGTACGTCGTGTTTGATGTGCCAGTGGAGCTGCTGTTGGACGGTTACACTGATCCGATCAAGCTTCGCCGCATTTATCCGGTTCAGACAAGCGACAGCAACAAAACAGACGGCGTCATTTATTTTGACCGGCTTTCAGCCTTCTATGGGGATACGGGCGGAATATATGGGCTTGATCTATCGGGCCTGACTCCTATGAAAATAGGAGAAACCAGAACAGCGCAAGCGCTGGAAACCCGCGCAGGCTATATGGCGCCGCAACCAGCAACTGTTTCGGTTATTTATGCAAGCAGCAACAGTGAGGTAGCTATTGTATCGAGTGCAGGCCAAGTTACAGCAAAGGCAGCAGGCACAACGACTATTACAGCGGCATACGGCGGATTTACGGCGACCTATGAACTGCAAGTGGGCAATGATACAGCAGCGGTTCAGCAGCTTTCTTTGACTGGACCTAATGAAGCAGCACTTAAAGATACTTTTACTGTTGAATTATATGCAACTTTTCAAGGCAATCCAGCAGCGGTTCGTATTGTAGACGGTGCAGTATTTAAAAGCGACAATACAAAAGTAGCATCCGTAGACAGCAAAGGGACAGTTACTGCTCTTCAAGCGGGCACGACTACTATCCGCGCGACCTACGGCGGTAAAACTGCAGAGCTTAAAATTACAGTAAAAGAGCAGCAAAAGGCGCTTGATAGGCTGCAAATTGTCAATCTTTCTCCGGTCGATATCGGTGCGACTCAAACAGCCAAAGTGATGGCGAAATACACCAATTCCGATCAGCTTGTAGAAATCAAGCAGGGCGTGAAGTTTTCATCCAGCAAGCCAAAGGTTGCAACCGTTGACAGCAGCGGCAGAATTAAAGGCGTTTCAGTAGGGGCTACCGTCATTACGGCAACCTTTGAAGGGAAAACGGCTGTTTATACGATGGTTGTAAATAAAGCTGGGCTAAAGCCGCAAAAGAGGGAATTAAGGGCGGCATGGATCGCGACAGTGGAGCGAATTGATTGGCCCAAGTCTACAAATCGCGAGCAGCAGAAGCAGGAGTATATTGACATTCTCAATATGCATCAATCCATCGGCATGAATGCAGTAGTCATGCAAATAAAACCGACAGCAGATGCCTTCTATCCTTCGCAATATGCGCCGTGGTCGCATTGGCTTACCGGCAAGCAAGGGCAAAACCCGGGCTATGATCCGCTCGCGTTTATGATCGAGGAGACGCACAAACGGAATATGGAGTTTCACGCGTGGTTCAATCCTTACCGGATCAGTACGACCAATGATTGGAGCAGCTTGTCTGCGGATCATCCGGCTCGTAAGCATCCTGATTGGGTGATGGAGTACAAAGGCAAGCTTTATTTTGACCCGGGTAATCCGGAAGTAATAGACTATATTACAAAAACAGTAATGGAAGTTGTCGAAAAATACGATATTGATGCGGTACATTTCGACGATTATTTTTATCCGAATCAATTCGATGGGCCTAACTATCCCGACCAAGCGACCTATGAGAAATATGGCAAGCGCAATTATCCTAACAATATTAATGCTTGGCGCAGAAATAATGTAGATACGCTTATTAAAACGGTAAGCACCAAAATTAAAGAAAAGAAAAATTATGTGAAGTTCGGCATCAGCCCGTTCGGCGTATGGCGCAATAAAAGTGTTGATCCCAATGGTTCGAATACTGCCGCTGGACAGCCGAGCTATGATAATCTTCATGCGGATGTTCGAAAATGGGTGACGAACAGCTGGATCGATTATGTGGCACCGCAAATTTATTGGAACTTTGGCTTCGAACCGGCAGCTTACGAAGAGCTTGTCAAATGGTGGAGCGATCTTATTCGAACAAGCAACGCCAAAACACAGCTTTACATTGGCCATGCCGACTATAAAGCATTTGAAAATGAAAATTTCACAGATCCTTATGAAATTGCCAACCAATTGAAGTTCAATTTGAACTATAGCGATGTCAAAGGCAGTATTCATTTTACGACTCGCGATTTAATAAATAAGCCTCAGCTTCGACAAATGATTAAAGATGCTTACCGCTATCCGGCGCTAGTGCCAACGATGTCTTGGCTTGGCGGCAAAGCCTCCGAGAAAGCGGGCGTTTCAAGCATGTCTGCCATGCAGCAGGCATTTAAGGCGAAAATAAGTTGGACGGATACGGATACAGCATCCACTTATTTTGTTATTTATCGTACGCAAGGCAACCAGGCGATAGATATCAACAACCCGGCTCATATTCTGACTACGGTTCGCAAAAATTCCAATCAGATGGCTTATGTTGATGAACAGACCGTTGTCGGCGAGACGTATAATTACGCAGTTACTGCTGTAAACAGGCTGCATGTTGAGAGCAAGTTAAGCAATACCTCGACTGTAAAAGTGTTAGCAAACCCAGGCGCAGAAGTTTCATCTACGATTCCTTCGGGCAAATCGGGCCTGCTTAGCTTGGAGAATGAGGTAACAGTCAGTGTGCCTACTGGAGCTCTAAGCAAGGAATTTACGCTTAAAATCGCAAAAGTGCTTGATTGGTCCAATATTAGATTCAATAACCGCAAGCTGGTAAGCCAGATTTACGATATTACGAAAAATGTTTCCGGAAGCTTCAAAAAATCTGTTCAAATAAAGATGGCGTACAATACAGCGCAGCTTAATAGCAGCGAATATCCGGCGATGTTTTATTATGATGAATCGAAGCGGGATTGGGTCAATATAGGCGGTACAGCAAGCGGTGGATATGTAACGGCCGATACGACTCACTTTACAAAATTTGCTGTATTTGCAGTTGAGAGACCAGTTGTAACTCCTGATCCTTGCAGCGCGGTTGCTTTTACAGATACCGTGACGCACTGGGCCAAAGATCAAATTCGTCAAGCGGTTGTTAAATGCATCGTAACGGGATATTCCGATCAAACCTTCCGGCCTGAGAAGCCGATTACCCGTGAAGAGTTTGCCGTAATGCTTGTTCGTGCATTATCGCTTGATAGCAAAGGAAAGCAGCTGACGTTCAAGGACAACAGCAAAATTAGCAACTGGGCATATGCAGAAGTGAAAACTGCTGTAAATGCTGGAATTATTACAGGCTATGCTGACGGAACTTTCCGGCCTCAAGACAGAATCAATCGAGCAGAGGTGACTGCTATGGCAGTCCGAGCTCTGCAGCTAGAGCATAAGCCAGTAGTGCGAACGTCCTTTGCCGACGATGTTTCGATTCCTGCTTGGGCGAAAGAGTATGTCAAAGCTGCCAGCGACAAAAAGATTGTAGAAGGCAGATCAGGCAACAACTTTGCACCGCTTGCCCAAACGACTCGAGCGGAAGCTGCAGTCATTATGCTGCGTATTTTGGATAAAAAATAATAGTTTCATACTAATCAAAAATCTCAATACCTTATCGGTGTTGGGATTTTTGCTGTTGTCTGATAGTCAAAAAGCTGCGGTACATGCGGGTTCTTGTCGGAAAATTTTAAGCGGGAAAAGTTCAAAAACAATTGCACTATTTGAATTTATATATTAAATTATTTCGTGGAGGTGAAATAAAGTTTCGAAAGTTTGCGACATTAATTATTTTTATTTCGCAAATATTATTTTTTATAGCCTTTGACAAATTAGCAAGGTCAATAAAAAAAAGCTTATAGCAGTATGAGATTGAAGTAGTTTACAAGAGAATAGGAGGAACTATGTTGACGTTATTAACTGTAACTCAAAGAAAAGTTTTATCCTGTTGTTTAGTTTTTGCTCTTATCTCATCTATATTTGTAAGCGGTGCCAATAACGTAGCTCAAGCAGAATCATCGGCGGGACCAAACCTGCTTCCATACAAGGTGTTGGAGGAATTTGAGGGAGATGGGTTTGTTGGTGCAGTTAATCCTATAAAAGCAAAATCACAATTTGCGCATGTGAGCAGGCCCGAACCTGTAGTGTTTGGAAAACAATCTGCTAGACTTAGCTATCAATTTACGAATTCTGAATCTGGAACATCAGCTGCTTATTTGGATTTCTTTAATGACAGTACAATGAAGTCACCACTCAAGCTGGAAGGCAAGCCGACGAAATTTGGTGTTTGGGTGTATGGGGATGGTAATAAGCATTGGCTGCGTGCTCATTTTAATAACCGTGCCAACTATGCAGCGGATCTTACACAAAATAATAAGTTGGACTGGGTGGGATGGAGATATGTGGTGTTTTCTTTGCCAAGTGAATACTTAAAATCTGATTACCCTGAACTAGTTTTAAATAGAATTTATGTAACGCAGCTTTCTGATAGCAGCAAAACGGACGGCATTCTGTATTTTGACCGCTTGACTGCTTTTTACGAAGATACAGACGGGCTTTACGGACTAGATTTGGCAGGTCTTACGCCGATGAAGGTGGGGGAAAGTAAAACCGCACTAGCGCTCGAGACGCGCGAGGGGTATAGCGCGCCTATGCCGGCTACTGAAGGTGTGACATTTACAAGCAGCAATCCTAATGTCGCGATAATTGACTCCGATGGCGTAGTGAGTGCTTTATCTGATGGAACAACTATAGTTACTGCTTCTAAGGGTGTCTTTGAGTCCACCTATGAGCTTGTAGTTAGCAATGAGGACGCTGTTGTTTCACAGTTAACACTGATGGGGCCTAATCAAGTAGAAGTAAAAGATGTATTTTCAACAGAGCTTTTTGCTACATTTGAAGGATCAACTACTCCACTAAAGATTTTTGAAGGTGCAGAGTATAATAGCTCGGATAATGATGTGGCTACAGTAGACTCGAATGGAGTAGTGACGACACATAATATAGGAACAACTACGATAACAGCAGACTACAAAGGGGAAAGGGTTACGCATTCCCTTGAAGTAATTGCTCGCATTCAAAGGTTAGAAAGTATCCAGATTACAGACTTGTCTCCTGTTGATATAGGAGCGAGCAAGAAGGCAAAGGTTCTGGCGAAATATAATATTTTTGATGAGTTACAAGAAATTTCAGAAGGTGTAGTTTTTAAATCTAGTAAGCCTGGGATTGCTACAGTGGATAATAATGGGGTTGTTACTGGCATTTCTGTAGGTGCCACTATAATTACAGCACAGCTTGAAGGGAAGTCAGCAATGTATAAGATGGTAGTTAACAAACCTGGACTTATAGCGCCTAAGCGAGAATTAAGAGCGGCTTGGATTGCGACTGTTGAGAAAATAGACTGGCCTAAATCGACGGTATTGGAGCAGCAAAAACAAGAGTACATCGATATTCTTAATATGCATCAAGACATTGGCATGAATGCTGTTATAATGCAGGTGAAGCCTACAGCTGATGCTTTCTACAAGTCTGACCTTGCGCCATGGTCGCACTGGCTGACAGGAACTCAAGGGAAGGATCCGGGCTATGATCCGCTTGCTTTTATGATCGAGGAGACACATAAGCGCAATATGGAGTTTCATGCATGGTTTAATCCGTATCGAATAAGTATGAATACGGATCGCAGCCAGCTAGTTGCTGATCACCCAGCCATCGAGAATCCGGATTGGGTTATCGAATACGGAGGAAAATTATATTTTGATCCAGGTGTTCCAGAGGTAATCGATTATATTACAAATAGTGTGATGGAGGTGGTTAAGAAGTATGATATTGATGCCGTACACTTCGATGACTACTTCTATCCAAATCGATTCGATGGCGAAAACAATCCAGATCAAGCGACTTACGAGAAATATGGAAAATCCAAGTATCCAAATATCAACGAGTGGCGCCGCAACAATGTAGATACATTGATTCAGGGATTAAGTGAAAAGATTAAAGCTGAGAAAAGTTACGTAAAATTTGGTATAAGCCCATTTGGCGTATGGAGAAATAAAAGCGTTGACCCATCAGGCTCCGATACAGCTGCAGGTCAGCCTAGCTATGATAACCTGCATGCCGATATTCGCAAATGGGTAGATGAAGGCTGGATCGACTACGTAACACCTCAAATTTATTGGAATTTCACCTATTCTCCGGCAGCATATGAAGTGCTGGTGAAATGGTGGAGTGATCTAATGAGAGACAATAAGAGTAAAAAGACTCAGCTTTATATTGGCCATGCTGATTATAAAGCAGATGATGTTAATTATCCGGACTTCTCAGACCCTTATGAGATTCCAAATCAATTGAAATTTAATTGGAACTATCCAGAAGTAAAGGGTAGTATGCATTTTACTACTCGCGATTTCAAAAATAAACCAGAGCTTACTCAGAAGATCAAGGATGTTTATCGTTACCCTTCTCTTGTGCCAACTATGCCTTGGCTTGAAGAGGATGCGCCTGCAAAAATAGCATCGTCCAGCATTTCAACTGTGCAGCAGGGCAGCAAGGTTAAGCTAAGCTGGAAGGATGCAGATGATAAGACGACTTACTTTGTTGTTTATCGAACTGTAGGCGACCAGCCGATCAATATGGAAAACCCGGCTCAAATCGCCTCCATTATTCGTAAAAATGCTGAACAAATGTCTTACATCGATGAGCAAACTGTAGTGGGGGAGACTTATAATTACGCCGTTACAGCAGTAAACCGTCTGCATTACGAAAGCTTGCTTAGCGACAGCAAATCGATTAAGATGCAGTCCGTGCCAAGCGGGGGCGGGGTGATTATTGCACCGCCATCGAGCTCATCATCAATTGCTGCTGGCTCGGCAGGTTCAGTAAGCCTGGAATCCAATGTGACGGTTGATGTGCCTTCTGGAGCAATGGACGAAGCGTTTATTTTGACCATTACTAAGCTGTTAAATACAGCTAATCTCAATAATGACAATCATAATATTATAAGCTCGATCTATGAGATTACTAAGAACGTCACAGGCAATTTCAAAAAAGCGGTACAGATTAAAATGGCCTATGACCCGGCTAAATTAGCTGACAATGAACGGCCTGCTCTATTCTACTACGATGAGGATAAACGTAAGTGGGTTTATATTGGAGGCATTGCTCAAGACGGCTTTGTAACGGCAACGGTAGATCATTTCACCAAATTTGCAGTTATTGCAGTTGAGAAAGGAACGGTTGATCCGGGCTGTGAGGCAGCTGTATTTACCGACATCGACATGCACTGGGCGAAGGAGCAGATTAATGCTGCTGTTGCCAAGTGTATCGTGAACGGTTATAGCGATAAAACCTTCCGTCCAGAGAAATCGATCACGCGTGAGGAATTTGCGGTTATGCTCGTTCGCGCGTCAGGCCTTAGCGGAGAAGCAGGATCGCTGAACTTTAGCGATAGTGCAAAAATTAGCAGCTGGGCACAGACTGAGGTAGCCTACGCGGTTCAAGCGGGTATTATTACCGGTTACTCCGATGGCACCTTCCGTCCGCAAGCTGAAATCAACCGTGCAGAAGTAACGGCGATGGTCGTTCGTGCCTTGCAGTTAGAGCATAAAGCAGCAGAAAGCACTTCTTTTGCAGATGATGCCAGCATTCCGGCATGGGCGAAGGAATATGTAAATGCTGCGGTAGACAATAAGATCATCGAAGGTCGTTCCGGTAACCGATTTGCGCCGCTTGCCCAAACGACACGAGCAGAAGCAGCGGTCATTATGCTGCGGCTGTTGGATCAATTAAAGTAAGTTAATAGCAAGGAAGCCATTTTCGAATTTCGAAGATGGCTTCTTTTTTGCCAATGATAAATTTCTAACGGTTGCCACAAACGCTATTTGTGCTAAAATCACGGATTAAATATTCTAAGGGTTGCAGTTACGCTTAATATGGTAAAAACCGCAGATTTTTTCGGAAAATGGTACAATAACGCTTACGGCAACCGTTAAATGTTCAAATTAGCTAAAATAATCGAAATAGCGGCTATGGCAACCGTTAGCGCAATCAAAACAAGAAAGGGAAACGGAGAGCAAGATTGGGAATGGAGAATCTTCCGAGCTAGGATGAAACGAAAGGCAATCAGAGAAAAGTTAACATTTGGAATAAATTTTCTGTTGTTTTTTAATAAGGGCTGTTACTATGCTAAAAGTAAAAAATAACCCCCCGCATGTGTGAAGTTGGCTCCTATGTAAGCGGTGCGGTTCTAAATACAATAAGGATGTAAGCGCAATCAAACATATGAGGGGGAAGTTGAATTGAAAACGTTTTTTCGTTGGCTAGTCCCAGTAATGGCAGTGCTACTCATTATTTCGGGATGCGGCTCAAATGGCGGCAGCGGTAATGGCAACGGAACAAAGCCGGAGCAAAGCAGCAAGCCGTCGGCTACTGACACAAAGAAGGAAGCTGTTATTACGGTTGCAGGGTTTGATGATTTTTGGAAGGGCGAAGACAGCCCGGGAATGATTATTACAAAACAGTTTAATGAAAAGTATAAAGGCGAAATTAAAGTTGAAGTCAGATACATGCCGACTTCCGAGTACAATACGGCTATTCAGGCTTCGATCGCAAGTAACGATTTGCCGGATATTTTTCTAACACCTCAAGGCATGGATGTTCGGCAGGTTGTAACGAATGGCTGGGCAGCACCGCTGGATGATTTCGTTTCAGAGGAATGGAAGGCTCAGTTTATGGAAGGTTCATTCCAAGAAGGCACGAATATGATTGACGGTAAAATATACACTTGGCCGCTTCGCGGTTTAAATCACCGCTCGATTCTTCACTATAATAAAAAAGTGATGAGAGATGCCAGCCTGGATCCGGAGAAGCCGCCAAAAACATGGGATGAGCTGCGCGAAATGGCGAAGATCATTACCGAAAAAGGCGGCGGTAAAACATTCGGCCTTGTATTTGCCGGAGGGCAGCCGCTTGAGCTGGATCAGATGATTTTGGGAATGACAGCTTCGCAGGTTCCTACCCACGGTAATTTGCCTGGTTTTGATTTGACAACAGGCAGCTATGTATATGATTCTCCAGCTTGGATCGGAGCAATTGAACTGCTGCAGCAAATGAAGAAAGACGGAAGTATTATGCCTGCATCTTACAGCATGAAGCCGGCAGAGACGAATGTGTTCTTCGGTGAAAATCTGGCAGGCTTCCTGATCGATCCGCGCCACCGCATGTGGCAAATTAAGCGGGATGCGCCGGATGCTGAATTCGGGCTTGCACCGGTTCCGCAGCAAGATGGCGAGCTGCCTTACTATGGTCAGAACGTAGCCAATGTTGCTGGTTATGTATTGTCTGCAACCTCCAAGAACAAAGAAGCTGCGGGCAAATATATTGAGGAAGCTTTTGGCTCCAAAGAGTTTTTCAAGAGCACGATTCAAAGCGGCGCATCTTTATCGCCTATCGATGAGCTGAATGCGGATGAGTCTCTATATCCTTATCCAGAGTACAAAGTATTTTATGATATTCACGTAAATACGATGCGTGAAGCACCGAACTATGTGAATCTTAATCCGGATACGGCTCTCGTAATCGGAGAGCTGGGCCATATTCGTCAGCCAAAAATTAAACCGACATTTGGTGAGCTGTTGATGAATTTGCTTGTTGACGATAAGATGGACGCTGCAGCGGCCATGAAGGATTATAATGCTAAAATGAATGCTGGAATGAAGGCTGCAATCGAAAAAGTGAATGCTTCAGGGAAAAAAGTAAGCCTGGATGACTTTATATTCCCGAATTGGGATCCTTCCAAGGATTATACTGAAAGCGATTATGAGGCGTTGAAAAAATAAATCATCGTGCAATGCCCGCTAATGTTTCCTGCGGTACGGTCGCCGTACTGCAGGAAGCAAAGGTTTAGATACAGATACGCATAGCCGAAAAAGGAGGCTTATGATGGGAAACCTTGCTGCTGCAACCACACAGGAACAGCTGCCGAAAAAAACAGCAAAAATGAGCCAGATGAGGCGTAAAAAGCTGTTTTACTGTTACTTGTTTATATTTCCGCAGCTGATTCTTTTTTTAAGTTTTACTCTTTATCCGATTGTAATGAGTTATGTGTACAGTTTTTTTAACTGGAGCGGCTTTGGACCGCTTACCGATTTTGTCGGGTTTGATAATTATTGGGAAACGATTCAAGATCCGTTATTTTGGAATGCATTTAAAAACAGCTTTATATTTATGTTCTTCTTAGTTATTATTCAAGTCCCATTAGCGCTTGTAGTGGCTATTACGCTTAATTCGGATTGGATGAAGGGTGCAACCCTATTCCGGACGATTTATTTCTTGCCGGTTGTTACAACGACTGCGGTAATCGGTATCGTAATGCGCTTCATATTTGGTGCATATAACGGGTTAGTTAACGAGATTTTGATAAAGATTGGAATTATCAGCTCGCCGATTGACTGGCTCGGATCGATGGATACGGCTTTAATTATCGTTATTGTAGTCGGCATCTGGAAAACATTCGGGATGAAAATGGTGTACTGGCTTGCTGCCTTGCAGTCTTTGCCAAAAGAACTATACGAAGCGGCCAAGGTGGACGGCGCGAATGCCATGCAGTCATTCCGGTATATTACAATCCCGCTGTTGCTGCCAGTAGGAAGTGTTATTTTGCTCCTGTCAACAGTTAACGCGCTGCATGTATTTGATCTTGTGAAATCAATGACGAACGGCGGTCCTGCCTTCAGTACCGACATGGTCGATTTATATATTTACCGTTATGCATTTGAAGGAATGGGCTTGCCTAGATCAGGCTTTGCATCAGCGGCTGGTATATTCTACGGTATCGCAATCTTGTTTATTTCGTTAATTCTAGGAATTTTAGTGAAGCGCTCAGGCGGTAAGAAAGCCGCACATTAAACGGAGCAGTGCAAGCGAGGAGGGGCAGCGCATGCTGATCACCAAAAATAAGCGAATTGGAAAAACGATTGTATATATTTTATTAAGTGTTGTTGGGGTTATATGGATTTATCCGTTTGTGTGGATGATTGCTGCTTCATTAAAAACCAATACGGAATATATCACGAAAGGCTTTAGCTTGCTGCCGGATAAGTTTCAATTCGACAACTATGCAAGAGCCTGGCATACAGCCAATTTCTCGACTTACTTTATTAATACTGCCATTATTACAGTATCTGTAGTTGCTATTGTTGTAGCTGTCTGTGCAATGACAGGCTATGTATTGGGACGCTATAAGTTCCCGGGCAGAATTGTATTTATGTCTGCTATTACGGCCACGATGTTTATGCCAAAGGGATATACTATTATTCCGATTTATGTGTTCATTAATGCACTGGGGTTGAACAATACGCTGGCAGGCATTATTCTTGCCGAGGTTGGCGGCGCGCATGTTTTGTTTATTCTTTTGTTTACAGCGCATTTCAGCGGCTTGCCGAAAGAATTGGAGGAAGCGGCCGAAATTGACGGAGCGGGCTTTATTCGTACGTTCGTACAGGTTATGCTTCCGTTGTCCAAGCCGATTTTTGCAACGACTGCAATCTTGCAGTTTATGTGGGCGTGGAATTCGTTCCTGCTGCCGCTCGTCTTTACACTAAACAAGCCGGAGCTGAGAACTTTAGGTGTCGGAATGTACCAGTTTGTCGGCGAGCATAGTATCGACTGGACGGGGATGGCTGCAGCAGCTACAATATCGCTGCTTCCTATTATCATTATCTTTGTCGCGTTCCAGCGTTATTTTGTAGAGGGCGTTGCGGGTGCGGTAAAAGGTTAAAGTTAAGTGATGGCTATAGATTAATGTTAATCTATTAAAAAAAAAGTATGCGGAACGGGAGAGCAAGATTGGAACTGGAGAAGCGGCAGCGTCCGCCTTTGTACGTCAATTTTAACCACTTAGTGGTTAATTAAATCAAGAAAATTGAGCGTACAACAGCGGTCGGAAGACCAATTTTGCTTAGAGTGACGGAATAAACTTTTGGTTGCTACAGCTATATCATCATTGCATAGGCTGAACGCGAAAGGAACCGAATATGAAAACGCTCATCAAGAAAAACTCGCTATTTCGAAATATGAATATGCGCAATAAGCTGCTGATCATTTTTATTATGATCGGCCTTGTGCCTGTTCTGTTTTTCGCCGCCTTCTTTTTTCAACAGTCGAAGTCGGCGTTCGAGGATGAGCTGGGGAAGTATACGCTGGAAATTTCCAAGCAGGTAGGAGGCAGGCTTGATGCCTTCGTGCAGGAAATGGAACGGGTGAGCAACATTATTCGGTTCAATCCCGATGTTCAAACGGTGCTATATGAATGGACGGAGGAAAGAACAGCGCCATCGATTTATGCAGAGCGCAATGTGCGCAGTCTGTTTGAGAATATCGGCAATTTCCGTGATGATTTCAAAGGAATATTTCTTGTGACGGATCGCGGGCTGCTTGTATACAACGGGACGGGCGAGGTTGCCAAGCTGAATTATAATTTCAGTGAAAGCCCATGGTATCAAGCGGTAAAGGAGCAAACCAGCTTCAGGCTGAATACGGCACATCCGCAAAACTATGTAAAGGGGGAGGAGGTCGTTACCTTCTCCGTTCGCTTGACTGATAATCGCGAGTTCAAAACGAAAGGGACATTGCTTATTGATTTTACCCCGCATACGATTTTGAGCATGAGCGAAAATATTCAGCTGGGCAAGTCCGGGCATGTATGGATGATGACGCCTGAGGGCGAGCCGGTTGTGTCCTCACAGCAGCTGCCGGACTGGCTGGACGATGAGGAGCTACTAAGGAAGGTGCAGCAGGAGCCGTCTGGATTTTTTCATTTTGAATATGCAGGGGTGCAAATGCTGGCCGGCTTTTATACGTCCTCTGAAACGGGCTGGAAAATTATCGGCTCTGTCCCTTTTGAGGAGCTGGCTTATGGGCTGTACCGGATTAGAACCTTTATCGTAGTGCTTGCAGTAGGTGCTTTAATTGTAATTATTTTTTTGGCAACAGCGCTCAGCCGCATGTTTACAAAGCCGCTCAAGGTTATGGAGCGCCGCATGGTTGAAGTAGGAAAAGGGAATTTCGAAACAAGTTTGCCGGTTATGGCAAGAGATGAAATTGGCAGGCTGAGCATTAGCTTTAACCGGATGATAGCAGAGCTGCATCGCATGAATCATGAGGTGTTTCAGTCGCAGCTGAGGGAATACCAACAGCAGATTCATTTGAAAAATACCGAAATGCGGGCGCTGCAGGCGCAAATCAATCCGCACTTTTTGTACAATACGCTCAATACGATTGCTTGCATCGCCGAGGTATATGACCGGGATGAGATAGCGGAGGTCAGCCATTCTTTATCGCGGATGCTGCAATACAGCATTACTGGGGGATTGACGGCGACAGTTGAGGAAGAGCTGAATCATTTGCAGGCCTATATGAGCATTGTGAATGTCCGCTTTCCAATGAAGCTTGATTTGAAGCTGCAGGTCGATCCTGAAATTAAACGGATGCGCTTTATGAAGCTTGTCTTTCAGCCGATTGTAGAAAATGCGGTGAATCATGGATTTGCAGGAATTGATCAGGGTCATATTGTTGTGGAAGCGAGGCTTGATGGGGATACAGCCAGCTTTGCGTTTATGGATGACGGAATCGGGATGACGGAGCAGAAGCTGTTGTCCGTTCAGGAGCGGCTGCGCGCCAAGGAAATGGACACGGATACGAACACTGAGGTCAATCATATCGGGCTGCGCAACGTTTATCATCGTCTCTATATGCTCTATGGCGATCAGTTTAGCATGAATATTTGGAGCAAGCCGCAGCAAGGCACAAAAATTGAAATCCGAATTGAAGGAGGAGCAGCAGATGCTAAGGACGTTAATCGTGGATGATGAGTTTTGGATGCTGGAAGGATTGAAAAAAGTCATTAAACGGGATTGTCCTCAGTTTACAGTTACTGCTGCCGCCAGAGATGGGATGCAGGCACTGGAGCTGCTTGAGCAGGAAGCCTTTGATCTGGTCATTACGGATATTCGCATGCCGAGAATGGATGGGCTGCAGCTGCTGCAGGAAATGAGATCGCGCGGGAAAACGATGCCTGTGCTTATATTCTCAGCATACAGTGATTTTGATTATGCGAAGCAGGCTATTCATCATGGCGCCTTTGACTATATTTTAAAGCCGATTAACCGTACTGAAATTTGTGCAGCGCTAAAGCGGATTGAGGAGCTGCTCCATGCGCAGGGGCAGAAGCGCGAGGCGCTGATCGATACTGTGCCGGAGCAGCCGCTGCAGGGCAAGCAGGCGGTAGAAGAAATGAAGAAGCTGATTCATAGCGAGTATATGCACGATTTGTCGATGGTTGATATTGCGGACAAGCTGGGCTTTAACTCGGCTTATTTGAGCCGGCTGTTCAAGCAGGAGAGCGGCATGGGCTTCGTGCAGTATATGACAGAGTACAGACTTTGTATCGCCGTGCAGCTGATGCAAAAAAGCGGGTTCAGCATGACGGAAATCGCCAGGCAGGTAGGCTATCCCGACTACAAGCATTTTCGCAAAGTGTTCAAGCAGTACAAGGGCATGGCGCCTAGTGATTTTGTGAAAATATAACAATTAACGCTAGCCTGACAAGTGTACCTGTTAAGGATTAAGAACGAGCACTCACGAGCTAAAGCTAAGTGCATTTCCTGTGCTTAGTTTTAAGAAATTTGGCCTTTTTGTGATTCTAAGGGTAGTTTGGAAACTCTAACGAATCCTAGGAGGGTGTCGATTAATTGTGGGCAACTATTAGTAAGCAAAAAGTAAGGGGAACGAAGAGCAAGATTGGGAATGGAGAAGCGGCAGCGTCCGCCTTTGTAGGCCAATTTTATCCTTTACAGGGGTTATTTCATCAAAAAAATTGGACTACAACAGCGGTCGGAATCCCAAACTTGATCGTAGTAGCATCCCTTTCGACTGCTTATTGCCCTATCCACAATTAATCGACACCCTCCCTAGTAGCGTTATTACACCGAAAAAGCTTGTTTTGAAAATGTAACGAATCGTAGCGTGCTTATTGGGTATAAAATGGTGCCCAATGACCATTTGTTCACAGATAGCGTCTCTGTGATTCATTAGAATTTCAAAAGGGGCATTTTATGCGAAATAGCGTATTCAGGATTCGTTAAAAAATGAAAGCATCTCGAGTTCCGCTCTAGGTCCGTTATGCAGACTATTAAGCCGCTGTAGAGCTTCTTCAATTGTATACTTTTTAACAGCTTGACTTTTGCATCATTAATTATACATTTCGCAATCAGGGGTGGTGAGGCAAGTGTGGAGCAAGCCGAAAATAACGCCGCCCGCAGAGAGGCCTTGTTTATTTCTGCGTGCAGAAAATATTGAGCCTCTGCGCAAGCGGCTGCAGCATGCGGATATGCAGAGCATGTGGGAGCGCATGAAAGCTTTTGCCCCTCAGTCGGAAGAGGCATGGCTTGAGCTGTCTATGGGCGGCACGCTAGATATTGTATATGCGATTGAATCCTATGCGCTGCAATATTTGGTGATGGAGGACAAGCAGCTTGGGCTGTCTGCGAAGAAGCTGGCGCTGCTTGCATCCAAGCGCAGCTTCAATCCCAATTTGCAGGATATTTCGCGTGAAATAGGACGGTTGATGGTGGCGCTGGCGCTAGTATACGACTGGTGCAATGCACTGCTTGATAAGGAAGAGAAGCTGCAGCTGGTCAGCCAGCTCAAGCGGCTTGCAGGTCTGCTGGAATGCGGATATCCGCCGGTCCATGAAGGAGCCTTCGTCGGACATACAAGCGAATGGATGCTGATGCGCGATATGATGGCAGCTGGCATCGCGATCTATGAGGATGATCCGGAGATGTACGACTATGCCGCAGGACGATTTTTTGAGGAATTCGTACCCGCACGCAATTTTTTCTATCCCTCCGGCTGGCATCATCAGGGTGATAATTATGGCAGCTATCGCTATCAAGCGGAGCTGTTTGCCACTTGGTTATTTGGCAGAATGGGCTATAAAGAGGTGTTTGATTCCACGCAGGAATTAATAGGCTATCAATGGATTTATACACGCAGGCCAGATGGCAAGCTGCTGCGGGATGGCGATGCGGACAATCCGCTGTATGCAGAGAATGAATATATTCAACTGTTTCCGCTCGTTTACCTAATGGCAGGGAACTATTACAATAACGGCTATTTTTTGCAGCAGCAAGCGATTGAGCATCCGTGTATTCCGGATTTATATTTGCTTTTCGCCTTGCTGTTTCATAATCCTGGTGCAGAGCTAAAGCCGCTGCAGGAGCTTCCGCTTACCCGATATTTTGCAGAGCCGGCCGGCATCATGATTGCGCGTACGGGCTGGAATGAAGGAGCGGCAATCAATAAGCAGTCCTCTGCAGTAGTGGCTGAAATGAAAATAGGCATGTATCAATACAACAATCACCAGCATCTCGATGCCGGTGCATTTCAAATCTACTATAAAGGCTATCTCGCGATCGACTCGGGCATTTATAAGGGTTCATCGGGCAAGTATCAGTCGCCGCATAACAAGTACTATTTCAAGCGCACAATCGCTCATAATGCCATGCTGGTCTATGATCCGGATGAGATTAAGGAGCAGCCTTATATTTTGGATGGCAAGCTGACCTGGCCTAATGTGATAGATGGCGGGCAGCGCTGGCCTGGCGCAGGCAAGCCGCCACAAAATTTAGCTGAGCTGCTGAGCGGACAATATGAGCGGGGCAAGGTGCTTGCACATTCCTACGGGCCTTGCAAGCAGGAGCCGGACTATTCTTATTTGAAGGGTGATTTGACAAAAGCCTATTCAAAGAAGGTGCGGAACTATACACGTTCCTTTGTATTTATCAATTTAAAGCAAGAAAAAATACCAGCCCTCATGATTGTTTTTGACGCAATAGAATCAGCCAGCAAAGCATTTGAGAAAACGTGGCTGCTGCACAGCGTCGAACAGCCAAAAGTAACAGGCAAGCGCTCGGTTATTGCACGGACGGAGGAGGGTTACAACGGTGAACTGGTCGTTGATACTTTGTTGCCAAAAAAGGCGGTTATCACCACCGTTGGCGGAGATGGCAGGCAATTTGAGTCGCGCGGCGTTAACTATGCCAACGATTACTCCGCCACAATCGAGCAGGGCTCCTGGCGCATTGAAGTGAAGCCGGAGGCTGCTGCAGAGCGCGATATCTTCCTTCATGCCATGCAGATTAAGGATCATGATGGAACAGAGGCTGCCGCAGCGGTTCTGGCAGAGGATGAGAAAACAGCAGGCGTCCTCGTGCAGGGCTGGCTGGTGTTGTTTAGCCGAAGCGGCTTGTTATTCGAGGATAAGCTCTTTATCGCCGCTGACCATACGTCAACTCGTACAAATGTGCTTATTGCGGATATAGCTTGCGGAACATGGCTTGTCTGTCGCAAGTTTCCTGATGGCCAACAAAGCTGTCAACCGTTCGAAGTGACGGAAGGCGTGCTAAGAGCAGAGATTGGCGCTGAAGAAGTCATAGTGGAAAGGATGAGGACGGATGGAGACAAGTAAGCTGAAAAAACCGCATGTCGTAGTCATTATGGCAGATCAGCTGCGTTATGACGTTGTCAATGAACGCTATATGCCGAATGTAAGCAGACTGATGAAGGAAAGTGCCGTGTTTGAGAGGGCTTATTGCGCTTCACCATTATGCGTGCCGGCCAGAGGTGCGTTTTTTAGCGGCATGTACCCGAATGTGAACGGCTCGCTTATTAATCCTTGGGAGCCGCAGGATGCCGAGTACGGTTATGTCCATCCAGGCACAGCGAATATGTACAGCATGATGGAGGAGCAATGGGATTGCTGGCATACCGGAAAGCAGCATTTTAATATGAAGGATATTCAATCGAACTGCTCTAACATTCATTGGCATACCTTGGAGGATCATTACAATGATTACTTGCAGCAGCATGGCAAACGCTCTCCGGGCGGACCTCGCTTTAAAGGCATCGTTCCGGAAATGGCAGGAGGAAAAACAACACGCATCAAGCGTTATTCGATTCCGACAACCGGCTGTTATGAGGAAGGGCTAGAGTATTTCTATGACGGCTATATTACAAAAACCTCGCTGGATGCGATTCGCGGAAGAGACCGCAGCAAGCCTTTGCTGTTAAGTGCCATGTTTGTGGCGCCGCATCCGCCGCTTGATGTGCCTGAGCCCTGGTACTCGATGTATAAGGATGAGCCGCTGCCTGACAATGTTGCACAATGGTCCTATGGGCAATCGCCCTTGCAGCTGTACAATCTGACTGGAGCTATTGGCAACAGTTATTCGAAAGAACAATGGCAATCCATTTGGCAAGTATATTTAGGTTTAGTATCTTTGCTGGACTACTGTGTGGGGCAATTAATAGATGAGCTGAAGGAACAGGACATTTATGACGATACGCTCCTTATATTTACGAGCGATCACGGTGAGATGCTGGGCTCGCACAGGCTGTATCAAAAAATGTGCATGTACGAGGAGTCGGTTCGTACCCCTCTTGCCATGAAATTTCCTAAAGCAAGCAGTATAAGCCCGCAGACTATTGCAGAGCCAGTCAGCGCTGTTGATGTTATGCCGACACTTGCCGATTATTTGCAGCTTGAGGGCGGGGGCGCTTTTTCCGGCCAGTCTTTGATGCCGATAATTAATGGTAATAAGTGCTCGGAGAGGGATATTTTTGTACAGTTTGACGGTAATGGAGCGCGCGGCAACTTCCAGCGCACTATGATCCGCGGAACGAGCAAGCTTATGGTGGATATATTCAAGGATGAGCTGTTTTTGGAGCTTTACGATATAGAAGCGGATACGCAGGAGCAGCAGAATCTCGCTATTGAGCCGCCGCATGCTGAGACTGTAAAGTCCATGCTGGCCAGCCTGGATAAGCATATGAAGGAAACAGGGGATATGCTTGCGCTTCCGGCCGATGCCTATGAGCAGTTTATCGAAAGCTATGGCACTTTTATTAAACGCCCTTAGAAGGAAGGGGAAAGCGATGGAAGCAAATCAAAGCGGAGCTATGCTGCGCCAAGAGATGCAGGAACTTATTCAATTTTGCTGCGACAGGCTGATTGAAGCTCAAGTGACGGCTAAGGGGCACCCAGATGAAGGCGGAATTTGGTGCAAGGGCTGCGGTACCGTTCATGGGCGCAGCGGCGATGCTGTATTCCCGCTTTATTATATGTATCTGGTTAGTGGAAAAGCGAGATACCGCGAGGCGGCCAAACGGTTACTGCTCTATATAAGCAGAACGCAGGAAGAGGATGGCGGCTGGCGCAATGAACCGGAGTCCGATTGGAAGGGAACGACGGTGTTTCAATTGCTCGCGCTATGCCATGCCTATGATCAGCTGACACGATTTTTGGCGGACAATTCTGATTATTCAGACGAAAAGACAGACAGCTTGAGGGCGGACAGCGCAGAGCTGCTGCCGCTTATTGCAAGCTCAGCGCAATGGGTATCGAATACGTTTGGCGATGGCGGCAATACGAATATTAATTATTATTTGTCATCCGCGTTAGCGCTGCATCTGGCTGACCGTATCGTGGAAGTGCCGCAATATAGCAAGCAGGCCAAACAGCTTATGCATCATTTTATTGATACCCGGCTTAGCTATGACGGCTGGCTGTACGGCGAAAAGACAAGATTGAGGCCCTTTACGCAAATGACCAGCATGATTGATATCGGGTATAACCTTGATATGTCGATTGGAGCAATGGCGGAGTATGCTCGTCTAACCAATGACAGCAAGGTGATGGCGGCATCCGTGCATGCTCTTGCTGCGCATATGAACATGATGTACCCTGACGGCTCAATCGACAATTCCTTCGGCAGCCGCAATTATAAATGGACGCTGTTCGGCAGCAAAACCGCTCACGGCTCGCAGATGGCCTTTATGCTGCTGGCGAATGGACATCCGGCTTTTTTAAGAGCGGCTGAGCTGAATACAAGCTATTTGAAGCGAAGCTTGCGATACTGTGACGGACTATTCGGATACGGACCGATGCATGAGCAAATGTTCGAGCACGGCTGCATTCATTCTACGATTAACCGATCAGATGCATTGTCTGTTGCCATAGCTTACGCGACTGAGCTATGTTCGCCTGCAAAACCGCAGCGGCTGCCATCAGAAGAGAGCTTCGGTGCCCGAAGCTTCAAGGAGCTTGCGGTTATTCAGCTGCGCAAGCAGAAGTGGATGGCAACTGTCAGCTGCACTTCTGTACGCAATGCGCCGACAGGCGGGGCAATCAGTTATTTATGGCATGAAGAGGCAGGTCCTATCCAGCTTGGCGCAATGACGTCCTATCGCCTATACGAAGCATACAATATGCCGCAGGCATTGCCGCATATGGACCAGCCGATAACGCCAAGAATTGAGCTTATGCATGAGGGCAGAGCCTATAGCAATCTTTATGAGCATGAAGCTCATGGAGCGGTGGACGCCAATATCAATAAAGCTGAAGCAGTGGTGAACGGCAGGCTAAAAGCAGTTGATAACCAGAGCTGTTATGACTGCGCCGCATTTTATAGCATCCGTTACAGCCTGGAAGACGATGCCGTGATTAAGCATTACGAGCTTGATATCAGGCTTGCCTGCGACAGGCTATCGATTATTGAGCCGATACTGACTGCCGGCGAGCCTGTATGTAAAGCCAGCCGCGGCCAAAGAAAGCTGATCGCTGACGTATTGGAGGAGAAGCAATTGGAACTCACCTATGAAGGGGAGTCATTCGTGCTGGATGAGCATAGCCTGACTGCCCGTGCGGTGTCCATTTTTCCTTCCGCTATTGCGGTGCCGCTGCGTTGGGATATTGCCAAGGTAACGCCAGGTGTCTATTCGTTTCAAATTCGAATGCTTATTAAATCATAGATTAAACAGGAAGGAGCGATCTGACGATGGAGAAGCAGCAATGGGCAGAGGAAGCGTGGCAGCGTACTTCCAGCAAGATCAAGCAGATGAGCGAGGCGATCGGGGCAGGCTTTCCTCATGCCAGCCAGAATGGCAAATACGATCGGACTGCAGCGAGTGCCTGGACATCCGGGTTTTGGCCGGGGCTGCTTTGGCTTGCCTACAGGGAAGAGCAGGATGAGAGCTTAAGACAGCTTGCTGAGGTTTGCGAAGCCGCTCAGGATGAGGCGCTCGATGAATTTACAAAGCTGCATCATGATGTTGGGTTTATGTGGTGTCTCAGCTCGGTAGCCAGCTATAAAATAACAAAAAATGAACAGTCGAAGCAGCGCGCTTTGAAGGCGGCCTCCATACTCGCTGGCCGGTTTAATCCGCAAGGCAGCTTCATTCGCGCTTGGAACAGCTATGTATGGCGCAACGAGGAGCATAACGAAGGCTGGGCAATTATCGATTGCATGATGAATATAAGCCTGCTCTTCTGGGCTTCGGAGGAAACTGGCGATGCCAGATATCGTCATATTGCAATGCGGCATGCGGATACTGTGCTCAAGGAATTTATTCGGGCCGACGGCTCCGTGTACCACATTGTCTGCTTTAATGCAGAAACAGGAGAACGGGAGTCAGCGCTTGGCGGCCAAGGCTACTCGCCTGATTCTGCGTGGGCCAGGGGAGTAGCCTGGGCGATATACGGTATGGCAATATGTTATTCCTATACGAAGGAAGAAAGATATTTGCGCGCAAGCCAAAAGACGGCTCATTATTTTATGGCTAATTTGCCGGAAGATCATATTCCTTATTGGGATTTCAGGCTGCCAGCCTATGAGGGCGCGCCGCGCGATGCTTCCGCAGCGGCAATTGCAGCAAGCGGCATGCTGCTGCTAAGCGAGCTGCTGCCAGCAGATCAAGGCGGCATGTACGAGCGCTGCGCACTTCGCCTGGTAAAGGCGATAGATCGTCAGTGTGCCTGCTATGACAGCGGGAATGAAGCTATCGTATTGCATGCAACAGGTTCTTTCCCAACCGGTAAAAATATCGATGTGCCGCTTATTTACGGTGATTACTTCTATGCCGAAGCATTAACCAGACTGTTAGGTAATAGCGGCAGCCGCCAAATGTTTTGGTAGAAATAGAAATAGAACAGGGATAGGTGCAAAAAAACAATTTGGAATGGAGGAATCCGGTTGAGAATCGTTTATTTGGATATAGATTCATTGCGTCCAGATCATATGGGCTGCTACGGATATAACAGAAATACAACACCAAATTTAGATAAGCTTGCAGCCGAGGGCGTGCGCTTCAATCAAGTATATACAGCCGCTTCCCCTTGTGCGCCATCAAGAGCCAGCTTTATGTCAGGACGCTTCGGCATCAACCATGGCGTGCTTACTCATTGGGGCGCTGGCTGTCATTACGAATACCCCGAAGGGGATGGTCACAGTAAGGAATATCCGTTTTTGCCGCGTTTGCTGCGGGAAGCGGATTACCGCACGATTACATTTTCATCTTTCGGTGACCGTCATCATGCCTGGTGGTATTTTGCCGGCTGGAATGAAATCCATACGCATACGCTGAAGGGCGGCAATGAGGACGCTCATGAAGTAAATGCAGCGGTATTGCCTTGGATTAAAGCGCATGGCGCAGAGGATAATTATTTCCTGCACATTCAGTACTGGGATGCGCATTCGAAATACACATATCCGACTTCCTATGCCGAGCAATTTGCGGGAGAGCCGGCGCCGGAATATCCGACAGCGGAAGATATTGCGCGTCACCGTCAGGATACTCATCCGCGCTCGGCAGCTTTTCTGCACTGGAGCGACGACTTCAGCAAAATTCCGCAGGCTACGATGCCTTTGGAAATTGCAGACCGCAGCGATTACGAAAAGCTGATTAATGGTTACGATGGCGGCATATCTTATTTGGACAAGCATATTGGCGACTTGATGGAAGCATTCCGCGAGCAGGGTGTGCTTGATGAGGTTTGTTTTATTATTAGCGCCGATCATGCGGAATCGTATGGCGAACAGGGCGTTTATTTGGAGCATGGCATGGCGACGGAGGCTGTGCATCATATTCCGCTTATTATGAAATTCCCTGGACTCAGCAAGAAAGGCCATGTTAATGATCAGCTGCATTATAATGTAGATGTTGTAGCGACTATCGCTGATTTGGCTGGTTTGCCGAAGCCAAGCGGGTGGGACGGCCGCTCGTTGCTCCCGGCACTATCTGGCGGGCAGGTGGAGGAGGATCGTTCCTTTCTCGTGCTGGAGCATGGATTATACGCCTGCCAGCGAGCTGTTAGAACGAATAAGTGGCATTATATCCACACTTACCATGAAGGCTTCTATCAATTGGAGCCGCATATTTTATATGACTTGGAAAATGACCCCTTTCAGCGTATCAATGTGGCAGGGGAGCGTCCGGATGTGATCGAGCAGCTTGGTGCTGAGCTTGAAGGCTGGATTGCGGAACAGATGGAGCATAACCTGATGGAGCAGGATCCAATGATGGAAATTATTGAAGACGGGGGGCCTTTCCGTTATTTGAAGCCAAATGATTGGGCAGGCCGTCTGGAACGGGCCGGACGCAAGGAAGAAGCGGCAGCTGTGCTGGAGCGCTTCGGCACGGTATAGGCCCAGCTGAATGAGCGCTGTGAAAGAATGGCTTTATTTAAAATAGACGGAGGAGATATAAATATGCAAACCTATTGGGGAGATATACACAATCATTGTGGAATTAGCTATGGCTTCGGCGGCTTGGAAAATGCGTTGAAAGCGGCAAAGGGACAACTGGATTTTTGCGCGATTATCGGACATGCCTCCTGGTATGATATGCCTGAGCGCCAGGCGCCGCTAGAATTTCTGGTTGATTTTCATACAAAAGGCTTTGCCAAGCTGGCAGGGCATTGGGATCAGGTTAGAGAGACGGTAAAGCAATACAATAAAGATCATGAATTCGTTACTTTCCAAGGCTATGAAGCTCATTCCAGCGAATTTGGCGACCATCATTTTATTTCGCCAGATGATGATTTTCCAATAGAAAAAGGCAAGTCGCCAGCAGATATTATTGAAAAGCTGAAGCCGCGCCGCGTAATCGCTGTACCCCATCATGTCGGTTATACGCCTGGCTATCGTGGCGGAAACTGGGATTCCTTCAATACGGAGATCAGCCCTATTGTAGAGGTCGTATCGAAGCATGGCTGCGGCATGTCGGCAGAAAGCCCGTTCCCTTATTACCATGATATGGGGCCACGCGATTCCAAAAGTACGGTATATGCAGCGCTTGCGCGGAAGCATCGCATGGGCTTCGTTGGCTCAACGGATCACCATGCAGGCTATCCGGGATCCTATGGAGACGGAAGAATGGCGGTTATTGCTGCAGAGAAAACAAGAGAAGGCATTTGGGATGCCATTTTGGCCAGACGCACCTATGCAGTAAGCGGAGATAAAATCGATTGCCGCTTTACGCTCAACGGCGCTCCTATGGGCAGTGAGCTGGAAGCGGAGATCCGCAACATTCAGCTAGATATTACAGCATGCGACCGGATTGAAAAAATCGTTATTTTTAAAAACTTGCGTCCATGGCGAGCAGTAAGCAGCTGGGATTTACTGAAAAACCCGACTGTCAGCGGCTCAACGTATAAAGTGAAAGTTGAAATGGGCTGGGGCGACAATAAAGAAGGCTATTTATGGAATGCGGAAGTGAAAGTAAAAGGCGGCATTCTTCGTTCTGTGGAAACTTGCTTTAGAGGCAGAAGTGTACTTGCTCCGACCCCAGAGCTTAGAGACGATCCGGATTTAAATGCGCTTGGCAATGCGGTTCATAGCCAGTCAGACTCGCATGTAAGCTGGTCCTGCCTGACTGTCAAAAATCCGACAACGCTTCATCCGCATACGGGCGGCGTTATTCTTGAGATCGATGGCGATCCGCATACACAGCTGGAGCTTGAAGCAAACGGTATAGTTATTACTGCTACGATCAATGAGCTGCTAAATGGCAATATTACACAGCATAAGCATAGCTTTAACTCGGAAGCGGTAGTTATTCATCCTGCTGTTCCGATTGAGCAATACGCATACAGCGGCAGCTTCACTGATGCGGAGAAGGAAGACGCTTGTGATGTTTATCATGTGGAGATTCAACAGGTAAACGGTCAATGTGCCTGGCTGTCGCCAATTTATGTAGTGTAATGAAAATTCATGCCTGGCGGAGTATATTCCTTTGAGTTTGCCACCATTTGCAAAATAAATGCGCAGGAAGCCATTCTGGCCTCTGCGCATTTTCTCTGTATGGGAACGGACAGGAATGGAGAAGCGGCAGCGTCCGCCTTTGTAGGCCAATTTTATCCTTTACAGGGGTTATTTCATCAAAAAAATGGGACTACAACAGCGGTCGGAATCCCAAACTTGATCGTAGTAACATCCCTTTCGTTTGCTTATTGCCCTATCCACAATTAATCGACACCTCATTAATGACCATAGTTTGGCGAAAAAGGAGCCTACGGTCATTAGTGACCATTACCACTTACATTCGAAGCGGTGACAGTAGAAGCGGTTTTTAGCATAACAGCTTGCTGCTTGGCAGCCGTATTACGATTCACCAGCATATAAACGACGGCAAACAGCACCATAAAACCAGCTGCATAACGATACATAATCGCATAGCTGGATAGGGAGGCGATGGCTCCGAGCAATAATGCGCCTAACGCTACGCCAAGGTCAGTCGAATTGTAAAACATGCTGTTGGCCATGCCGTGCTGCTCTTTGGTCGAGATCCGCAGCATCCAAGCTTGAATGGTCGGTTGAATAGCGCCAAAGCCAAGCCCATACAGCAACGCTGATACGATCAGCATCGGAATCGTTGTTGTAAAGGAAAGCACGACCAGGCTGGCAATGACACAAACAGCGGAGGGCAGCAATACGGCGCCATGCCCTTTACGGTCGAACAGCCTTCCGGAAATAGGACGGATAATAACGACAGTTACAGCATTAAACAAGAAAAATAAACCTACCTGGTCCAGGCTGACGGACTTGCCGTATAGAGCGATGAAGCTGAGCAAGCCGCTATAAGTAATAGCCAGTATCATATTAAGCGAAGCAGGAAACAATAATTTGAAATTAAACCGCTGTTTGGCTGCTGTAGAATGTACGATTTTGGCTGGCTCAGGCGGGATTGATTTGGTCATGAAAATTAAGGGGAAAATAATAATGACAGTTAATGCACCTACAATAGACAGAGTACGAAAGCCGAATTGCTGCATCAGGTTAAGGCCGATAAGCGGACCGATCGACAACGCGAGGCTGGTCGATAAGCTGAAATAACCAATTCCTTCTCCAAGCCGTTTGGAAGGGATGATTTGGGAAACCAACGTCGGAATAATCGTACTGGCCATTCCAAACCCTATCCCGTAACCGACTCTGAGCAATAGCAGCGATCCAATAGTGCTGGCAATCACATAAACAGCAGTTGTCAAAGCGGCGATAATTAAGCCAATGTACAAAATAACATTACGATGAATTTTACGGATTAAATAAGCCGTTAAAAAACGAGTTGCAATCGCTGAAATAGCAAAAACGCTCGTAACCAAACTTACCGTTACATCTCCTGCCAAAAATTTGTCCTTCACATAAGCCGGGAAGGAGGAAAGCAGCAGCTGTAAATTAAGAAATAATAAAAATGAACATAGCGACAGTGTAATAAATGATTTCGTCCATAGTTTGGACGAATTTTTCAATTCCATTAATATATAACCTCTTTTCGTCTAGCTTTTCATAAGTTGACTAGTATGGGTGTGAATGCGACGAAGAGCCTTCATAAAGACATCATATTCTTCGTTAGTCATGCATCGTTGTATATCAGCAGTAATGGACTGCTCAATAGGTTCTGTTTGCTCAAGCAGTGTGCGCCCCGAATTCGTCAATGAAACAAGAAAAGCGCGTCGATCCTCATCATTCACTTGTTTTTCAACCAATCCTTTTTTGAGCAAATGATCCAAAATTCTCGTAGTTGTAGGATGATCCTTCTCTGCCAGCTCGGCAATATCCCGTTGAATCATACCGTCAGTTCGGCTGATATGATATAAAACCGACCATTGCTCAGGTGTAATGTCATAAGCTTTCAAACGCTGCTGCAATAAGCCTGTTAATTTACGATATGCTACGCCCATTAAAAATCCGACAGACTGGTCAAGCTGATTAGGTTGTAAAGTCATCTTCATGTCTCCTGTGATCATTGTCACTAAATTAGTTGTTATAACAATTATATTTGCGACAACTAATTTCGTCAATGGAAACAGGAAGAAATGCCGCGCGTCCTAAGCTAAGGTGTGCCGTTTCCAGATGAAATAAAGGAATAGAAAAACCGTCAAGAAAAGAACGGGAACTCCAAATGACAGTTATGTCATAGAATTGGAGGCCGTTCAAAGCTTGACGGTTTGTTGTATTGCGGGCACTTTTTATGGCCCTATGCGACGATGTTGATTCAGCAGGAATATGCAAGATTCAGCTCATTCGCTCATTCTAAAGTCTAACGGTAGCAGGGAGACTGTCGATTAATTGTGGATAGTTGCAACAAGCAATAGAAAGGGGTATCACTGCGATCAAGATTGGGATTCCGACCGCTGTTGTAGTCTGATTTTTATGAATAAATAACCCCTGTAAAGGAAAAAATTAGCCTACAAAGGCGGACGCTGCCGCTTCTCTATTCCCATTCTTGCTCTCCGTTTCCCCTTTCTCATTGCTTATCAATCGTTGCCCACAATGAATCGACAGTCTTGCAGGAAACGCTAAAGTGCAAAAATTAGCTCATTCTAAATTCTAACGGTTGCAGGAAACGCTAAAGTGCAAAAATTAGCTCATTTTAATATCTAACGGTTATAGAAAGCCTTATTTGCCTAAAAACGTATCATAATAGGGCAAATGTTCACAGATAACGCTTCCCACAACCGTTACAATTTCAAACTAGCCTTTTTTCGCTAAATAGCGTCTCTCACATCCGTTACAGTTTTGAGACCAACGCTTCTAGCGGGCAAGTGTTACATATTTCCAAATCCACATTGAATCGGCAGTAAATTTGCCGTGCATTGGAACTAAAGTGTCGTGCATTGGAATTAAATTTCCGTGCAGCGAGTTCTATAATGAGAATACAACGGTTTTCTTCTTCAAATCGCGCGCTTCGGAACGCAATACTTCGGAGGAGGCTGTTATTTCCTCCATCACGGCAGTTTGCTCTTGGGCAGCGCTTGAAATGCGCGTTGCGCCTTCTGAAATAGAAAGAGCAGTATCGGCCATTTCCTTGGACATTGTAAAGGTTTCTTGAATTTGTACAGATTGGGAAGCGATATGGCTGACGATGCTTTGCAAAGCACCCGCCGTTTCGCCAGCAGAGGAGACAACATGTGAGAGTGATTGCTTGGCGCTCTCTCCTGTAACGGTTTCATCGCGAATAAGCTGCATTTGCTTGTCGGTTTCCGTTACGACGGTCAATGTGTGCTGCTGCATCAGCTCAACGAGCTTTTGAATCTGGGTGCTGGCAGCGGCGCTGTCGGATGCAAGCTTGCGGATATGCTGGGCGACAACTGCAAAGCCTTGCCCATGCTCTCCCGCATGAGCCGCTTCAATAGAGGCGTTTAGTGCAAGCAGATGCGTTTGATCAGCAATTTCGCCGACCAGCTGTGAGATTTGTCCGATTTCGTCAGCCTGCTGCTCAAGCTGACTGACGATTTGCATCGTTTGCTCGCTTGTTGCTGATATATGCAGCATGCCATCGACAAGAACATTCATTTGCTCCACACTCTCGTTAATTGTCTTCACCATAGCCTGAACCGTGCCGCTGGCATGTTCAGCTTCATTATTCATCGTCTGTGCGGCATGCGAGGAAAGCTCGGCAGTCGCAAGCATTTGCTGTGCAGCGCTGGCTTGCATAGCTGCGCCTTCAGCCATTTGGTCAATCGTAATGGCAATCGTTTCAATTTGATTGGTAGCCTGCGAAATAGCAGAGCCAAGCGAGCCGGCATTTTGATCCGTAATCGTGACGCTGCTGGATACATCGGATATCATTTGGCGCAAATTACCCAGCATAACCTGAAAGGAGCCATGCAATTGTCCAATTTCATCGGTAGAGTTATGCTTCGGCAAGGTCACTGCAAGATTGCCCCCCGCTACCGCATTGACTGCTGTCGTTAATTGCAGCAAAGGCTTAATAATGTATCTCGCCGCCAGCCAGCCAAGAAAGCATGTCCATAGCACGCCTAGAGTAAGAACGCCAGATACGTACAGCCATTCCTGCATATTCGGTGCGAGTACGGGCTTGAGCACAAAAATAAAAAATGCGCTTGTGCTATAAGTTACAGCTGATACTAGAAATATACCAAATACGAGCTTGTGCACTAAACTAATCTTCATGGTACGTCCTCCTTGATAATAGAAAAATGTGATGCATAATCGTATGATTGTCGTACATTTAGCAGTTTTTTTAGGCTTTTCATTCCATAAAATGATCATTTGCACAATATTTAGATAGGTAAAATGAATTATTAATAAAATGGAATATGTAGGTCTATTTATCTACCTTAATTATAAAATCAGCATATGTAAAGAGGTAGTGATATTTATCACAGTTAATTGAAAGGTTTTGTTAAACCGTTATGTTCAGAATCATTATTGGAGATTCAATTGTGAGTGAAATCGGGCATAGGAATAAAAGGTAATCGCCGTTATAATGAAGGAAGCAGATAAAGCAAAGATATTGTAAATGTACGCTGCCAAAGGAGTTATACGAATAGATGAACCAGTCACTTGCTCAAGCGCCATTGGAAAAGGTAGCTCTGAAGCGGATTTGGGCTTTTTTTCTGCCGCTCGGGCTCTCTGCCAGCCTAGTTACGATATCACACGTCATCATCAACAGCACACTGAGCCGGGCTGCTGATCCGGAGCGGATCATTACGGCGTATGCCATCGCAATGAGCTTGCTCACTATTACGGAACGGCCCGCGGTGCTGCTTCGGCAAACCTGCTCAGCTCTTGTGAGGGACAAGCAATCCTTCAAATCTATGTTTGCTGTAGCTCAAATCGTATTTATAAGTATAACGGCTATGGGATTAATCATTAGCTATACGCCGATCGGCGTATTTATTTTTCAAACATTATTCGGAGTGACCCCGGACCGTGTAGGCGACGTTGTTGATGTATATCGCATTCTAATGTTTGTAAGCTTATTTTCTGGTCTTCGCTGCCTGTATCATGGTGTTATTATTTCTCACTTTCGCACCAAATGGCTGACGATCGGCATGGCCATACGGCTTGCGGTCATGTATGCTCTTTCGCTCTATTTTATACATAGGGGAGTGGACAGCAGCACGATTGGGGCTGTTATTTTTCTTGCTGGCATGATTATTGAAGCAGCAGTCAGCTTTCTTGAAGGAAGATTACTCGTTCGAAAAATGCCAGAGAAGCTGGATTATCATAATGTGCAAACGAAGCGGCATGTTTTTTCCTTTTATCGCCCTCTTTTATTCTCTTCTTTTATATCGGTTTGGATTGGCCCTTCTATTAATGCAATGCTTGGTAAAACGTGGGATGCACAGCTTTCTATATCTTCCTTTGCAATAGCTGCCAGTATCGTTATGCTCGTTAGCAGTTTTTTCAGCTATTTTCATCAAATCGTTATTAATTTTTATCGCATTGATCCCGCGGCGGTGAGAAAATTCACACTGATGCTCGGATTTGTTCCAGTAATGCTATTATCGCTACTTGCATTTACGCCCGTCGGGCTATTATTTTTGGAATATGTGATTGGTGTGCAGGGACGTTTGCTTGAGGAAAGTGTTCGAGTGCTGCAAGCCTTTACTTTATTTGCCCTGGTCATGCCGTGGCTGGATGTGCTGAATGGGCTTGTTTTTGTAAAAGGGGAAACGAAGGTTATTTTTTGGTCGCAAATATGTAATTTATGTTTTACTCTTCTTACTTTAGTTCTGTTAATTACACTGTCGCCGCAATGGAATGGAACGATCGGCGCATGGGCGCAATCTATCGGCATGGCTGCCGAAATTGTACTGGTTGCATTAGCGCTGGGCATTATTAAGCTTGGACCTATTCGTTTAAGGAGCCGGCGTGGTTAATGATTAAGCGCGATAAGAAATGAGTTTCCTTAGGACGACGGTGCCGTTTATGCTTGATAGTATTTTTAAATAAATCGCTGGGCAGCGTTGCTTGGATAATTAATTTAATGATAAAGTAAAGTTGATCGGACGCTATTTTCGGTCGAATACATATGCGGATTTATAATTATTTGATAGATGTCTTGGAGGGGAACCAGATGAGAATAGGAGCAGTTGAAGCGGGCGGCACGAAGTTCGTATGCGGGATCGGCAATGAGCATGGGGAGATTGAGAAACGGATCAGCATTCCGACAGGTGAGCCCGAGGAAACATTGGCCCATGTCATTGCTTTTTTTAAGGAAGAAGATGTAGAGGCCATTGGTATCGGCACGTTCGGCCCAATTAATATTGATAAACAGAGCGAGCATTATGGCTATGTGACGACAACACCGAAGCCGGGCTGGAGCAATTATCATTTTTTGGGCAAAATGAAGCAGTCATTCTCTATTCCGTTTGGCTGGGATACGGATGTAAATGCGGCGGCGCTAGGCGAGGCGACCTGGGGGGCGGCAAAAGGACTGGATAGCTGCGTATATTATACAATTGGCACTGGCGTAGGCGTAGGCATATATGCGGAAGGCCATTTGGTGCATGGCCTTGTGCATCCGGAAGGCGGGCATGTGCTGACGAGGCGCCATCCGGAAGATTCGTTCGAAGGAGCCTGTCCTTACCATGGCGACTGTCTGGAAGGAATGGCGGCTGGTCCTGCGCTTGAAAAGCGCTGGAAAGTAAAAGGCTCAGAGCTTGCTGCTGATCATCCTGCTTGGGCAATTGAAGCTTTTTATATAGGCCAGGCTGTTGCGTCATCCATTTTGCTGCTTTCGCCAAAAAAAGTAATTTTGGGCGGCGGCGTTATGCATCAGAAGCAGCTGCTTCCGCTTATTCATGCCGAGGTTCAAAAAAATCTTAACGGCTACGTAAGCGCCGAGGCGGTCTTATCGAAAATCGACCAATATATTGTTACGCCCGACTTGGGTGATAATGCCGGATTATGCGGTGCTGTGGCGCTTGGACTCAGAGCGATGCAGGCATAATTTTTGCCCAAAAAAGAAGTTGATTAAGCCGGTTATATTAAGTAGAATAGTATAGTTTACAGCAAAGGCTTCGATTTTTTAATATTAAGCTAGAAATTAAGCTGGAATTCAGTTATAATAACAACGTTGTTATTCATGGCGCAGCTCCAATTAATTTGTATTTAAATACTCTGTTTTTCAATGGAAACGTCATGTCCTTGTATACGAAGGGAGATGTCGTTTCTTTTTGAGTGGAGCTGAGTTCTCAAGTAATTTTTTTGTGTAGCAGCCTCGTCACATTTTCATAGTTCGCAGCTATGAATGACCCTTTCGTTGCGAATATGGAATCCACCTCCATATCCCCTCAACCTTTTTCTATCGCACGCTTCCAATATTTCATCTTCTGGGAGACTGGCGAAGCCGTAAGTATGGAACATAATAAGAGCTGAAATACGAAGTCAGAGCCATTTTATTGTACGTTGAATGCATTATAAAAAGGAGAAGAGAAATGAGAAAATTAAATATTGTTTGGATTGCATGTATGCTAGTGCTGGCTATTATATCAGGCTGTTCGTCGTCAGGCGATAAAAATAAGGTGAATAAGGGGGAGAATGGCAGCTCATTACCGGTTTCACAGAAGGAGGAGCTTGTACTCGCAATTGGCTCCGAGCCGGAAGCTGGCTTTGATCCGACTGTCGGCTGGGGCATGTACGGTTCGCCGTTATTTCAAAGCACTTTGTTCAAGCGTGACAATGAAATGCGGATTGTAAATGATTTGGCAACAAGCCATGAGGTAAGCGAGGACGGCAAGCAGTGGACGATACATGTGCGCAAAGACGCAGTATTTACGGATGGCAAGCCGGTAACGGCAGAGGATGTCAAGTTCACGTTTGAGACTGCTGCCAAAAGTGGTGCGGCTATCGACTTAACGAACGTAGATAAAATAGAGACGAAGGATGACGCGGTTATATTTCATTTGAAATCGCCTCAATCCTCTTTTCAATATTTATTAGTAGCAGTAGGTATTGTACCTCAGCATGCTTATAGCGATAAATATGCGGAGCACCCGATTGGCTCCGGACCGTTCAAATTCGTGCAATGGGACCGCGGGCAGCAATTGATCGTTGAAGCAAATCCTGATTATTATGGAGCAAAGCCTTTCTTTAAAAAGCTGACCTTCCTGTTTTTGAGCGAGGATGCTGCTTTTGCTGCCGCGAAGACGGGAACGACAGATATTGCTTATATTCCTACTGCATTCAGCAAGCAGCCGGTTGCAGGCATGCGCCTGGAGGAGCTGCAAACCGTTGATAACCGGGGTATCGTGTTTCCTTATGTTCCTGCAGGAAATAAGACAGACAAAGGATACATGATCGGAAATGATGTAACGGCTGATATAGCGATTCGCAAGGCGATTAATATGGCCATCGACCGCCAGGCGCTTGTAGACGGTCTGTTGGAGGGGTACGGTACAGCTGCTTATTCCAGCAATGACGGCCTTCCTTGGTGGAATAAAGATATTGTGTTTGAGGACGGCAAGATTGATGAGGCCAAGCAATTGCTTAAGGACAACGGCTGGATCGATCAGGATGGAGACGGAATCGTAGAGAAAAACGGGCTTAGAGCAAGCTTCCCTCTTATTTATCCGGCCAGCGATGTTACACGCCAATCTCTTGCGCTGGCAACAGCCGATATGGTAAAGGAAATAGGCATTGAAATGGTGGTAGAAGGAAAGAGCTGGGATGTTATCGAGCAGCGTATGCATCAGGATGCGGTAATGCTGGGCTGGGGAAGTCATGATCCGCTTGAAATGTACAATATTTACAGCAGTGATTATGCGGGCGTAGATTATTTTAATACTGGCTACTACAGCAATCCGGCAGTGGATGAATGGATGAAGAAGGCGCTTCATGCAAAAAATGAGGAAGAGGCATGGACCTACTGGCAAAAGGCGCAGTGGGACGGGGAAACAGGTCTCAGCGCGCTTGGCGATGCGCCATGGGCATGGCTTGTCAATTTGAAGCATCTGTATTTGGTAACGGAGAAGCTTGATATTGGCAAGCAGCGTATTCAACCGCATGGCCATGGCTGGCCGATTACAGACAATATCGAAGAGTGGAAATGGCGTGAATAAATTTATTTTGATGGATATGTTGCAATGGGCGGGCAAGAAGCTGCTGCATCTGGCGATGCTTCTAGCTGCAGCTATTATTATTACTTATACGTTAGTCAACTTATCTCCCATCGATCCTGTTCAGTCTTATATAGGGGCGGATACGATGCGGGTCGGACCGGAGCAAAGAGAAGCTATTGCAGCGTACTGGGGCCTTGATAAGCCGCCTTTGGAGAGGTTTGGCAAATGGGCAGGCGCACTTATGCAGGGAGATTTCGGCACTTCGATGATCTATCGCGATAAGGTTGATCATGTTATTGCC
This sequence comes from Paenibacillus sp. IITD108, assembly GCF_036541265.1. Classification (NCBI taxonomy): domain Bacteria; kingdom Bacillati; phylum Bacillota; class Bacilli; order Caryophanales; family Paenibacillaceae; genus Paenibacillus; species Paenibacillus sp. IITD108. The sequence goes on along the minus strand of NZ_JAZHCT010000004.1, from coordinate 186,941 downwards.
GACCGGTTCGCCAATTCGATTACATTGATGGCATTAGCCTGGGTAATGTCAGGATTAATCGGCTTTGCTGCGGGCTCGCTCGCCGCTATGAACAAGGGCAGATGGCTGGACCGCTTTATTACTGGCGTCTGCTATACATTAGCATCGGCTCCGACGTTTTGGGTCGGCCTGCTGCTGCTTATGATTTTCTCTGTCTGGCTGGGCTGGTTCCCGATCGGTCTTGCTGTGCCAGCGGGGATGCTCTCAGCAGATGTAACGCTATGGGATAAGCTTTATCATATCTTTTTGCCTGCAATAACGCTTAGCATAGTCGGCATTGCGCCAATTGCGCTTCATTCACGGCAGAAGCTGCTTGATGTGCTTGCGAGCGATTATATTTTATTCGCTAGAGCAAGAGGAGAGCGAGGCTTCCATTTATTTGCCCGCCAGGCGCTGCGCAATGCGGCGTTGCCTGCAATAACACTGCAGTTTGCTTCTTTCGGCGAATTGTTTGGCGGAGCGGTGCTTGCCGAGCAAATCTTTTCCTATCCGGGACTTGGACAAGCGACCATCGAGTCAGCGCTGCGCGGCGATATTCCGCTATTAATGGGTCTTGTCTTATTCAGCACCATTTTCGTATTTGTCGGCAATGCGCTTGCAGATGCGATTAATCGAGCCGTTGACCCTCGTATGAGAAGGAAGAGAGAGGGGGCTCGCCAATGAAAAAGAATTCTGTCACATCCAGTTTAAGTATTCCATATTGGAACGGGAGAAGGCGTGCGCTTGCGGCAGCAAGCCTGTCAATCCTCTTGCTGCTCGCAGTCAGCGCTGCAGGCATGCTGCTGCAATCAAAAGGAACGGCAACGAATTTGTCGATGCGTAATCTTGTGCCCTCATTGCAGCATCTGTTGGGTACAGATTGGCTTGGGCGGGATATGTTTGTGCGAACGATCAGCGGTCTGGCTTTAAGTATTAAGGTGGGCTTGCTCGGAGCTATCAGCAGTGTAATTATCGCTTTTTTTATCGGGCTTGCTGCAGCGGTAGGAGGCAGAAGACTGGATCGGGTTATAAGCTGGCTTATCGATTTGTTTATGAGCATTCCCCATCTTGTGCTGCTTATCCTTATCGCATTTGTATGCGGAGGAGGCATGAAAGGGATTGTCATCGGCATTATGGCGACACATTGGCCAAGCCTGGCAAGGGTCGTTAGAGCGGAGGCTCAGCAGCTGCTATCCTCCCATTACGTCAAGCTGTCAAGGCAGCTTGGCCGAAACAGCTGGTGGATCGCGAGCAGGCATATCGCCCCGCATGTATTGCCGCAAGTAGTCACCGGCTTTCTGCTCATGTTTCCGCATGCCATTTTACATGAAGCGGCAATAACGTTTCTAGGGCTTGGACTATCGCCGCATCAGCCTGCCATTGGCGTTATTTTATCGGAATCCATGCGCTATCTGTCTACAGGCATGTGGTGGCTTGCTTTGTTTCCAGGTTTAGGACTGCTCATTGTCGTCCGCTCCTTTGACCGTTTAGGGGAAGCGGCAAGAGTGCTGCTGCAGCCCCGTGACGCCCATCATTAAGCATAGCCTGATTCGAGGGAGGAAAGCGAAGTGGCTTTACTAGAAATCGAAAATCTTACCGTATCATTCGTTCAATATCAATCTGCGCTTCGCCAGTCAGTTGTACCCGTCGTAACCGATTTGGACTTGCAGCTGCATGCCGGAGAAATTGTAGCAGTAGTCGGCGCCAGCGGTTCAGGGAAGAGCCTGCTCGCTCATGCGGTAATGGGGCTTCTGCCAGACAATGCGGTTATGAACGGCTCGATCCGCTATGAAGGGCGGCAGCTGAACGATGCAGCTCTTCAAAATCTGCGCGGCAAGGAGTTGCGTCTCATTCCGCAATCCTCGGCTTATTTGAACCCGCTGCTTAAGGTTGAGAAGCAGCTTAAAGTTAAGCCAAGCAGTGCAAACAGGAGACTTGGCGGTTGGCTGGACAGAGCTAAGAGCAGGGCGCAGCTGGCGCAAGTGAAGAGCGTACAGGAGGAAGCTGCCCATTTTCAAATTTTTGATATGGAAGCGATGAAGTCATTGTATCCATTCCAGTTATCCGGAGGTATGGCCCGCAAGGTGCTGCTTTCGACTGCTGCTGCGCAGGAAGCAAAATTGATAATCGCGGATGAACCCACGCCCGGCCTTGATGTCGAGGCGGTCAAAGAGGCGCTTGCCGGCTTAAAGGAACTGGCAGCGCAGGGCTGCGCGGTACTGCTAATTACACATGATATAGAAGCAGCTGTAGCAATTGCCGATCGTGTTGCGGTCATGAATGAAGGACGTTGTGTTGATATAGCGCCAGTGGAGCACTTTTCGCAAGAGGGAGAAAAGCTGAAGCATCCATATACGCGTGCATTATGGCAAGCACTTCCTTGCAATGGGCTTAAGCTGGCGGACCGTTCCTTGGACAAAATTGCGGATAGGCCGAAGCAGCTTGATGACAGCGATATGAAGAAGTATAGTTCCGGGGAGGAACTGCTGCAAGGTCATGACATTGCGTATCGGTACAAGGGCGGACCGTGGCTGTTTCGCCAGTTGAATGTAACACTGCGTGCAGGTGAAGTCATTGGTTTGGTTGGTCCAAGCGGCATTGGCAAGTCCTCATTAGCCAGCATAATGGCTGGGTATATGAAGCCGATGGAAGGCAGGGTGATGGTCGGGCGGCAAGAGGATCAAATGGATAATATGCAGCAAAAGGAGACTCGTTATGCGAAGCCGCATATTTATCCTGTACAGCTTGTGCTGCAGCATCCCGAGCATGCATTTAATCCGCGCATGAAGCTGAAAGCTTCGCTGGCTGAAAGCTGGCAGCCGGACGAGGTATTCTTGAAGCGGCTTGGCATCTCGCCGCAGTGGCTGGAGCGCTGGCCACATGAGCTGTCCGGCGGCGAATTGCAAAGAATCAGCATCGCCAGAGCGCTTCATCCAGAAGCGCAAATTTTGATCGCAGATGAAATGACAGCGATGCTCGATGCGATTACGCAGGCTCAGATATGGCACGAGGTGCTGGCTATAGCCAAGGAGCGCGGTATGGCGGTCGTCGTCATTAGCCACGATCCTTATTTGATAGAAAGGCTTTGCGATCGTACGATCAGCTTGAAGCAGGCGGTGCAGTAGAGGAGCGAACGATGAGCTCCGGTTCCAAATGTACTGTTTGTATACGCTGCTGATTGCCGATAAGCTGGATAATAACTTGGGCAATAGCTTCGGAAATCGTCGTAATCGCTACTCCAACCGCCGTCATTGGAACTTCAAAGCTTTGCAGCTGAGGCAGATTGTCATAGCTGACAATCGATATATCTTGCGGAACCTGCAGCCTTGCCTCGGCTGCTGCCCGCAATATCCCGCGCGTTAAATCGATTCCCCCGCTAATAATGGCTGTCGCCACATTTCCTTGCTCGATTAATTGTTTCATCGCCATATAACCGTCATGCACATCGAGTCCGCTGATCGGCACGATGATTTGTTTGCCTGATGCGAGCCCAAGCTTGCCAGACTCATCCTCGAATGCCTCGATTTTGACGGTTTGCAGAGGGTCGTTAGTTTGGGGATCGCCTATATAGGCAATATGATGGTGGCCGAGCGAAGCCAGATGTCTAAGCGCAAGCCGTATAGATTGTCCGCGTTTTACGTCAACCGTAGACCAAGGATGAAATCCGGCAGCGCCGTATGTAATAATCGGCGTATTGGGCGGAAGAGTGCTTTCGCTGATCAGCTTGCTGTCTTGATCGCCAAATACGATTATAGCGTCGACCTGATAGCGTCTAAACGTATCAAGCGCAGCTTCCAGCCGGCTGATCGACAGCAACACCGTATAGCCTTCTTCCTCAAGCGCATCATTAAGCGCAGTAAGCAAGGAGGAGAGGGCGGCGCGTTCTACCGACGGCCAAACAACTCCGATCGCCCCGCTTTTTTTGGATACGAGACTGCGAGCTGCCAGGTTAGGCTGGTAGCCCATTTCCTTGGCGATGGATAAAATATGCTGCTTCGTATGTTCTTTAACGAGCGGACTGTTGCGCAGCGCTTTGGAAACTGTAGAGAAGCTGACGCCAGCTTGCTCGGCAATATCTTTAATTGTAATCATGTTAACCTCCGCTACTTGAATCTATAACCCCTTTAAAGGTTAAAAATAAGCCTGTAAAGTTGTACACTGCCGCTTCTTTTACATCAAAAGAAACCCTTTTGGAAATTGGAACGATTGCTAGTAGGGTGTCGATTAATTATGGATAGGGCAAAAAGCAATCGAAAGGGATATTACTACGCTTTGGGATTCCGACCGTCGACGCAACCTCAAAACGGTAAAATGTATATGAAATTTCATACACAATACGCTGAAATGCCTCCAAAACAACAATTGTATATGAAAAATCATACAGAACGGGTCGTCGCAACCTCAAAATGGCAAAATGTATATGAAATTTCATACACAATACGCTGAAATGCCTCCAAAACAACAATTGTATATGAAAAATCATACAGAATGGGTCGTCGCAACCTCAAAATGGTAAAATGTACATGAAATTTCATACACAATACGCTAAAATGCCTCGAAAACCACAATTGTATATGAAAAATCATACAGAACGGGTCGTCGCAACCTCCGAACTACTTTTTGTTGGCACATCTCGTGATATAAAGGGTTTTTCAACAGCCTGAAGAAATCCGCATAGCTGCATCGCGACATCTATTTACTATGCACTTCATTAAGGATGGTATCAATTTAACTTGGACTTCCTGCTGCTTTTTTCAGCTACAGTCTCCAGTTACGCTTTGCAGGCTGGTATTCCTCATATTAATACAGTTATTATTTAAAATAAAGCATTTCACAATTCGGTAGACAGTACGCTTTATTTTAGCTATATTAATAATAACAACGTTGTTAATGTTGTCAAATAAAAGTTTGCAAATGGCTTAAATATACACGATACTGAGTTGGGTTTCGTATGTTTTGGAAGCATTATTACAATATATTATCGCAAGCTGCTTGCAGATCATGCGGCTGTCGCGAGTGAGGAGATGGCAAGATGACGGATATTTTAAGAAAATTGGTAGAGCATATTCCGCTGCCTAAAATGTACCGGATTAAGCAGCAGTTTGATAATACGACTTTGAGTGATCCTATTGGCGATTTGACAAATCTTATGCGCAGCAGCGATTCAGTAAGCACGATCAAAGCTGGGCAAAAGGTGGCGGTAGCAGTCGGAAGCCGCGGCATTTCACGCATTAATGAAATCACGAAGGCTGTAATCAGCGAGTTGCAGCGCATCGGCGCTGAGCCGTTTATCGTACCGTGCATGGGCAGCCATGGCGGCGCAACTGCAGAAGGCCAAACGGAAGTGCTGGCCCATCTGGGCATCGACGAGGAGCGTATGGGCTGTCCGGTTCGTTCCTCAATGGAAGTAGTTGAGCTGGATCGCCTGCCTAACGGTTTGCCGATTTATTGTGACAAAATCGCTGCAACAGAAGCAGATGCGATCGTTATTATTAACCGGATCAAGCCGCATACAGCTTTTCGGGGGCCGATTGAAAGCGGTTTGTTCAAAATGATTTCGATCGGACTGGGCAAGCAGAAGGGGGCCGAGGCGTGTCATCAGCTAGGCTTTAAGTATATGGCCGAAAATGTCCCTGCTATGGCGAAGGTTATGATTGAGAAGCTGCCGATCAGCTTCGGCGTTGCGATTGTAGAAAATGCCTACGATCAAATATGCCGTATCGAGGTGCTTGGTACTGACGCGATGGAGGCAAGAGAAATTGAGCTGCTTGTAGAAGCCAAAAGCCGGCTTCCGCAAATTATGTTCCCTGAGCTGGATGTGCTCGTTATTGACTATATAGGTAAAAATATTAGCGGGGACGGTATGGACCCGAACGTTACAGGCCGTTATCCGACGCCTTACGCGCATGGTGGTCCAGAAGTAAATAAAATGGTTGTGCTGGACCTGACGCCTGAGTCGAAAGGAAATGCCAACGGCGTAGGCACGGCTGATTTTACAACTAGAAGACTGGTGGATAAGGCAGATTGGCCGGGCACTTATGCCAACGGCTTGACGTCTACTGTATGTGCGCCGACGAAGCAGGCGACGACGCTTGCGGATGACCGTGATGCCATCAAGGCAGCAGTTAAAACCTGCAATATTCTTGACTACACAACTTGCAGACTAGCGCGCATTCGCGATACGCTACATTTGGGCACGATTGAAATTTCTGAGGCGTTGCTTGAGGAAGCAAAGAAAAATCCGAAAATTGAAATTGTGGAAGGACCTTACGAATGGGAATTTGATGAGGAAGGATATTTGCCAAAATGAACGTAGAGCAAAAAATTGTGCTGGCTGTTGATCTTGGCACTACGAGCACCAAGACGCTGGCGGTTGATATGGATGGCAATGTGCTGGGAAGCCACGCTATTGGATATCCGCTGCATACGCCTAAGCCTGGTTATGCTGAGCAGGACCCTGATGAGATTCTAGAAGCTATGCAAAATACGATTGCTGAAGTGATGAAGCAGGGGGGCTGGCACGCTGAAAATGTGCATTGTGTCACATTCAGCTCTGCCAATCACAGTCTGATTGTAATTGACAAGGATGGCAATCCGCTGACGCCAAGCATTACATGGGCGGATCAGCGAAGTGCTCCGCAAGTAAAAAGACTGCTCGAGAGCGGGGAAGGACTCGCGATTTATTCACGTACAGGTACTCCTACGCATCCGATGTCGCCGCTGGCCAAAATTATGTGGATGAAGGAAGAGCAGCCAGATTTATATGCGGCAGCCTATCAATTCATTGGGATTAAAGAATATATTTTCAATCGTTTATTCGGCACGACTGTTATGGATTACTCGATTGCGAGCGCAACCGGCATGTTTAATTTGAAAGAGCTGGCATGGGATGAGGAGGCGCTTGCGCTTGTTGGCATTAGCAAGTCGCAGCTTCCTCCGCTTGCGCCAACGACCGATCGCTTGACCGGACTGCGTGAGGAGGCTGCTGCGCGCATGGGGCTGAGCCCGGCAACACCGTTCGTGCTTGGAGCGCAGGATGGCGTACTCGCCAATCTGGGCATCGGCGCTGTCACCGACGGAGTTGTTGCCGTTACGATCGGCACGAGCAGCGCGGTGCGCGCTTGTGTGAATGAGCCGACCTTCGATCCGGAAGGGCGATTATTCTGCTATGCATTAGCTGAAGGCCACTGGCTTGTCGGAGGACCTTCCAACAACGGCGCTATCGTAGCACAGTGGACTGCAGAGCGGCTATTCCCCGGCAAAAAGATGGAGGAAGTGCTGCCACAGGCTAGCAATATAGATCCAGGAGCTGATGGTTTGTTATTTATGCCGCTGCTGTCTGGCGAGCGTGCTCCGTTTTGGGATGCGGAAGCGAAGGGGGTTATGTTTGGCCTTACGCTTGCTCATACAGAGCAGCATATGCTGCGCGCAGCAATGGAAGGCGTTATGTTTCAAATTGCGGCGATTTGCCAGTTGATGGAGAAAGCGGGCAATGCGCCGAAAGAAATAAGAGCGTCGGGCGGCTTTGCGAGATCGGAAATATGGTGCCAAATAATGGCGGATATATTGGGTGTTCCTGTTCATATTCCAAAAGTAGTGGAGAGCTCGGGACTGGGCGCCGCACAGCTTGGCCTGTTTGCAATGAATAATTGCGAGGGGCCGCTATTGCGTTGGAGCGGAGTAAGCGGTACCGTTTATGAGCCGAATATGGAGCATCATGCGGTCTATCAGAAGCATTTACCGATTTATTTGAACCTTTATTATTCTTTAAAAGATTCTATGAGCGATATTACAGCTCTACAGCGTCATAATATATAAGTAATGTTGCATCATCTGGGGAGGACTGTCGATCATGCATGATAAATATAGCAAGCTGCAAGCGATTTTAACGGAAATGGATTCCGTAGTCGTTGCATTCTCTGGCGGTGTTGACAGTACGCTGCTGTTGCATGCGGCTGTGGCAACACTTGGGGCAGAGCGTGTACTTGCTGTTACCGCTGATTCGGAGACGTATCCTTCGGAGGAGCTGGAAGAAGCCATTCGGCTTGCCGAGCTGATAGGAGCGCCGCATCAAGTTATTGAAACATCTGAGCTAAGCATTCCCGGCTATAAGGAGAATGACTCCAATCGCTGTTATTTTTGCAAGCGCAGCTTGTTTGAGCATTTGGAGCCCTTCTTAGCAGACGGCAAGTATAAGCATATCGTTTATGGCTTGATCGCGGATGATATGAATGAGCATCGGCCGGGGATGAAGGCAGCGAAGGAGCGCGGCGTGTGCGGTCCTCTGCAGGAGGCCGGCCTGTTCAAGGAAGAAATTCGCGACCTATCAAGCGAATTTGATTTGCCAACTTGGAATAAGCCATCTTTTGCCTGCTTGTCATCGCGCATTGCTTATGGCGAGATGATTACGATCGAAAAGCTGGGGCGTGTTGGCCAAGCTGAGCGATATATACGCTCTCTAGGGCTTGGTCAGGTACGCGTCCGCAGCCATGGCGATATCGCCCGCATTGAAGTGGAGCCTGCTGCAATGGAGCAGGTTGTAATGTATTCGTCTGAAATTTCTGCGAAGCTGAAGGAAATTGGCTTTATATATGTAGCGATGGATTTGACGGGCTATCGCAGCGGCAGTATGAATCAGATGCTTTCTGTCAAAGGAGAAAAGGCATGACGAGCTTTGAAGATATGGGATTTTGTAAATTGGATATAGATCGCCAGCAGCGAACAGGTCATCCCGAGGTCGTTTTTGGAATGAGCAAAACGGCCGATCAAGTAGAGCAAATTGTAGCGAGCCTTATACAAAACCATAATCGCGCGTTAGTTACACGAGCTACACAGGAGATGGCCGATCGGATTTTAACTCGTTATAAGGCAGCTACCTATAATGAAATTTCCAAATTAATATGCTATGGACAAGCCGAAAGAAAGCTCCCGGGCAAGGTTGCTGTACTGACAGCAGGAACTACTGATATTCCTATAGCTGAGGAAGCGGCAGGTACAATTGAATGGATGGGCGGACAGGCGGATCGCATTTATGATGTGGGCGTAGCTGGAATAGACCGTTTGCTTAGTCAAAAAGATCGCATCCGTGAGGCTTCCGTTGTAGTTGCTGTAGCAGGAATGGAGGGGGCATTGGTCAGTGTTGTTGGCGGTCTTGTTCGAAGACCGGTTATAGCGGTACCAACCTCGATTGGCTACGGCGCTAATCTGCAAGGAATTACAACACTCCTTGCCATGATGACATCATGCGCTGCAGGTGTAACGGTCGTTAATATTGACAATGGATTTGGGGCAGGCTACCAGGCAGCCATGATATTACAATTAGTAGCGGAGGGCGTATGAAAACACTCTATTTAGACTGCATATCTGGCATTGCCGGCGACATGACACTATCGGCCCTGGTTGATTTGGGCGCCGATCAGGATTATATTATTTCACATTTGAGATCGATGCCGATTGATCCTTTTACAATGGAGTTTCAGGAGGTAGATCGCCGCGGGATTACCTCCAAGTGGCTGAAGCTAGAAATTGAACAAAGTCACAGCCACGATCACCATCATGGGCACAGCCATAGCCACGATCATGACCACCGCCATGAGCACAGCCATAGTCACGATCATGACCACGACCATGGACACAGCCATAGTCACGATCATGACCACGACCATGGACACAGCCATAGTCATGATCATGAGCACCACCATGGGCATAGTCACAGCCACGATCACCATCATAGTCATGATCATGACCACCACCATGGACACAGCCATAGCCATGATCACGATCATGATCACCATCATGGGCACAGCCATAGCCACGATCATGACCACCGCCATGAGCACAGCCATAGTCACGATCATGACCACGATCACCACCATGGACACAGCCATACCCACGATCACGATCACGACCATGGACACAGTCACAGCCACGATCATGAGCACCATCAGGGACATAGTCACAGCCACGTTCACGATCACGACCATGGACACAGCCATAGTCACGATCACGAGCACCATCATGGGCATAGTCACGATCATGATCACGATCATGAGCACCGCAAAGCGGCTGATATTATTGCCATGATCGAGCAGTCCGCGCTGCCTGCAAGAGCCAAGGAGCGCAGCATGGCGATATTCCAGCTTATTGCGCAAGCGGAAGGCAAAATTCATGGCATTTCACCTGCTGAGGTACATTTTCACGAAGTAGGCGCAATGGATTCTATTATTGATGTTATTGGTGTATGCCTCGCGCTTGAGAGTTTGGATATTGATCAAATTATAGTTTCTCCGGTGCCTACCGGCACAGGCAGAATGCGAATGGCGCACGGGCTTTACCCGATTCCTGCCCCAGCGACTGCAGAGCTGCTTCGCGGCGTTCCGCTTTCAGCCTTTACGGCGCAAGGCGAGCTGACCACACCTACTGGCGCAGGCATTGTAAAAGCACTGGCAGCAAGCTTCGGAACGATTCCGCCAGGCACAATTGATCGAATTGGCTATGGCGCTGGGACGAAAAATTTTGACCATCCTAATGTAATAAGAGCTGTTTTGATGAAGGAAGAGCAAAGTGGAGTCAAACAGTCCATATCCACTGGTACTGAGGGGCATGCTGTTGAAACTGTAGCAACGCAATTTATCAAATCAGATGAAGCGTCATATGAAATGATTACGATTTTGGAAGCGCAGGTAGATGATACGACAGGGGAATTGCTTGGCTATACGATGGAGCGGCTGTTGGAGGCAGGGGCGCTCGATGTGTATTACACGCCTGTATATATGAAGAAGAACAGACCTGGCGTTTTAATAACGGTTTTATGTTATCCAAAAGAGAAGCAAGCTTGCGAGCAGATTTTGTTGGCTGAAACATCGACAATAGGCGTTCGCAGCAGCCAATGGCAGCGCAAAGCGCTTAGAAGGCAATGGATAGAAGTTCAGACAGAATACGGCTTCATTAAGGTTAAGCAGGCTTTTGACGGCGAGCGTTTAATGTCCCAGGCGCCAGAGTACGAGGAGGCAGCCAAAGCAGCACGTCTGCACGGTGTATCCCTGGACGACGTATACAAAGCGGTATACAGATCACTATAGCTAGAACGATAGATGACGGATTGAACAGGCAGGCCCTTTGAAAAGAAGCGGCCTGTTTTTTTATTTAAAATGTGAAAGCACGCTTCCCTTTTTATTGCTACCCTATGTTTGTGCAAAATAAATTGCCACGGTCACACGTTCCGTTATTTGCTGCAAAACTGTCATTTTTTTTGTTTCGCGGTCACACATTCCGCTATACGGCTCCAAATCAGTCTTTTTCAGTGAATTATGGTTCGATAGCGGAACGTCTGTCACTTTGCTGCCTTAAAATTGCTATTTTGGGCGTATTAACGGAACGTCTGACCAGCTAGGAAAGCTAACGATTCAAACTATGTTTGCGAAAAATAAATTGAAGCTATCGATTCAATCTACGTTTGCGAAAAATAAATTGAAGCTATCGATTCAATCTATGTTTGCGTAAAAATAAATTGAAGCTATCGATCCCAACTACGTTTGCACAAAATAAATTGAAGCTATCGATCCAATCTACTTTTACTCATAATTAATCGGCAATTTCCTCAGTTTCATTGTCCACCTCGAGATTCAAGAAGAAGTAATATAGCTACGCGGCCATAACTCAACATAACTCAACATAACTCAACATAACTCAACATAACTCAACTTAACACAACAGTCTGATATAAGATCAGCCTTGCTTTATTTCATAGCTGAAATGGAAATCATCGTAAATTTGCTATTTTAGTGCTTAAAAAAAATAGTATAATCGCATATACTTGTTAGGTAGGTCAATTGTCAGGATAACAAGCTAAGGGGGAAACTGCAATGCCGTTAGTGGACATGCCGATGGAGAAATTAAAGCAATATGAGGGGATTAGTCCCAGACCAGCAGATTTTGATGCCTATTGGGAGCGGGCGCTTGCAGAAATGAAAGCCGTAGATCCTCAAATAGAGCTGGTGCCTAGCGAGTTCCAGGTACCGAATGCAGAGTGCTTCCATCTGTATTTCACGGGAGTAAGAGGGGCGCGTATCCATGCCAAATATGTACGTCCCAAAAATATCGCAAAGCCGCATGCTGCAATGCTTCAGTTTCACGGTTACACAGGCCATTCAGGTCACTGGATCGATAAGCTTAGCTATGTAGCTCAAGGCTTTTCTGTATTCGCATTGGATTGTCGCGGTCAGGGAGGTTTATCTGAGGATACAGGCGGCGTAAAAGGCAACACCCACCATGGTCATATTATTCGTGGATTGGATAGCCACGAGGACGATTTGCTGTTCCGGCATATTTTCCTTGATACAGCTCAATTAGCTTCCATCGCCATGTCGATGCCGGAGGTTGATTCTGAACAGGTTTATGCTATGGGGGGCTCTCAAGGGGGCGCATTAACAATTGCTTGCGCATCCCTTGAACCCAAAATTAAAAAGCTGGCCCCTGTATATCCATTTTTGAGTGATTACAGACGAGTATGGGAAATGGATCTGGCTGATCGAGCATATATAGAGCTGAAAAAGTATTTTATGCTGTTTGATCCGCGGCATCTTCGCGAGGAAGAGATGTTTAACCGATTAGGGTATATTGATATCCAGCATTTAGCATCCCGCATTAAAGGAGAAGTGCTGATGGGTGTTGGATTGATGGATACTGTGTGTCCGCCCTCGACGCAGTTCGCGGCTTATAACAAAATCACGTCGCCAAAACGGCTGGAGATCTATCCTGATTTCGGCCACGAGGAGCTGCCGGGCTTTAGCGAAATCGCTATGCAGTTTTTTCTTGAATAGTAAACTGTGTGCAGCTGCGAATAGCAGCATATAACGGCCTTTCCAATTAAACAACAATGTACATAAGGAGGAAGAGTCATGCCTTTAGTTGATATGCCTCTTGAGAAGCTTAAGCAATACGAAGGAATAAACCCTCGGCCAGATGATTTCGACGCTTATTGGGAGCGCGCGCTAGCTGAGATGAAGGCTGTAGATCCGCAGGTTGAGCTGGTGCCTGCCGAATTTCAAGTGCCAGGTGTGGAATGCTATCATTTATACTTTACAGGTGTACGCGGTGCACGCATTCATGCCAAATACTTGCGCCCTAAGGATGCTGCAAAGCCGCATAAGGCTGTGCTGCAATTTCATGGCTATACTGGACATTCAGGCAGCTGGATGGACAAGCTTCCTTATGTTTTCCAAGGCTTTTCTGTATTCGCATTGGATTGCCGCGGACAAGGCGGTTTATCGGAAGATACAGGCGGCGTAAAAGGCAACACCCACCATGGTCATATTATTCGTGGATTGGATAGCCACGAGGACGACTTGCTGTTCCGGCATATTTTCCTTGATACAGCACAATTAGCTTCCATCGCTATGTCGATGCCAGAGGTTGATTCTGAACAGGTTTATGCTATGGGGGGCTCTCAAGGAGGCGCATTAACAATTGCTTGCGCATCACTTGAACCCAAAATTAAAAAGCTGGCCCCTGTATATCCATTTTTGAGTGATTACAGACGAGTATGGGAAATGGATCTGGCTGTTGATGCATATTTTGAATTGCAAAATTATTTCAGAAAATTTGATCCGCGCCATCAACGGGAAAATGAAGTGTTTACCCGCCTTGGATATATTGATATTCAAAATCTGGCAGGCAGAATCAAAGGCGAAGTATTGATGGCTGTAGGGCTGATGGATCGCGTATGCCCGCCGTCAACGCAGTTTGCTGCATACAACAAAATTACAGCGCCTAAACGCTTGGAGATTTATCCTGATTTTGGACATGAGTTGCTGCCTGATTTTGCGGATATAACGCTGCAGTTTTTCCTTGATCAATATTAAGCTGAATACTCCGATTATGAGAAGTGAAAACTAATCATAATCGGTTTTTTTGTTGTTTAGCTCGAAATGATCCAAATGATGCGGACACTGATGACCGTTAGCGCACACTTTTCGCCAACCTCCACTTTCTAGCGGACAGAAATATCCGTTAGCGGAAAAAAAGCTAAAGAATTAGACTGAATGTTCCTCTAAAGGACATAAGTGTCCGCATATGCAACAAAAAGACTGCTTTTTACTTCTAACGGTCATTAATGACCGCACTGCAAGTAGAAGCCAGGCGGCTAAATAGATAGCGCCGTATCGTTTGTTCTTTACATGACGGCAAGTTAGGTCACCGATCGGTGATTTTGTTTTGTTACGACATATGGCAGAGTGAAAATAACTAGAAATGTTGACGCAGAAAAATATATTATGTATACTAAATATATAAAAGTAAGTAACTAACCAATAAAGAATTGAAAGACATAGACCTTGACTTGTCTGTTCAAATCAGCAATGAAATGAGATAGGCAGTCGAAAATATTTTATGGAGAGGAATGACAGCAATGCTGCATCCACAAACAAAATTAGGGGAAGTAAAATTAAAAGTAAGCAAGCTAGAGCGTTCCATTGCTTTTTATGAGCAGGTCATCGGTTTGCAGCTGTTGAGCAAGGAAGGGAATATAGCAAAGCTTACAACGGATGGGCATAATGTTTTGCTTATTTTAGAGGAAGTTGAAAATGCTATCGTTGTTCCGGAGCGCAGAATGAGCGGCTTGTATCATTTTGCTATTTTATTGCCATCTCGCGAGGCGCTCGCCATTACCTTGCAGCATTTAGTTGAAATGAATGTGCATATTGGCCAAGCTGATCATTTGGTAAGTGAAGCGTTATACTTATCTGATCCAGACGGCAACGGTATTGAAATATATCGGGATCGCCCAAGAACAGAGTGGACCTATGACGAGCAAGGCAATGTAAATATGGCTACGATTGCTATAGATTGGCAAGGCTTGCTAGCACTGGCGCAGGGGCAGACATGGAGCGGGCTGCCAAAGGATACGGTCATCGGCCATGTTCATTTCCACGTGAATAATATGACGAATTCCAAGCAGTTTTATATTGATGTGCTGGGCTTTAAGGCGGAGGCTGATCTAATGCGTCAGATGGGCGCCTTGTTCGTTGGGGCTGGCGGGTACCATCACCATATGGGGCTTAATATTTGGGCCGGCAGCAATGCTCCGATACCACCCAGCAATAGTACAGGAATTGATTACTTTACGATAATTGTACCTAATCTTGAAGAGCTTAGTCTTCTGAAAAGCAGGCTGGATGCAGCAGGAGTTGCTGTAGAGAATAAAGACGGAGCTTTATTTTTGAAAGACCCTAATGAAATTGGGATCAAACTTATCGTTGGCTGATTTGTGCATGTATGTTTGAATTTGGCCAGGGAATTATAATACAGTCTGCTATCACATTTGAACAAGAGAGGAAGTTTACATTGAATCACGAAATTACTACCAACTTTTTATCTGCTATTAAAGCAAGAAGAAGCCATTATGCCATTAATAACGAGCAGCTAATTAGCGACGAGCGTTTAGAGCAAATTATTGAATTTGCCATTAAGCATACACCCTCTGCGTTTAACTCCCAAAGCGCGCGTGTCGTATTGCTGCTAGGCGAGCAGCATACAAAGTTTTGGAGCATTACAACAGAAACTTTGCGTGCAATGGTTGATCCGGATAAGTTTGGTTCGACACAGGATAAAATGAACGCTTTTGGCGCAGGCTACGGCACCGTATTGTTCTTTGAGGATCAAAGTGTAATTGAGGGCTTGCAGCAGCAATTCAGCTTGTATGCTGACAATTTCCCAATCTGGTCGCTGCAATCCAACGGAATGCTGCAGCTAGTCGTTTGGACTGCTTTGACAGACGAGGGCTTCGGAGCATCCTTGCAGCACTATAACCCGCTTATCGATGATGCTGTAAGAAAAGAGTGGGGCCTGCCTGACAGCTGGAAGCTGCTTGCGCAAATGCCATTCGGCAAACAATTGTCTGCACCGGGCGAGAAGCAGTTCCAACCGATCGAAGAGCGCTTTAAAATAAAAAAATAATTTTCATAAAAAGGGCTTGTATCTCAGATAGAATATCTGTGAATACAGGCCCTTTGTTTCTAACATCAGTCACTTCTCTTTATAATAATTTATTAAGTCTATCAAAATAATGAGCAGCAAGATGATGAATGATTGCAACAATGGCTTTAGTAAAGAAATCAATGAAACCAACTATAAATCGGTATAAATAAAAGGCTGGTAAGTATAGCCGAAATCCCCATGGCAAAGCCGCTCGTACTTCCTGCAAGTTCTGAGTCTTGAATAATCCGCGCTGTTCCGATGCCATGCGCTGCTGTTCCCATAGCAGTGCCGATCGAAATATCGTCGCGCACGCCGGCAAATCGTAAAAGAGCGGGTCCCGCGATACTGCCGATTAAGCCCGTTAAAACGGTAAGCACAGCAGTCAGCTCCGGTATGCCGCCAGCTTGCCGCGAGATTTCGAGCGCGACTGGCGAGGTGGCGGACTTGGGCATCATTGTTGCAATAAGCTCGCTGCTGCCGCCAAGCATCCAGACGAATGCCGCCGACAATAGCAGTGCGCTGATCGAGCCTGTCGTAATGCCAGCGATAATCGGGATGATTTTCGATTTGATTTTTTCGGCATTTTTGTAGAGCGGTATGCCAAGCGCTACTGTAGCGGGTCCTAATAAAAATACTAAAATATCGGCTCCTTTGCGGTAAGATTCATAAGGAATTTCCCATATCATTAGTACAGCTATAATCGCAATGGAGCAAATGAGCAAAGGATGGAGGAAGGACCATTTTTTTTGTAGAAGCAAGGCAGCAGCATAAGCGGCTATCGTAAGTGTCAAGCCAAATAGAGGCTCCGTTGCAAACGCTTCAAAGCTCATAGCTGTTCAGTCTCCTTATTCTTGTTTTTCCCCCATTTGCTGACGGACCAGCCCGTTACGAGCAGCACCCCGAACGTGCTGAGAAATAAGCTGACGACGATAGAAACGGCATGGCTGCCTATAAATGAAAAGAAAACCATCGTGCCTACAACAATTGGCGCAAACAAAAGCATCATATGGCGTATAAGAAAAATCCCGGCTTCTTCTACCCAGTCCAGCCTAATGATTTTTAAAAATAAAGCGAGTGTAAATAATAGCAAACCAATAACGTTAGCTGGCAGTGGAATGTGCAAGACAGCCTGCAATACATAGCCGATCAAATAAAAAAGCAGTAATATAGCAAATCCAAGCATATGGAGCTCCTTTGCAATAAGGGGGTTTGGCTCGCTAAATAGCTGCCTTAGCCTGACCTTGATCGTGATGCTTTTTCTCGGAAACTGCCTGCTCCCGGTTTTGCATCACGCTTGAACCGTTGAAGATGCCGCCAGCTTCAATAATGAAAGAGCCGGCCTCAACATTTCCTTTGAGCGTACCGGTGGAGCAGATGGTCAGCTGGCCCGTTGCCTTTACATTGCCGATTAATGTTCCAGCCAGTACAAGATCGCGAGCAGTCACGCTGGAATTGGCGCTGCCGCTTTCTCCTATAATAACATCCCCGCCGCACTCAATATCACCTGTAATGCTGCCTTCAATGCGAATGCTTGCCTTCGAATGCAGCTTGCCTTCAAATACCGTTCCTTCACCGATTAATGTGTCTGTTTTGTTCGGATCAATAATACTCTTTTTACTTTTGAACATGATCATTGTCCTCTCTATCTTCATTCATATAGGGTAGCGGATTGACGGTTACGCCGTTTACGATAACCTCGTAATGCAGATGGGGGCCGGTGCTGCGGCCAGTGTTGCCCAGCTCTCCTATTATTTGACCTTTAGTGACCGTGTCGCCAACCTCGACGAGTCGCTTATTCAAATGCAAGTAGCGCGTGCTGACGCCTTTGCCATGGTCTATCGCTATGTAATTTCCGTAAGGATATTCACGCTCCGAAATGGTCACCTTGCCTCCTGCTGCTGCATAGATCGGATCTCCTCTGTTTCCGCCTAAATCAATGCCGGAATGATAGGTGGACCGCCTGGTGATAGGGTCTTTTCGAATACCGAATTCAGAGGTGATTTTACGTGAATCGGCCGGCCATAGGGTCGGCGTTTTTTCAAGTATTTGCTTATGCTTGATAGCAGCCAGACGGGTTGCCTCTAAACTGGGCTGCAGTTGATCAATGCGCATATCAATAGCTGAATATTTAACTTGAGCGGCTTCGGTCAGGGAATGAAGGGAATACTCCGATATCGGCAGCTCTTCGCCGCCTTGTCCTCCGCTTGCAAGATTAGAGCGCTCATTGGCGGCTGTATCGGATAAGCCGATCATTTCTTTCAGCTCCAGCTCCAGCTCATTAATTTCGCTGAGCTTGCTTTCAATAGCTTGGGCTTGCTCGGAAAGCGTTAACAATTCAGCTTGCATATGAGCAATTTGTTCATTCTTATTGTGCAGCTGATCTTGATAAACAGATTCCGCTGCATGAAGCTGCGATTCCAACTGCTTCGTCAGCCGATTTTGATTCGAATAAAGCCATGTTATAAAAATAACTGCCGCTATCAATAAAATAACGACAGCAGGCAAGGCAATTAAAAAAAGTCCGGGCAGGCGAAAACGCCGGACAGATTGATTCGCACTCGGAATAACAACGAATGTGAATGATTTGAACCATCCGTTCATACTGAGCCTCCTATAACAATATACAATGCCAAGGGCATACTGAGCTGGAAACTTCTCCAACCCATTTCATTCGACATAAACATTGTAAAATCCTGCTAGCAGCTATGGTGAAAATTGATTGAAAATGTTGATTGCTGGAGCAAGATGTGCAGTCAAGCATAACGTGACTTTCTAAACGGTTGATGATAGGATGAAAAATATAGGGGAAGTAAGGAGATGATGGCTATGCTGAAGTGGGATGGACATACGCATACTAGATTTTGTTATCATGGCAGCGATGCTGCCTCGGAGCTATATATTGATCGTGCGATAGAGCTCGGCTTTGAGCGCTATACCTTAAGCGAGCATCCTCCATTGCCGGCAAACTATGTGGATGATGCGAGCTTATTCGCGGAGCTTGCGATGCCGATGGAGCAATTGCCAGATTATTTTCAATATGTGAAGGAAATGAAGGAGAAGTATGAAGGCGCAATCGAAATTACGGCTGGACTGGAACTGGATTATTTGCAGGGACATACCGATTTTACAGCTTCCATAGTGGACCGCTGGCAGCATGAGCTGCAGGATGTTGTATATTCTGTTCATTACTTGCCAGGTGTTGGCGGGATGAGATGCATTGATTTCACGCCCGACGACTTTAAGACAAATTTGCTTGCTTATTACGGCACAATGGAAAAAGTAGTGGATGAATATTATGATCATGTCGAGCAGGCTATTGCTGAAGCGTCCAAGCTGCCCATGCGCACGAGAATTGGGCATATAAACCTGATTCAAAAGTTTCAGACTGTACTGCCGCCATTGGATGAAGAACAATTAAATAAGCGCATGCGTGCACTGCTGCCGCTGCTGGCCGGCAGCAAGGTAGCTGTCGATATCAATACTGCAGGGCTCAGGGTAGCTACCTGCGGCAATGCTTATGTGCCGCCATGGTTTATGCAGGAATGTATTTCCCTTGGCATTGCCTGTGTCTATGGCTCCGACGCTCACAAGCCTGAGCAGGTAGGCTTTGGCTATGATTATTACGAACAGCATTATTTGAAACGATAACTTACAATTGAATACCGCTATCTTCATTAAATAACGGAAGCCGGGCGCTCAGTTAATACTGAGTATCCCGGCTTCCGTTATTTCTTTCAAACGCTACGATCCATTCTCCTTGTGTCAGCGCATAACCGATGTCGCCTTCCACTACAAGCCCATACAAGTTTTTGACATCAAGATACTCTTTGCGTTGGCCGTTTTCGAATTCCAACGTAATATAGTAATACGTTCTGGACGAATGGGTCGTATGCATATGGCCGGCATCATTCATATGGTTATGATGATTGCTATGGCTGCGTACTTCCGTTCGCTTGGCAACTACTCTGGCATAGACGCTTTCTTTGGGAGAGCTGGCATTATTGAAATATTTTGCCGCATTAAAAATCAGCATAACAATAACGATAACAAAGACGATTCCGATTAAAACGGGGACTATGCTAAACATCGCATTAAAGCCTCCTCCGAAGGAAGAGCCAAATGAGCTATCTGGAAACATGCTTTAACCTCCTTAATTGACGCAGCTATAATACGATACGTATGAAATGAAAAAATGTTGCATAAGAAGAAACGCTGCGCGGCCTCGGCTTGGGCGAAAACAAGCCTAAGGCGAAAAATCATATTTTTCTATAATAAAAAAAGTGACCCTACGGCAACGGGCCAAGGGTCTAAGGTTTATATATTATAAAAAAGGGGGTCAAGTTCAAGTATAGACGTTTATCATTAAAAACTGATGAAAGAAATATTTCATTTTCATTACAATTATTGGATAGCATTTCCTGTTTTCGTTATGCACACCAATCTTATTATTTTATAGTTGTCCAAAACGCAAGCTGCTGCTGCAGCTGACTGATCAGCGTTTGAATATTTTGCTGCAGCAGTATCAGCTCATCCGGATCGTCCTTCGCTTTACGAAGAAGCTCCTGCACATCATGCCCAGCGGTATCAGAAAGCTTAGTGACGTCCAGCAATTGCTGCAGCATTTGCAAAGGATTTTGATTAATCGGAGCAAATATGGTTACCCCAACATGATCTGAGCTGGAGTGCAAGGCTAGACCATCTAGCGCAGCAGTAACGGCAGGATTGGCCATAACCGCTTGTTCTGCAAGGCTTTTTGGCTCAAGCGCAAATGCCTGGGATGAGGACGGCACTGCTTGCTCAGCCGCTTGAGACGCTTCCTCCTCACGAAGGCGTTCCAGCTCGGCACGCTCGGCTGCTTCCGCGGCGGCGCGGGCGCGTTCCTTTTTATTTTGCTCTCGGGTAGACCAGGTTTCGATAAGGCCTGGACCATCTTTAAGCAGCAGTTTTTCTTTCGTGCTGTTGGAAATCGTTGTATCCTTAAACAGCTTGGCAATTTTTTTTACGTCGCTGACTGGCAGCTCGTCGCGCGCTGCTATTAAAGCAAGCGGATCACGGTGCTCCATTGGCAAATCCTTAAGCGGAAGCAGCTGCTCTTCGGTCAAGCAATTTTTGCGTATTTCAGTGCCGCTGACGATTAATTTTTTGACGGCATTGCTGAATTTTAACAACTCGCATTTATTTTTGATATAGCTTTCTGTCTTGCCAAGCTTGGCGGAAAGAAATTTGGTCGAGCTGCGGAATTTGGGATCATTAAGCAGCTTATGAAACGCTTCTGCTTCTTCAATCGGCGAGAAGCCCTCGCGCGTCAAGTTTTCCGCAATTTGCTCCAGATAAATATCCATTTCGGTCATAGCTTCTGATACGATGCAAGGAATCGTTTCCTTGCCCAGCCGCTGGGATGCCTTATATCTTCTATTGCCATAAATGATTTTGTAACGCCCGTCTGCTGTTGGACGAACTTTAATAGGCGAAAGCAAGCCCAGCTCTTCAATGCTGTTCATCAGCTCCTGCAAGGCCGCTTCATCGAACTGATAGCGAGGCTGATCAAGGTCCTCGTCGATCAGTTTTAAATCCAATTGAATGATTTCCATCTGCTTGTCCCCTTTCACTGTATGTTTCTTGTACGAAGCGAAGGAAGTACCCTTGCTATTATATACCAAGCAATTGGCATCAGGTAAGAAAATTATTTTTGAACAGCATTGTCAGCTGATTGAGCAAGCGATTTTTTGTAAGCAAAATGATTGGTGGGGCCTTGACCTGCGCCAAGCGGCAATCCAGCTTCAATTGCAGCTTGAATAAAGGCCTTCGCCGTGTGCACAGCTTCAAGCGGAGCATTTCCGCAAGCGAGCGAAGCTGTAATAGCCGCTGAAAAAGTGCAGCCCGTCCCATGCGTATGCCTGGAATTTATTTTTTTTCCTTCCAAATAAATAAATTGCCCGCCTTCATAATATAAATCCACTGCCATGTGCTCATTTGATTCATCGTGGCCGCCCTTGATAACGACGATACTTGCTCCCAGCTGCCGCAATCTTTTGGCGGCTTGCTCGCGTTCAGATAATGTAGATATAGTCATGCCGGCAAGAACCTCTGCCTCAGGAATATTAGGCGTAATAATAAGCGAGAGCGGCAATAAATGCTCCACGAGCGCGTCTAGCGCATCGGAACGGAGCAAGGCAGTGCCGCCTTTTGCAAGCATGACAGGATCGATGACGAGCTGCTTCCAGCCGAAATGCCGAACTGCTTCTGCAACGGCTTTAATCATGCTAGCGTTAACCAGCATGCCCGTTTTGAACGCTTGCGGCGTTAAATCCTCGCCAATAGCATGCAGCTGGCTGTGCAAGGCTTCCAGCGAAGCAGGGAAAACCTGCTTGACTCCAAGCGTATTTTGGGCAGTGATCGCAGTTATAACGGACATGCCGTATGCGCCCAGCTCCTGGAAGGTTTTAATATCGGCTTGAATGCCCGCGCCGCCGCCGCTGTCGGAGCCTGCAATGGTTAATGCTTTTGGATAATTGCACAGGGGAGAAAATGACAAAGTAGAGCCCTCCGATCCAGACGATGTTCAATATTGTAAATGTAGCATACTTGAAGAAGGATTGCTTCCGTTCGTTTAGAACACTTATACTGTTCTTAACAGGAATAGGGAAAGGGGCCCGCATATGGCACTTGAAATTGAAAGGAAATTTCTGCTTCAGCAATCGCCGCAGCAGCTGGCTGCCACCGGCATAATTACTATATTGTCTGAGCAGCGTATCGAGCAAACGTATTTGGCGATTGACAGCAATGAGGAAATAAGGGTGCGCAAAATTACGGATTTGAGCACGAAGCAAACAAGCTTTACGCATACCTTCAAACGCGGCAACGGATTAGTGAGAGAAGAGATTGAATACGAAATATCAGAAACGATTTACGGGCAAATCATGCAGGCTTTTGGCTATATCCCGTTGACGAAAAACAGGATTACTGCGCAGTTCGATAATGGATTAATAGAAATTGATATATACGATCAAATTCAGTTGACCGTGCTTGAGCTGGAATTCAGTTCACTTCAGGAGGCGGAAAGCTACAAGTCGCCAGCATGGTTCGGAGCAGATATTAGCGGTGAGAAGAAGTACAGCAATAAAAAGGTGTGGAAGCAGCTGCAGGACGGCAAATTTGAGCAATAGATCAAATAAGAATACTTTCTTAAAAATGTAAAGGAGCAGCCGCGGCTGCTCCTTATTTCTCCAAATGCTTGACAAGCTCATTAAATACTTGCTTTGTTTTATCAGGCTCCAATTCATTATAGATGACGTAGAGATCTTTCAGCTTTATGACAATATAAGGCGATGAGTGCTTAAATACATACAGCTTAGCTTTGCCAAGCTCATTAAGCTTAAAATTGCCGCGTGCATATTCCGAGGTGGCAATGCCATTGACGCGAAAGCCGCTAGGCATTTTTTCTTCCAGCAATACTTCTTCAATATCGCTCGTTTCGAATGTAAAGGAATAGGTCGTATCGGTGATGTGAACAGTGCCGGCTTCATTAACCGTCAGCTCGGGAGCTATGGAATCCGCGCGGATTATCATGACAGCTATCGGGATAACGATCGCTAGCACAAGAGCATAAGCACCGGTATATACGAACTTGCCGCCGGTTGTAGCAATGTTGACGGTAGAGCCTGCGCCGATACGCTTCGGCACCATTACTTTTTTGTCATTCGGGTTATTATAGACAAGGCCTGTTCCCCAGTAATGATCTTCATCGATTGTATCGGTCTTGCCGTTAGTATGCGCATAGCGGTATTCCAGTGTTCTAATGCGATGATAGGTATAATAGATAGACAGCAGCGGCACTAAAGAGACGATAAATATGCCGCACATCCATAGCGTAGAGCCGATTGAAGTGCCTTCTGAGAGCACAAAATATGCGACATAAGCGTTAATAGCTTCAAAGATTGCCATACAAAGCCACAGAATCGACCAATATTGCCGGGCCGCTTGGTGAATCGCCATATTGGCGAGCGGATTGCGGCTGTAAAGGCCGACACGATCGCGTGTAAATGCCAAGTTAAGCAAAAATAGGATGCCTGTCATTACCAGCGATGCAATACCTGACCAACGTACGAGCGGAAGCTCGCTGTTGGCTGCCAGGTATAACAAAGGCAGCGCTATAATGAGCGGCAGTACAAACCAGTAAGGCGGCAGAGGCCGTTTGCTTGCCAGCTGCTCCAATTGTTTCTCGATTTCAATCGTTGCTTTTTGTTTGCCAAACCAGTTCTCAGCGCGTTTGATCGCAATAGCTTTAAAATGAATATGCCTGTACGGAGCAGGTGACAGAAAAAACATCGATAATGACCAGACGATAAAATAAACAAAAGCTAGTGATGCGGATTGCTGCATCCAGTAGAACGGAAATAATGCAGCGGCCGCTATAAGCGTGTATACTACATATAGCGTTATGTATTCTTTGCGCAGCTGCTTGAATCGCTCGTCTTGAATCGCATCAGCCGGCAGCGTGACGCCGAACCACAGCTGCTTGCGAGGCACTGCTTGCATCATGTAGATTCCGACTACTGCAGCCAAAATTATTATTGCAGGAATGAGCAGCATCATAACTGTGCAAAACCTCCTGTCATAGTTGTTGGAATAAGTACTGGTATAGACGGCATGGCATTTCTTTCTTGTTTACGGTCCAATATTAATACAAAGGCTTCGATTTTGTCAAAAGAACGCGCGGCGTTTCTTCTTGGCAAATGCGTCTTCCCAATGGACGGCGCAGCGGTTTATCCTTGAAATACATAGATGCAAGGGAGCTTGAATAATGAAGATACGTTTTGGAGTTATAGGCACGAACTGGATTACAGATCATTTTATTGAAGCGGCAAGGGAGCATCAAGATTTTGTCTTGAAGGCTGTGTTCTCGCGCACGGAGGAGTCCGGCACGGCTTTTGCCAAGAAGCATGGCATTGAACATGTATATTCAGATGTAGAGGCTATGATGCAGAGCGGTCATATAGACGCTGTTTATATAGCCAGCCCTAACAGCTTTCATGCGCGCTATGCTATTGCTGCGATGCAAAACGGCGTGCATGTGTTATGCGAGAAGCCGGTTGCTTCCAACAAAGCTGAGCTGGAGCAAATGATAGAGACAGCCAAGCAGAACAAGGTGCTTTTGATGGAAGCTATGAAATCCACCTTAATGCCAGGGTTTAGTGCGATTGCTGAAAATATCGAAAGGATCGGCACGGTCAGGCGTTATTTTGCGAGTTACTGCCAATACTCTTCACGATATGATGCTTATAAGGCCGGTAATATTATGAACGCGTTCAAGCCGGAGTTTTCCAATGGCGCTCTGGTGGATATTGGGGTTTATTGTATTTATCCTGCAGTCGTGCTGTTTGGCAGGCCGAAGTCTGTCAAAGCGGTTGGCTATATGCTGGAATCAGGAGTGGATGGCGAAGGCAGCGTGCTGCTGGAATATGAAAATATGGATGCTGTCATTATGTTTTCCAAAATTACGAACTCTCAGCTGCCTTCCGAAATTCAAGGTGAAGACGGCAGCATTATAATCGAGCGCATGAATGAGCCTGTACAAATCAGCCTCAAGCTGCGCAGCGGTTTGACAGAGGATTTGACCAAGCCGACCGTCGATCGTACGATGTATTATGAGGCGGCTGAATTTATTCAGCTGCTGCAAAAGGGCAAGCTGCAATCGGACATCAATACACATGAAGCTTCGCTTATTACGATGGAAATTATGGACGAGGCACGCAGGCAAATTGGTTTACGCTATGCAGCTGACGATAAGTAAGGCATTAAGGGTGTCGATTAATTGTGGGCAACGATTGGCAAGCAAAAAAAAATTATCCTTTACAGGGGTTATTTTTTCAAAAAAATTGGACTGCAACAGCGCGGAATCCCAACCTTGATCGTAGTAACATCCCTTTCGATTGCTTACTGCCCTATCCACAATTAATCGACAGCTTTTATTTCGAAGCTAGTAGAAAATAAATAAGCGGCGTTCACTAAAAAAGGGTATCCCGTTGTCATGTAACGATGACTTCCGGGATACCTTTTTTTTATGTTGGAAGAGCCGTTTATCCTTAAAATATAAGAAAGTATAAGTTTTTTATGCCTATTCCAGTTCTTATTGTTCATCGGTAAACGCGCCTGTCCAAAGGACGGCGGAGCCGTTTATCCTTGTGTAAGCCTGTAGGAAGCAAACGGCTCGCCATGAATAAACTTTGCGCTGATCCGGTCTAGCTCCAGCATAATGTCTTCGGAAGGCTCGAACTGAACAGCCTCGCGATTGCTGCGCAGCTGGTCAGCCGATGTGGCGCCGACAATAACAGTGGAGACGGCCGGCTGCTTCATCGTCCACGCTAATGACAGAACGGCCGGCGTGCAGCCGCATGCTGCTGCAAGCTCGCTGACCTGCTGGCCAAGCTGCAGCTTGGCGGGCGATAAAAATTTTTGGAAATTCGGATCTCGTACCGCTCTTGATTGGGATGGCAGCTCGTCCTTTGAAATATATTTTCCAGTCAAAATGCCGCCGGCGAGCGGGAAGTACGGAATAATGCCCACGCCTTGATCCAGGCATAGCGGCACGATTTCGCGTTCCAGCGTGCGATCGGCAAGGGAATAGCTTTGCTGAATGGAGATATAGCGGCTGATGCCGAGCCGTTCGCTTATCCCGAGCGCCTTCATAAGCTCCCATGCCCAATAATTAGAAGCGCCGATATAGCGTACCTTGCCGGATTGGACCATCGCTTCGAGCGTCCGCAGCGTTTCTTCGAGCGGCGTGTAAGGGTCGAAGGTATGGATTTGATACAAATCAATATAATCAGTCTGCAGCCGCTTGAGGCTGTGCTCCAGCTCCTGCATAAGATGCCGCCGCGAGGAACCGCGCGTGCTTGCGCCAGCTCCGCCTGCGCCTGCAGTCGGCAGCCCAGCTTTAGTTGCCAGCACGACTTCATGCCTTTTGTCCTGAAGCGCCTTGCCAATAATTCGTTCAGATTCTGTATTTGCGTATATATTTGCTGTATCGAGAAAAGTTATTCCGCTATGTATGGCCTCATCGATGATTTCTATAGAAGCCTGTTCGTCAGCACGTTTGCCAAAAGCATTCGTTCCAAGCCCTAGCTGCGATACGAACAAGCCGCTGTTGCCCAGTTGGCGGTATTGCATGCTAATCCCTCCTCATTAAGTCATTTTATTGAAGAAACATTATCGGGTGTTCTTTTATTGTGTGTTTGCTTATGCAGTTTGTCAATCCTGCCCGCCTACAGGTATAATTATTTGTGTAGCAGACAAGAAACTATGCGGGGAGGGACCTATCGTGCTTTTTGTAAGCAATAAAGGCATAACCGATCCAACGCTTAATTTGGCGCTGGAGGAATATATATTGCGGACGCTTCCGGATAATGAATATTTGCTGTTCTATATTAACGAGCCGTCTATTATTATCGGCAAAAACCAAAATACAGCGGAAGAAATAAATGCGCAGTATGTGGAAGATAACAATCTCCATGTTGTGCGCAGACTGTCGGGTGGCGGAGCTGTTTATCATGACCTTGGCAATTTGAATTTCAGCTTTATTATGAAGGACGACGGTCAGTCATTTCATAACTTTAAAAAGTTTACGGAGCCAGTCGTGACGGCCTTGCGTCAAATGGGCGTGGAGGCTGAGCTGACGGGCCGCAATGATTTGCAAATTGGCGAGAAGAAGATTTCCGGCAACGCCCAGTTTCAGACGAGAGGCAAAATGTTCAGCCACGGCACGCTGCTATTCGACTCAGAAATTGAAAATGTAGTGTCTGCGCTAAAGGTGAATGCAGAAAAGTATGTTTCAAAGGCTACCAAATCAATTCGCAGCCGAGTAGCCAATATTTCTGAATACTTAAAGGAGCCAATGACGATCGAACAATTCCGTGAGACGCTGTTAAAATCATTGTTCGCCGAGCATGGCGAGGTGGTTGAGTATGAGCTGACGGAAGAGGATTGGGCTAATGTCAGAAAGCTTGCAGACGAGAGGTACCGCAGCTGGGAATGGAATTACGGACGTTCCCCTGCCTTCAATATGCAGCAAAAAAAACGGATCGAAGGAGCCGGCACATACGATGTAAGGCTGCAGGTAGAGGATGGCGTCATAAAGAACGCTGTTATTTATGGCGATTTCTTCGGCCGCGGAGACAGCAGCGAGTTTGCTGATAAGCTGGTAGGCATCCGATATGAGGCGGCTGCGCTGAAGGAAGTAGTAAGCGGCGTCGATTTGACTTATTATTTTGGGCCAGTGACGGAAGAAGCTTTTCTTGAGTTATTGATGTAACGGTCTAAAAGGATGTGCGGCATAAAGAGCTTGCACATCTTTTTTTTGCTATCTTATACCTGTATTTTACCTGTATATATTTATCTTGATCTCACTCTTCTTCTGTGATATATTCCAAATGAGTTCCAAGCTGTAAGCGGATTCAGATATCATAATTTTAATGGATGTGGGGGGATTCAGGTTGAATAAGGCTGCTGCAATTGCAGGTATTGAGCTGTTGGAAATTGGCTTTTTGGAGCCGGGAGAGCGAGCAAAAATATATATAAAAGCCTATGATGCCGATCGCAAGTATGTAGAGGAACCTGGGGAGCTGCAAGTGAAAATAGCGGCTGGCGATGCATCGGTTATCCAGGTTGAGGATGAGGCTGTTATAGGCGTCCGAGCAGGCAGATCGGTAGTAGATGTATGGGTGAAATTGCCGCAGGGACAACAATTTTATAAAAGCTTGAATGTGCAGGTTATTGAGCAAGCATCCAAGCAATACTCAAATCTCTCAAATGCGGCAGAGCGTCCTCGCATTATGTTGACGAAGGAGGAGTGCGGCTTGCTTAGGAGCAGAGTGAGCCAGCCGAGTGACAGTGCGCTGCGTATCGATGTTGGCGCGATTTGGGCGGAGCTTAAGGAGGAGGGAGACCGCTTCCGCGATGAGAGCGGATTTACAGTTTCGTATGGCAACGCGTCCGATGTTATTCCGATTGCCTATCCGCTTGTTCAGCTTGCCCCGCGGCCGGAACCGGCCGGCTATATTGACTATCCGTTCTGGACAATGTATTCGCGCGGCATTGAGCATCGTCTCGTTACTTTATCTCTAATGTATGTGCTAACGAATGAAACAGGCTATGCTGATAAAGCAAAATCGATGCTGCTGGAGCTTTCAGCATATCATCGCTGGTATGAGTTTCCCCATCGCGGCGCTGAGGGCAATCTGAGCAATGCCCACTTTACGATCGGAGCGGCAACTGCTTATGATATGCTGCACTCTTATCTCAATGAAGCTGAGCGTCTTGCGGTCCGTACAGCCATTTTGGAGAAGGGGCTTCGTCCGATGTCGATTGATTTCGGTAAAGATGATCAGCACAATATCGTTGTTGCCAAGCATGTGGCGATGATGATCGGCGCATTGTCCATTCTGGAAGAGGAGCCCGTTGCCGCGAAGTATGTGGAGCAAACTTATCATTATATGAAAACTTATTTGGACCGGCGCGTTGAAGCCGAGGAAACAGAAGGCTTGATGTACAACAATGTGGCAGCCAGGCATTTGGCGCAGGCAGCTGCTGCGTATAAGAAAACGACCGGCGATGCTTCACTTATTGAGCATCCGTTTCTGACAGTCTTTTTGCCAAAGCAGTTTTTTTATTTTCAATCGGCGGGCTATCAGCCGACGTTCGCTAATTTATCCGACAGCCATCCAAAGCTGGACTTGTCCCATATGATGTCTATGTTTGCAGAGTTTGCCTCCAACGGGGCGGCGATGTGGTATATCCAGCAGTATGAAGCGAATAAGCAGTCGGTGCTGCTAAATGTTATCAAAGGTACCGAGGCTGTTCCGCCAGAGCAATATTTTGCAGGGAAGCTGTCCAAGGTGTTCCCGCGTATTGGCTGGGCTGCGCTGCGAAGCGGCTGGGGGATGGAGGATCATCTAGTCGCCTTTACATCAAGCCCTTCTTGCCGTGATCATAATCATTTCGATCAAAACCACTTCATTATGAATGTTGGCGGAGAATGGTTGATTACCGATCCGGGCTATCAGGATTATAGGCCTGGTCCCAAACATGAAGTTACGGTCGGGTCGGTGGGTCATAACGTGTTGCTGGTCAACGGGCAAGGGCAGGTTAAGCGAGGAGGCGGAACAATTGTTCAGTCTCATACGTCGCCAAGCTTTGATGCTGTGCGCGGCGATGCGACCGCCAGCTATGATGGCGCGCTGAAGGGCTGGCACAGGACAGTTGTGCATGCAGCATCAAAGTATATTGTTGTTATTGATGAAATTGAGCTGAACAACGCTGAACATTGTGCCGAGCTGCTCTTGCATACGACGGCTGAAATACAGCCTGTTGAATCAGAGCAGGGAGCATACACGATCAGGGGGGAGCAGGCAGCGATATATGTAAAAGCTGCTTCGACCTCTGGCTTTAACGCAAAAATAACGCAATACGAGGGCGCAGAGGAGTATGGACAGTATGCCGTGTATCAGTTGCGTTCCGACGAAGCGGGCAGAGCTCGAATGATTACACTGCTTGAGCCGAACGCAGCAGCTGCTGACAAAGGGAAGCCGAAACTTGACTGGAAGGTGGAATGGCAGGAGGATACGGCGATTGTTACAGTGGGGGAAAGCGACCTTTTGCGTGCAGCGGCATTGACAGACGGCGGCGCTATCGAATGGCAGCGGAGAGCTGCTGCAGACGAACCTGTTATATATGCCATGTTCTCAGGAAAGTCGCTGCAGGCGGACGGTAATATGCGGATGACATTCTCTCAGCCCGCCAGCGCGACAGTAGAGCTTTATAAACAGGCTTGCTGCATTGCGATTACGCTCATTGATGCATGCCAAGTGCGTATAGCTATACCGGGGGCGATTGCAGTATATGATGCGGTAAGTAAGGCTGTTCTAGGAACCGTTCTTGATACATCTAACGAGATTATCGTAGATCTGCCGGCAGGAGAGCATCGTTTGAAAACGGATATGGCATTATAAAAAGAAAGAGCCGATAGCGGGTTGAATGCTGTTGGCTTTTTTGCTGCTGCGTGAACTACAACGAATATAAAATGTCTGTCGCTTTATTATGGGCAACAGTCTCTTTCCGCTCAGAATGACCATTTCGCATCATTACCGCGTCGAGTGTCCCTCCGCCCAAACTCAATCCAAGTACATTCCTATTCAATCGCTTGTTACCTTATCCCACCCCAACTAATGGTCCGTCATCCTAGCTGGTCAGTCGTTCCCAACTAATGGGCCGTCTCGCTAGCTGGTCAGTCGTTCCGCTAATACGCCCAAAATCGTAGTTTTGAAGTGGTAAAGTGACAGACGTTCCGCTATTGGTCAATAAATCGCATAAAAAGCCACATCTAGAGCCAAATAGCGGAACGTGTGGCCGCGAAATAAAAAAAATGGCGGTATTAAGGCAAATAGCGGAATGTGTGGCAGTGAAATTAAAAAAATGGCGGTTTTAAGGCAAATAGCGGAATGTGTGACCATTTCGCTTCACTACCGCCCCGCTTTTCCTTTTCCGTGCTACCATTAGAAATTTTCTGGTATAACAAAATGTTTGTAGGAGTAAATAATTTGTATGAGTAAATAATCAGAATGCTGAAATCAATCATGCAACAATGTTATAATTGTAGGAAATAATAACCGCATAGCTTACAGCTGAATTAGCAGCCTGGCAGAATAGGCGGTATATGCTGCAGATTGCAAAATATATGAAAGTATAAGGCTATTACCATATATCCGTTCTTATATTTTCACCGGTAAATGCGCTCGCCCAAAGGACAGCAAAGCTGTTTATCCTTGGCCAGCCGGATTACACTTGCCATAAGTAAGCATAGTGTACAGGTATATGTATAGGCATAGTATTCGTGCATAGTGTACAAACACATTGTTGAGGTAAGTGTACAGGTATGTGTAAGGCATAGTATTCGTGCGTAGTGTACAAACACATTGTTGAGGTAAGTGTACAGGTATATGTATAGGCATAGTATTCGTGCATAGTGTACAGGCACATTGTTGAGGTAAGTGTACAGGTATATGTATAGGCATAGTATTAGTGCATAGTGTACAAACACATTGTTGAGGTAAGTGTACAGGTATGTGTATAGGCATGGCGTACGTGCATAGTGTACAGGCACATTGTTGAGGTAAAGTGTACAGGTATGTCTGTAAGCGTAGTGTGCAGGCATACAGGTATAAACAATATCGTTTTTCATGAAGGAGAGAATGATGATGACCGTATCGGGACAGCAAATGAATTTAGAGCAGCAGTTGGACAAATATGCAGAGTTAATCGTACGCACAGGCGTTAATGTGCAGTCTGGCCAAGATGTGTTTATTACGTCTACTATTGAATCGGCGGGGCTTGTGCGCCGAGTTGCGAAGCAAGCATATGCTGCCGGTGCAAGCAATGTGCACGTGGATTGGAGCGATGACGAATTATCGCGTCTGAAATATGAAAAGGCGGCTGATGAGGTGTTTGCCAGCTTTCCAGCTTGGGAAACAGCCAAGCGCGGCGATTTTGTTGAGCGCGGAGCCGTTTTTATTTCGATCGTGTCCTCCAGTCCTGATCTCCTGAAGGGCATTGATCCAAACCGCATTGCCAGCTATCAAAAATCGGCAGGCCAAGGGTTGCAGCAGTTCCGCAGAGCGATACAAGCGGATAAGGTGAGCTGGACAGTCGTTGCCGCTGCAGGCAAGGAATGGGCGCAGAAGGTTTTTCCCGAAGCGAACAGCGAGCTGGCAATCCAGCAGCTTTGGCAAGCGATATTCGATGCTGTGCGCCTTCATGAGGCGGACCCGGTAGCCGCTTGGGTGAAGCATAACGAAACGCTTCATGAAAAGGCAGAAAAGCTGAACCAGCTGAAGCTGCATAAGCTTCATTACAAAGCGCCAGGCACGGACTTGACCGTGGAGCTGCACGAGAAGCATCTGTGGGTCGCTGCAGGAAGTACGAATGAAAAGAATGTTTCCTTCATGGCCAATATGCCAACGGAAGAAGTATTCACGGTTCCCTACAAAGACGGCGTCAATGGTTTTGTATCCAGCACGAAGCCGCTTAGTTATGGCGGAAATATTATAGACGGCTTTAAGATCACGTTTGAAAAAGGGCGTATTGTGGGCTATGAAGCAGAGGAAGGGCAACAGTTTTTGCAAAAGCTGGTCGAGATCGATGAAGGCTCTCATTACCTTGGCGAAGTAGCGCTGGTTCCGCATCATTCGCCTATTTCGGAGTCCAATATTTTGTTCTACAATACCCTTTTCGATGAAAATGCGTCCAATCATCTTGCCATTGGAAGCGGCTATGCCTTTAATATTGAAGGCGGAAAAACCATGTCGCCAGAGGAGCTCGCGGCGCATGGCGTGAATGCGAGCATTACTCACAATGACTTTATGATCGGCTCGGCAGCCATGGATATTGACGGGATTACGCATGACGGCACAATTGTACCGATATTCCGACAAGGTAATTGGGCAATCTAATGAGTATGGCTGTCAATTTGTAATGAATTGACAGCCATACTGTTGTTTATATGACAAATGTCATGCTTATACACTGACAGGTATGACTATGCGCTTTCCTTCAAACTTCTTACAATTAAAGTAGTAAGAAGTGCCTGATTTTAAGGCCCCGAATTGGAGGAACAGCATGTCTGAGCTAAAACAAGCGCAATTGAAAAAAACGATGTCTCCATACGAGGCAACCAGTGTAAAAACAAGTGTTATTCAGCTGGTTAATACGATTTTACCTTTAGTTGGCCTTTGGCTGCTTGCCTATTACAGTTTATCGGTTTCCTATTTCCTTACTTTTGCTTTTAGTATTGCTGCGGCATTCTTCTTAGTGCGCACATTTATTATTTTTCATGATTGCTGTCACGGATCGTTTTTCAAAAATCGCAAAGCGAATGATTTTTTTGGGATGCTGACGGGAGTGCTCACGCTAGTGCCTTACATGCAATGGAAAAATGCTCACGGCATTCATCATGCGACAAGCAGTAATTTGGATAAGCGGGGAGTCGGCGATCTTTGGATATTGACGATCGATGAGTTCGCAGCTGCATCAAGATGGCGCAGATTTGCATACCGTGCCTATCGTAATCCGTTAGTGATGTTCGGGCTGGGTCCTATCTTTGTTTTTGTGCTGCAATACCGCTTTAATCGCTCAGGCGCCCGCCGCAAGGAAAAAATCAACACGTACGTTATGAATGCGCTAATTGTAAGCTTCTACACGCTGCTCGGTCTTGTTATCGGCTGGAAGGCACTGCTGCTTGTTCACTTTCCGATCATGTATTTGGCCGGCATGCTTGGCATATGGCTGTTTTATGTACAGCATCAATTTGAAGAATCATACTTCGAGCATGATGAGGAATGGAGCTATGTGCTTGCTGCTGTGGAAGGAAGCTCTTATTACAAGCTGCCAAAGCTGCTGCAATGGCTGTCGGGCAATATCGGCTTTCATCATGTGCACCATCTTAGCCCTAAAATTCCGAATTATTTGCTGGAGAAGGCTCATAACGAAACACCGCCGCTGCATAAAGCGACGACGATTACCATTAAAGAAAGTCTGCAATCGCTTCGCTTCAAGCTTTGGGATGAGCAGAACAGAAAGTTTGTCAGCTTCAAAATGGTAAAGCATCGTATCTCTAAAAAGCTGGCCACTAAAACTTCCAAGCAGGGAACGCTGAAGGCGAGCTGAATATAGAGAGCTGAGTCAAGAACTGAATCTAGAATTGAATCTAGAACTGAATCTAGAACTGAATTATGAGCTGAATGGAGAGCCGACATATTGGCACTCGTTAGCCATATCTAATGCATGTTATCGGCAGTTTACAGAGCTGCAAATTAGAAGGAGGCTTTCATTGAACAAGTGGTATCAAATTTTTCATAAAAGTACAGTGCTAAGCCCCTATGTCTGGCTAGTGTTCTGTATATTGCCGTTTTATTTTATATTTCAATCCTCATCCACGGGTGCCGTAGCTTCCGGGATTGTAATGATCGTTTTGTTTTTTGTATGCTACCGGCTGTCCTTTTTGTCAAAAGGATGGCTTGTCTATTTTTGGACAAGTGTGCAAATTATTATTTCGATCACAATGACTGTACTATTCAGTTACGTGTATTTTTCAATTTTTCTAGCCTTTTTTATTGGAAATGTTCAAAATCGGGCTGGATTTATAACCTTATATACGATCCATCTGATTACGACCTTTATCGCAGTCAATTATGGTCTGGTGACGATGAAGACGCTGTTTTTCACACAATTCCCTTTTATATTAATCAGTTTGATCGTCGTTATTCTTCTCCCTTTCAATACGTATAACCAAAAAAAGCAGGATGTGCTGGAGGGTCAGCTGGAGGACGCCAACAAGCGGATTGCCGAGCTGGTCAAGCTGGATGAGCGGCAGCGGATTGCGCGTGATCTTCACGATACGCTTGGCCAAAAGCTTTCGCTTATAGGGCTGAAGAGTGATCTTGCGGCAAGGCTGGTAGCGAGGGAGCCTGAGCGGGCCAAGACGGAAATATTGGATGTCCAGCAAACAGCGAGAACTGCGCTGAAGGAAGTGCGGGAGCTAGTGACGCAAATGCGCGGAACGCGGCTCGAGGATGAGATGTTTCGCATTCAGCAAATCTTGCATGCGGCCGATATCAAGCTGGAGATTGAAGGTGATCCGCTGCAGGTATCGACGACTTTGCTTACCGAAAATGTGCTGAGCATGTGCTTGAAGGAAGCTGTTACAAATATTGTAAAGCACAGCAACGCGACGCTTTGCAAAATCAGCTTCCAAACGACGCCGATGGAGTTTGTCATGACGATAGAGGATGATGGCGTAGGCTTTCCCGCTAACAAAAGCGGAAGACCGGGCAATGGATTAAGAGGGATGCGGGAAAGGCTTGAATTCGTAAACGGCAACCTGGAAATAGTATCAAACGACGGCATTACGCTTAAAATGTCTGTTCCCAATGCAGTGAGACAACCGATGAAGGAGCTGAGCGAATGATTACAATTGTAATAGCGGAGGATCAGCGCATGCTGCTGGGCGCACTTTCATCGCTGCTTGATCTGGAGGACGATATGTGCGTAGTAGGACGTGCCAGCAACGGAGCTGATGCGCTGCAGCTGGTAGAGCAGCACAAGCCTGACATCTGTATTATGGATATTGAAATGCCTGTTAAAAGCGGGCTGGAGGCGGCGGAGGAGCTAAAGGATACCGAATGCAAGGTCATTATCCTTACTACCTTTGCCAGAGCAGGTTATTTTGAACGAGCGCTCAAGGCGGGCGTCAGCGGCTATTTGCTGAAGGACAGCCCCAGCGAGGAGCTGGCTAGTTCGATTCGCAGCGTTATGGCAGGCAAACGCATTTATGCCAATGAGCTTATTGATGAGGCCTATGGTCCCAGCAATTCGAATCCGTTGACAGAGCGGGAGAAAGAGGTGCTGGGCCTTGTTGCAGACGGGAAAAATACGAAGGAAATTGCCAGTGAGCTGTTTATAACGACAGGAACGGTACGCAACTATATATCTGTCATATTGGATAAGCTTGGCGTCAGCAACAGGATTGAGGCGATCACGAGATTCAAGGAAAAGGGCTGGTTCAAATAGGTATAAAAGAGGATGACTGCACGCATTCATTAACAAATAATGGAATGCGCTGCAGTCTATTTTTTTAAAATTGCAACCTTATGGCTAGTCTTGTCGTATAATATATGGTACATATTGGATGAAAAAGAGGATAGGGGGAGAAGAGTTGCAAGTGAAAAGTTGGTTTAAAAAGCTGGTTGCAGGAGGACTGCTCGCAACGATGCTTGCGGGATGCAGCTTAGGCGGGGGATCAGCGCCGAAACCGGTAGAAGGTTCGTTGAAGGTTGTATATTATGATGAGGGCAGCTTCTTTCAGGACTTCGGCATGCTGTTCGCCGCTTTGAACGAAAAGATTGATATTCAAGTTGTTACGACACAAAACCTTTACCGCAATCGGGGTGATGATCCTGAGTTTGATTATGAGAAAGCATATCAAGAATTTCTAGAAGCTGAAAAGCCGGATCTTATTATGGTGGATACATCACAATATGAGAAAATGGCCTCAGAAGGCAAGCTTCATGATTTGGAAGCTTTTATGGCACAGGAAAAGTTCGATACTGAGGGCATGATACCTGGCATCGTAGAGCATATGAAGGAGCTTGGCGGCGGCAAAACGTACGGCTTCCCAACGACGTTCAGCAGCCAGGTGCTGTACTATAACAAATCTCTTTTTGACAAATATAATGTCGATTATCCGACAGATCAAATGACGTGGTCTGAGGTTATATCGCTGGCCAAGCGTTTTCCTACCGACGGCAGCGATCAAGACCGTATATACGGCCTCAAGATGGGCTGGAGCGATCAGTTTAGCCAGGTTGTCAGTATGCTTGCAGAATCAGAGGGCTTGAACTATGTGAATGCTGCTGAGAAGACGATGACGATCAATACGCCAGGCTGGAAAACAGTTGTAGAGACTGCGCTTGATGCTGTCAATTCCAAAGCGTTATATGTTGAGAACAATAATTTTTCGGGATCGCAAACCTATGAGGATTATTTGATGCGCAACCCGTTTATTTCAAACCGCTTGGCGATGACGGTTGACGCCAGTTACTTCATGGACGAAATAAAGCGGGCCAAGGAATATTTCAACGAAGAAGGAAAAACAGTTGAGGATTGGGATCTAGTCACGATGCCGGTCAGCGTGCAAAATCCAGATCAAAGCTCTTCCACCTGGTACAGTAACATATTTGCAATATCGGCACAATCCACGAACAAAGAGCTTGCCTGGAAGTTTATCTCGTATATCGCAAGTGAGGATTATGCGCGAGTAAAGGCCAAAACAGGCTTTAACGGCGGTTTCCCGGTCCGCACCAAATATATTAAAGACGAAGCGGGACGCAACTTTGAAGCATTCTATAAGCTTCGTCCGGCGTCACGGAATATGTATGAAGGTATGGACAAGCTTCCTCGGCAGTTCGGCTTCTCCTTTAATTCGCTGATGGAGGAGGAGTTCCAAGCGATTAAAGAGGATAAGAAGACGATTGACGAAGCGCTAGGCATCCTGCAGACAAAAGGCGAGGAGCTGCTGCTTCAGGAGCCGATGTCAGATGAGGAAATTCAAAAAATGATCGAAGAGAAATACGGCAATGCGAGTGGCGGCGGCGTAATAGTAGAACAAGCTGTAAGTGAATAAGTAAATCTGTAACCGAAAACTCCAGAATGGAACGGGGCATCCCTTATGTCATGGATGAATGACGATAGGATGCCTCTTTTTAATGCTGATGCTGCAATATTGCCTGTAGAGATGATTGTAATTTTTCAAAATGGCGTGTAATCCGCTTTTTTATAAAGGAATAACTGTATTTCTATTGATTTTATAGGAATGATCATCTAATAATAGAGAGGAAATGATGGCAATAGATTGAAATAAAAGAAATTATCGTATGTCAACTAGACAGGTTGAGGTGGGCCGATGAGAAATAAGAAGGCCATTGTACAGGTAATGGCAATAGTTATACTAACCGTAATCACTTCGCTTATTTCAGGAACTGCTTCGGCTCAGCTTATACAGGCTGCCGAGCAACAGCCCACAATAATTGAGCAATGGCAAACTCGTTTATTTTACTCGAATAAAAGTTTTATAAAAACTGTTAACATAGAGCAGCTTCTTGCTGGCTTGGAAAATGGCTACTTGCAATCCGATACAGAGGAAAAACGCCCCAAGCGGCTGAAGCAAAGCAGCGTTGCCTGGATCAAGTTTCAATTGCCGCAGCATCTAGACTATGAACGCCCGGCATTATACATAGACAAATTGTACGGTCAAAATATGCTGCTTGTTCTGGATAACCAAATTATGATCCAGTCTGAGCGTAATTATCCCTATATCAATAACCCGGTGCTGCTGCCTCTTACGAGTGAGGACAGCAATAAAAATGTATTTATTTTGCTGGAGACAGAAGCAAGCCGCATCGGCTTGCACAGCAGTCCAAGGATTGACAATATCGATAATCTTGAACATATGTACACGAGGCATGGCATTATGGACATTGTATCAGGCGCGACTTGTGTAATAATAGGTCTGCTTATATTGCTAGGTTCATTTATAATAGTAAGATCGAAGCTGCGCTGCTTCTACTGGCTGGGCTCCATTTTGCTGCTCAGCGGCACGCTGATCATTACGTCTTCTAACTATGTTTATTTTGTATATCCGGGTGCAGGCATCGCAGCCTATTATTTGGCGGAAGTATCCGCCTTGCTGTTACCTCTGTTTCTTTTTTACTTATTGGAGAGCTTATTTGGGAAAGGGCAGCACCAGTTGATAGCCAGAACCAAAAAAGTACAGCTTGCAATCGCATTAATTGGTTGCATCTGGCTATTC
Source organism: Paenibacillus sp. IITD108 (assembly GCF_036541265.1). NCBI lineage: Bacteria > Bacillati > Bacillota > Bacilli > Caryophanales > Paenibacillaceae > Paenibacillus > Paenibacillus sp. IITD108. The sequence continues at coordinate 147,535 of NZ_JAZHCT010000004.1, read as the reverse complement.
AGCAGCTTTTTTAACGCTGAAATTCTAGGCATGTACCGGCAAATCAGTATTATATTGCTTGGGCTCTCTGCGCTTGCGAGCATTTTGTTTTTAATTGTTTTTCTCATACATGCGCTGAATGAAAAAAATAAAGAGGCGCTAATTTTTATTGCAGGCTTTGCTCTGTTCGGCATTTGCATTGCTGTGGATCAGCTGCGCTTTTTGGGGCGGGAAGGAGATTACAGCCTATACTTGTGGAAGTGGGGCTTGCTGGCTCTGCTGGCAACGTTCATCCTGCTGCATATTCGATTTTTTCTTAGAAAATATGAGCAGCTGCTGTTGTACTCTGAGCAGCTCGAATCGTTGAACAATGAGCTTCAGCGTTCGGAAAAGCTGGAAATGATAAATCAAATCGCCGCTTCGGTCGCACATGAAATCCGCAATCCGATTCAAGTGACAAGGGGCTTCCTGCAGCTGCTTTCGAGCAATTCTTTAACGACCAAGGAAGTCGGTTATGTAAAGCTTGCTATTAGCGAACTGGACCGCGCAACTGAAATTATTACTGATTTTTTAAATTTTGCAAAGCCGCAATATGAAAAAAATACAATATTGAAGCTGAACGATGAGCTGGATCAAATAAAAGCGATTATTTTTCCGCTTGCGGTCGTTCACGGTCATCAAATTGAGATGAGATTGGAGCCGGAGCTTTATGTGCGCGGCTCATCATCCGATTTTAAACAAGCGCTTATAAATATTATTAAAAATAGCATTGAGGCGATTAAGGCCGAAGGCTTGATTACGATTCAGGCTTATAAACGGATAGAAAAAAATAAAATAATGATTATTATAGAAGATAACGGTGAAGGAATGAAGGAGGCAGATTTGAAGCGGCTCGGCGAGCCCTTTTACTCCCAAAAAACGAAAGGGACGGGCATTGGGCTAAGCGTAACGTTCCGAATTATTCAAGCGATGCAGGGGGAAATGCTTTTCTACAGCCAAATCGGACAGGGCACAAAGGTTAAAATTATTCTGCCGATTGCCTATGAGGATGCGGCCAGCATCAATTAGAAGCTTCAAGAGCTAACTAATATTACCGAATAAATTATGTGGTCAAGCATATGAATTAATATTGAGTTAAAAATAGAAATCCAGTAAAATGGATTATGATTCGTGCTAACTTGACTGAAAACAATTGATAGACGAAAAGCAGCTAGACTAAAGTCTAGTGAGCGTTATTACCTTAGCAGGTTAAGAATTTGTTTCTCCTGCCTTATAGTTAATACGTACAAGTTTGTTCAAATATAAGAATTTATAAGTTTTGCACACGAATCAATTTCATATTTTGCATTTTAAAATTAAAATTGATTCCTTCCTGTTCTTATATTTATGTCGGTAAACGCGCTCGTCCAAAGGACGGCGGAAGCCGTTTATCCTTGTTTAATGTGGAGGTAGTGAGCATGAGCACTGATATTTATGTACTTTTAACAGATACGGGTACAGTTCTGACTAAGATTATAAGAAGCTTTACGCGCGACCCTCTTAACCATGCCTCCATTTCATTTGACATTGATCTGAATGAAGTGTACAGCTTTGGACGTAAAAACCCTAGCAATCCTTTTTTTGCAGGCTTTGTAAAGGAAGACGTACGAGGTGAATTTTTTGAAGATTCGATGTGCGCATTGTATCGTTGTCGCTTAAGTGAAACCGAATATAATAATATACGAAGTCAAGTTATGCACTTTATTCAGCACCAGGAGCGGTATAAATATAATTTGATAGGCATGCTAGGAGTTTTGTTTAATTTTGAAATGAAACGGGAACATTCCTATTTTTGTTCGCAATTTGTAGCTACTGTATTTGAACGCAGCGGCATTAATCTAGTTGATAAATCACCGCTGCTCGTAAAACCCGGCGATCTGCAGAATACACCGCGCCTGGAGCTGGTTTATCAAGGCAAGCTGCATTCCTATGCTGCTTGCAACGATATCAAATCTGCCAATAAATCTTTTCAAACAGCATAATCAAACAAACCGGTTCAAAATGCTTCGTTGCCAATTATTGCAACGGAGTATTTTTATATGCGGATGCAGATAAGCTATGGATTTCGACAGCGATTCGCGCAGGCAGCAGGCAGATTGCCATATGGAGAACGGGAGAGCTTGATCAATTATCACTAGACTATTTGCGCCAATTATGAGAATCTATTGCTGGAGGGATTGCTCATGAAGGGACAAGGCATGCTTATAGCCGCATTTGCTTTTGCATTGTTAATTGCCATATTTGCAGTTATTAATGTTGAAGCTGTGCAAGTGAATTTTTTATTTGCCAAAACGACTACGCCTCTTATACTTGTTATTTTGGCATCAACGCTGCTTGGCGGATTGACAGTAGGCTCGTTCGGCTTGCTGCGTGAATTGAAATTGCAGCGCAAAGTGAAGCAGCTGGAGAAGCAGCTTGCTGGTATAAACACTCCTGCGGATGCGGATTCGTATTCGAAGCCTGCAGAGCTCGATGAGGAGCAAGCAGACGACAGACATAGCGCGTTAGACGACGAAGAGGTTATTGAATCAGATGCTGACAATGGCAGCTTGCCAAATCAAGAACCAGCCAAATAGCTCAGCTTATAGCCAATATACCTCTTTTAGCTCGACCGATTCTGTAGTAAAATAACAACTATATGGAAAGCTGAAATGAGGTGATTTTCATGTCTGAGCAATTGAACGAAGCTGGCGCAGAGCAGCAGTCTTCAAAGGCGCTTTCTCAGGCGGAGCGTGCCAAGCAGCTGCTGGCGCAGAAGAAACAAGGGAAATCAGGTATTCCGGGACAGAAGCATATGTCAACCGGAACAAAGGAACTGAAGAGCCAGAATACGAAGAAGGTTAATAATCAACGTAAAAAAATGGGAGTATAATGCTAGAAGCGCCGGCTCGTTGCAGCAGGGCGTTTCTTTTTTTAAATATCCTTGAGCGGATGGACGAAATTTACAGCCTATTTTGACGCATGAATTGACGCTTGTTCCCACATAATGAATGTATATGTTGGAACAGAATAGATCATGGAGGGCGCAGCATGACAGCAAAAGAAAACAATAAGCTTCATGTCTATTTGCTAGCCGGCGTAAAAACGTCAACTAGCATTTTTACAGAATGCATGGATAAGCTGAGCGACAGGCTGAGCGGAGATGGAGTAGAAGCAACCATTGAGGTTCTGCTGCCTTATGGTGATATGAGCCGCAATCTTGTTCATCAATTAATAGAGGTGCGCAGTGATTTATCCAATGGTCGGCTTGCCAGGCGTATTGGCGGCAAATATGCTTTTTCAAAAATAAAATCTTCTTTGCCGGAAGGAAGAAGAATGCTGCTGATTGGGCATAGCGGCGGGGGGGCAGCTGCCTACCAAGCAGCGCGAATGCTGGAGGTGGAGCGCGAGCAAACCGATTTTCGCATCGTGCAAATCGGCTCGCCGCGCATTCCAATCCTGCCAAAGCTGCAGCAGAAGGTCAGTTATTTCCATGCGGTTGATCAGTCGGGCAAAGGAATTGATCCTATATGCAGGCTTGGCAGCTGGGGCGGCTGGAACAAAGCGGCAAATCATATCATAAGATGGAATGCGAGAAAGTATTCGCCGGGGCATGTAGAAGGCGTGCCGACAATGGGCGGACATGCGGATTATTTCAGGCATGAACATCCCTTTATCGATCAGAACTCGGTTTGCAATCTGGATAAAATAATGGGACGTGTACATGAATGGTTGAAAGGCTGGCTTTGATTCTGTAGACTTATAAGATAATGATGTTGTTTTAAACAATGCAGGCATGGGGGGAGGAGATTGCAGTGGCGAATACTCACAGCTTTTCATGGCGGGAGGAAATGGCTAATGCCATCACGCATGGCATAGGCGCGCTGCTTAGCATTGCAGCGTTAGTATTGCTTATTGTTTTTGCTGCTTGGAAAGGAACCGCCTGGCATATTGTCAGTTTTTCTATTTATGGCACCTCAATGCTGCTGCTGTATACAGCTTCTACGCTTGTACATAGTTTCCCGGCAGGAAAGGCCAAGCGTGTATTTGAGGCTCTTGACCATTCGTTTATCTATATTTTTATTGCAGGAACCTATACGCCAATCTTGTTTCATATCGTGAAAGGCGCTTTAGGCTGGACGCTCTTTGGCATTGTGTGGGGTGTGGCAATAGCCGGCGTCGTCTTTAAATCATTTTTTGCCTCCAAGTATTTGTTTACCTCGACTATTATTTATATTGCAATGGGCTGGATCATTGTATTTGCCTGGAAGCCGCTGACTGAGCATTTGGCGCCTGGCGGGCTTAGTCTGCTAATTACCGGTGGCGTGCTGTATACTGCAGGCACGGTATTTTATATGTGGAGAAGCTTTCCTTATCATCATGCTGTTTGGCATATGTTTGTTTTAGGAGGCTCTATCGTTCATTTCTTTGCCATTCTGTTTTATGTGCTGCCTCGATAGCCATTAAAAATTAAAGCTCATCGCCCGGAAGGTCAAGCGGACACCAGCCGGGAGGCTCGGAGCAGATCGCTTGAGTCAGCTCTTCATTATCTTTGGCCAGATCATTAAAGTAGCTGCTTAGTATATGATTGCCCGATACAGAGCCCATGCGGAAAGAGCGCATGACTTCGCCTTTTACGTGCAGGTAAAAATAATTTTTTTTCGTTTTAGGCGATTGGTATACTAGCGGAGGCAGATGAGGAACAATGTCGAACTCATTTTGGAAGCGCCAGTGGCTGGCTATCGTATAATTATAAAACTTTACAAATTCCGGATCGCCTACTCGGGGTGCGCCGAACGTATAGACGAAGGGCTCGAAAAAATAAGTGTTTTTAGCAATATCAAGTGCGGCAAGAGTAGCCAGCGCACCGCCCAGACTGTGCCCGGTAATAAATAAAGGGCGATCTGGCGGCGTTTGCAGCAGCAGCTCAATTACTTGATCGCGAGCAGACATATAGATGTCGGTAAACCCTTTATGGGTTTGACCGGCATTTTTTACGGGACGATATAACGTTTGCTGTGCGATAAAGTCAGATACCCAGTCCACCGCAGAGCTGGTGCCGCGGAAGGCTATAATTGTAGCTTGATCAGAAGTGATTACAAAGCCGAACGGCTCATAGCGATTATCGTAGGAACGGGCTGTAAATGAGCCGACAAGCGTATAGGATTTGGGGACTAGAAATAAGCCATCCGTTTTATTCTCGTATTGCATATAGGTCTGCCCGCATAAGGCGGCCAGGAATATAGCATTTTGCCAGTCAGGTCCTGCCGGATTGCTGCTGCCGCGTATTTCATCGGTTGGCTGCATTGAATACCCCTCCGCTTCTCGTGATGAAAACTATAGCATTATTGTATGAGTACCGGAAGAAATAATGACCTGTATATAGAAGCGTTTCTTCACGAGAGAAGGCGCGTTAACGCAAAAAAAAGGGCCTGCCGGTTAAGGCTTGCCCTTTTTTTTGCTGCGCAGAGGCGTTGCCTCTCCATGGTTTAGTGTATTGTTTAGTGAAGCGCGCTGCTTATGGAGCGGTTCAGCGTAACTTTTGCGTCCGTTGCGCAGCTTATCATTTTTTTTGCGGTGATGGGCTCTGCTTAATACTTCATCGCCCTTCTCTGCCGCCAAGGAAGGGGCGGAGCGCAGCTGGAGACGTCTTTTGTCCTCGGACTTAGATGACCCCTTGCGATGTCCGAGCCGTATGTATAACACCGTTGTAAGCACAATGACAAAGGCAATCAGGACGGCTATCCACCATACTTGCTCCTGTCCATTCATTTTGGCGGATATAAAGCCCCACAAAATCGTTGCAATCCCTGCTGGAATGAGCAGAATAGCTGCAGTAAGCAGCGATTTGAGCATATCATTGCCGTGGAAGCTGGACATGGCTTCATCCATGGAAATAAGCGTATCAATTTCTGAGGAATAGTGGTTCAGCAGCGTTTCCATACGCTCCAGCTTATGCTCCGTACGCTTGAAGCTGTCGGCCTGCGCGAGCTCATGAATGAATGTTTCTTTGGCAGCTCCAAAAAGCTCTCTTGCCGGTACGAAAAGCTGGCTCCAATGAACGAGGTCATATCTGCGTTCTATTATCGCTTCCAATTGATGAACAGGCTGGCGGAATCGGATGCTTGCTTCCAGCTCGGCGAGCTGCTTGCTGAACTGCTCAAGTCCGGTGTGGATGACGTCTATTAACGAGCCGAGCATGATCATAAAGGCTTCCGGCGCATTGCTGCACAGCTCGTATTTGGAAGTATGCGCTATCGATTGCAAGCGAAGCGGCAGTCTCATATCCTTATGCAGTGTAATAAGCTCATGCTTGCTCATCCAATAATGGAATGGCTGTATATCATGGCGGTCATCGGATAATTGAACCATTAATGTCCCATATAATACGGGGCCAAGCTCGCTATGCTCCTGGACACGAAATTGGCTGTAGCTGCTTTCCTCGCATTGATCCAGCCATGCAGCGCATTTGGGCAGCTTGCGCTTGGCATCATATATGTTAGTGATTTCACTTTGCTCGCTGTCGGTATCTATCTGCTCGGTTGAAGCCGAGGGCTGCACTCTTGGTTGCTGCAATATTTGCCATTCCCAGCCCGCTGGATAATGAAGCATCCGATGAATCATTGGCTTTCCTCCTGCTATTCCGATATTTCCTAGTATTTGCTACTATTCATCATACCTTGAACAGCTTTGATGCACAACCAGTCCTTTAGGATGAAGCCTGTTATTATTTATCGATGCAAAGCGACAATTTGCGCTAAAGGATTGGCTTTACCCTGTATAAGATCGCGAATAAGCCCCGCTGCAAGCATACTGTAAACAGTTCCATTGCCTCCATAGCCGAGGCTGTAAAATATATTAGGCTGCAGCGGATCGGAGCCGATGAAAGGAAGGCCGTCTCTTGATTCGCCAAAAATCGCATTCCATTCATACTTGACGGGCGCGTCGAACTCAGGAAAAAAGGATTGTATTTTTTGCAGCAGCTGGCTGTTTTTCTTTAATCTGGATTGCTTGTTGTCCAGCGTGCGGCCAGCAGCCTCGTCAAGTCCGCCTGCAATAATATGCCCTTGCTCAGTAGTGCGCATATAGAAGTATGGTCTGGCGGTTTCCCATATTAATTGCCGTTCATGCCATTGCTCCAAATTGCTTTGCACATCGGTTACGATGACAAAGGTGCGGTTGAGATTGGCCTTAATGAGCTTGCTGCGCAGCTGCTCCGGCTCATAGCCGACAGCATATATAAGATGCTTGGCATCAATATGCCAGCCGCTGGATGTGTTAATGCGAAGGCTGCCATCTGAAAGCTTCTCATAGCCAGTCATTTCTGTATGTTCGTATATTTTTACGCCTTTATCGGCAGCATACTCCGATAATGAAGTAACAAACAGATAGGGATCTATTTCGGCATCTCCTTCTGTTACAATAGCTGCCGGCCTGCGAAATGGGTATTGCTCGCTTATTTGATCGGCAGTCCATAGCTTTGCCTGCAAACCTGCGGCTTGCAGGGCGCTGCATTCCTGCTTGAGCTTAGGCACGTCCTGCTCTGTAGAAGCAATGTATAAGCTGCTTCTTCTTTGAAAGCCAGCCTGTTTATATAGTTTTTCGGCAATCTGTCCGATATCATCAATAGCTTGCCTGCAAGCACGATAAAACAGCTCCGCATTGTCCTTGCCTATATTATGGGAAAGCTCTGTCAGCATAATATCATTGCAGTATTGCAGCAAGCCGGTATTGGCTGAAGAGCTGCCGGAAGCTATTTCATCCTGTTCAAGCACAATAGCAGACACGCCGCTTTGTGCCAGCAGGGCTGCACAAATCATGCCCGACATGCCGCCTCCAATAATAACAGCATCGGCAGCGTCATTATGCTGCAGGCTGGCGAAGCTTTTGCCGGCCGTATAAAGGCTGGGCCAAAACATATTACCTACATATAGCTGTTTCATGAGAGTCCCTCCTGAAGCTATTATGTCCAGTGAGAGTGCCAAGTAATATTAATCGACACTCTGCAGCTCGTTGTGACTAATGATTGCTTTGCGATACGAGGTGGGGGATTTGCCAAATCTTTTACGAAATTGCTTGGAAAAATATAATGCGTCCTGTAGACCGACAGAAGCAGAGATTTGCTCAACGGTAAGATCGAGCCGTTCACGAAGCAGCAGCTTGGCTTTGTCCAGACGCATTTTGAGAAGAAAGGAAACGGGCGTAAGGCCGGTTTGTTTTTTGAAAACTCGGGATAAGTAGGCCCGATTATAACCAAGCGCCTCTGCCATATGTTCAATAGAAACCGGCTCAGTATATTGGGTAGATAAGTAATGAACAATTTGCTCTTGCAAATGCTGCTCTCCAGACGAGCGCGCTGCAACACTCATTTGCTGGCTTGCTTCATTAGCGCTTGCGTATACACTTAATAGAAGCTGCAGCAATCCGCTCGTTCGTAATGCAGAGGCGGAGTCGCCTTGACGAAGAGCAGCATAAAGCTGCCTGAAAAGGATTGCAGCCTTGCGCTTGTCCGCAAGCATTTGCACTGGACGCAGTTCGCTGAAACCGGCCAGCTGCAGCAGCGGCTTGGCATACTCTCCCTTGAATGCGACCCATCTATAGCGCCACGGCTCATCAGTATTAGCTTCGTAGGTTATAATTTGTTCAGGCTGTATGAGGAAGGTATGTCCTGCTTGCAGCTCAAAGATTTTGTCATAAAGGGTGAAGGTTCCTTTACCGGAAAGCACAATATGCATCAAATAGAAATCATATAGCTTAGGCCCGAGGCGATGCGCAGGCTTCGTCTGGCTTTCGCCGGAAAACAGCACCTGCAGGGGCTGGCTTTGTGCAGACGCAGACTCGGATTGAGAAGCAACTGTATAAGTATATTGCATACACGAACACCTGCCTTTTGTTGAATAAAAATGCCCTTTCTTTATCATACCACGCTATTCCAGTGCTAAAACAGTCACATAAATCCATATGAGGGGCATTTCAAGCCATTACGTTCTGCATCCGCTTGAATTATACTAAGGCTAGAACAAAGAGTGCCGTTTAAAATAATGAGATAAAGGAATGTGATGATCACAATGGCAAATATTCAAGAGCTGATAGAGCAATTTGAATCCAGATATGGAGCTTCACAAGCAGAAGTCGCAGTGTTCCATGCGCCCGGTCGCGTCAACTTGATTGGCGAGCATACGGATTATAACGGCGGATATGTATTTCCGGCGGCACTGACATTTGGCACAACACTGCTTATTCGCAAGCGGGAAGATAACCAACTAGGTCTTGCTTCGACTAATTTTCCAGCAGGCAAGCATATATCGATTGAACAGGTTTCTTATGATGAAGCCGATGACTGGATGAACTATCCGAAAGGAATCGTGAATGAGCTGCATCAGCGCGGCGTAGTGTTCAGCTCCGGTTATGACCTGCTGTATCATGGCGAAATCCCGAATGGCTCGGGCTTGTCTTCTTCGGCCTCGATTGAGGTCGTAACCGCATTTGCCTTGCTGTCTATGGAGGGACAGGAGACGAACACTGTAGATATCGCTCTGCTGTCGCAGAAATCTGAAAATGAATTCAATGGCGTAAAATGCGGTATTATGGACCAGTTTGCAGTCGCCAATGGCAAGAAGGATCATGCGATTCTGCTAATGTGCGACACGCTCGAATACGAGCTTGTCCCTTTTCAATCAGGCAGCTATAAGCTCGTGATTGGCAATACGAACAAGCGCCGCGGGCTCGTTGATTCCAAATACAATGAGCGCCGCAGCCAGTGTGAGCAGGCGGTTGCTGAGCTGCGCGCCGCTTACCCGGAGCTTACCTTGCTCGGCCAGCTTACGGCGGAGCAGTTCCATGAGGCGAAGCATTTGATCCAGGATGACATCGTGCGCAGCCGCGCAGAGCATGTCGTGGAGGAAATCGCCCGGGTGCTGCAATCTAATGAAGCGCTGCGCAGCAATGATTTGCACAAGTTTGGCGAGTTGATGAATGCCTCGCATGATTCGCTTCGGGATTTATATGAAGTAACTGGAGCGGAGCTGGATGCGATGGTTGATGCTGCTAGACAAGTGGAAGGCGTGCTTGGCTCGCGCATGACTGGAGCAGGCTTTGGCGGCTGCACGGTTTCGCTTGTACACGAGGACCAGGTTGAGCAGTTCAAGCAGCATGTAGGCGAGCGTTATACAGCAGCAACCGGGCTGGTTGCAGATTTCTATGTTTGCAATATAGGTAATGGAGTAGAACGGTTGCAATAAAATAGAGACGGATGAAAGGGGTTGACCGTAATGGCAGTTTTAGTAACAGGCGGAGCAGGATATATCGGTTCTCATACTGTAGCGGCACTTCACGAGCGCGGCGAGGATATCGTAATTTTGGACAATTTGCAGCAAGGACATAAAGAAGCGGTTATAGCGGGGAAGCTGTATGTTGGCGATTTGCGCGATGCTGCTGTGCTGGACCAAATATTTCAGGAAAATAAAATTGATGCGGTTATTCATTTTGCTGCGAATTCGCTCGTAGGGGAAAGCATGAAGGTGCCAGGCAAATATTATCACAACAACGTCTACGGCACGCTTTGCCTGCTTGAAAAAATGAATGAATACGGCGTGAGCCGTATCGTATTTTCCTCCACCGCTGCAACTTATGGTGAGCCTGACCGCGTACCTATTGACGAATATGATCGTACCGTCCCAACGAATGCATATGGAGAAACAAAGCTGGCAATGGAAAAAATGATGAATTGGTTCGATGTTGCTCATGGCGTTAAATCGATTTCGCTTCGTTATTTCAATGCAGCTGGCGCGCATGATAGCGGCAAAATTGGCGAGGATCACCGCCCTGAAACGCATTTGGTTCCAATCGTGCTTGAAGCAGCGCTGGGCAAACGGCCGCATGTGTCTGTATTCGGTACAGACTACGCTACTGCGGACGGAACTTGTATTCGAGATTATATTCATGTCAGTGATTTGGCGGATGCGCATGTGCTCGCTGTAGACCGCTTGCGTTCAGGTGCTGATAGCGCAGTATACAATCTGGGCAATGGTCAGGGCTTTTCCGTTAAAGAGGTTATTGATACAGCACGCAAAGTAACCGGCAAGGAGATTCCAGCTGTATTTGAAGCGCGCCGGGCAGGCGATCCTGCTGTACTGGTAGCTTCCTCTGAGCGTGCGCGCACTGAGCTTGGCTGGAAGCCGAGCCGCGATAAGCTTGAAGATATTATCGAGAGCGCCTGGAAATGGCATGAAGCCCGCCCTAATGGGTATGCAGAATAATAATAGAGAAGGAGCTGCTTCGCATGACGATCATAAGTGAAACTGTCGCATCAGAAGCGGAGGCGAAGCTGTTCATAGAACAGTTAGTACAATACGCACGGCAAAAGCTCAATTTGGACCCGCTTGACGTAAGCGATACACGCAACCGCCTGCTGGATCTGTTCGAGTTCGCAGAGCCGGCGGATGTGCAGGCCCCGCCTGCTCCCGAGCAGGTGCAAACGATTGTTGATCCGCTTATTTCATACGGCTATTCTATTGGCTTAATTCCTGAGAATACAATTAATTATAGAGATTTGCTGGATGCCAAAATTATGGGCCTGCTGCTGCAAAAGCCTTCTCAAGTCGCCGCTGCATTTGAAGCTGCGGCAGCAAGCGAGGGAATACAAGCCGCAACAGATCGCTTTTATCAACTAAATATTAACAGCAACTATATTCGTATGGATCGTATCGCCAAAAACGAGCTTTGGCTTCATCCAACCGATTACGGCAAGCTGGAGATAACGATTAATTTATCGAAGCCGGAAAAAGACCCGAAAGAGATTGCCTTGCTGCGCACTATGCAGCAGTCTCATTATCCAAAATGTCCGCTATGCGCCGATAATGTCGGCTATGCCGGCAGACTGGATCATCCGGCAAGGCAAAATCTGCGCATTATTCCGCTGCAGTTGCAAAATGAAGACTGGTTTTTTCAATACTCGCCTTATGTTTATTACAATGAACATAGTATAGTCTTTAAAGCGAAGCATGAGCCGATGGCGATTACCCATTCCTCCTTCGCCAGACTGCTCGATTTTGTAGAAAGCTTCCCGCATTATTTCATAGGCTCAAATGCTGACTTGCCTATAGTGGGCGGATCGATTCTTAGTCACGATCACTTCCAGGCGGGCAGGCATCAATTTCCGATGGAGAAAGCAGCTGAGGAGGCGGGCTTTACCCATCCGCAGTTTGCTGATGTGAGCTGCGGCATTGTGAGCTGGCCGATGTCTGTATTGCGCATAAGAGGCGCGTCCAAGGCAGACGTTCATCGTGCAGCCTGCTATATTCTGGATCAGTGGCGCCAGTACAGCGATGCTGAAGCAGATGTGCTGGCCTGCAGCAGCGACGGCACGCCGCATAATACGATTACGCCAATTGCGAGATTGACTGCGGATCGGAAGTTTGAAATTGACCTTGTGCTTCGAAACAACCGGACTAGTGAAGAGCATCCGGACGGTATTTTCCATCCGCATAGGCAGCATCATCATATTAAAAAAGAAAATATAGGCTTGATTGAAGTGATGGGCTTGGCTGTATTGCCGGGCCGGTTAAAGCAGGAGCTAGAAGAACTGTCTGTTTATTTAACGGATCAGGCGCCCGCTGCAGGCATTCTGAAGGGAAGCCCGCTGGAGCATCATGCTGTGTGGCTGGAGGAGCTTAGAAGCAAGCATGGCGCTTCTCACACGGCACCTGCTGCAAAGCAGCTGCTGCTTTCAGAAACAGGCGACAAGTTTCTGGAAGTCTTGAAGGACGCAGGCGTGTTTAAGCGAACGAGCGAAGGCCAACGCTCCTTCAGAAGCTTCTTATACCGCATCGGCATGCAGGATGCCTAATAAAATAACCTTTGTGCGCTAATCTTTTGGCTGCGCAAAGGTTATTTTTGTCGTTTAGATCCTAATGATGCGGACACTGACGACCGTTAGCGCTCATTTTTCTCCAACTTCTACTGTCTAGCGGACAGAAATGTCCGTTAGCGGGAAAAAAGCTAGAGAATTAGACTGAATTTTCTTCTAACGGACATAAGTGTCCGCATAAGCAACAAAAAGACTGCTTTTTGCTTCTAACGGACATAAGTGTCCGCACATGCAACAAAAAGACTGCTTTTTGCTTCTAACGGTCATGGATGACCGCATTGCAAAGAGAAGATAGGCGGCTAAATAGATAGCTATGATCGTTTGTTCTTTACACACGATGAAGGCAAGTTAGGTCACCGATAGGTGATTTTGTTATTCAGCGGGTGGGCTGAGCACAAGCGCAGGGCTAAACATGATCGTAGCGGCAAGGTGCGGCGATATCCCCATTAAAGCAGTATTCTCTCTAGCTGGTCAGTCGTTCCGTTATTGCACCCAAAATCGCAGTTTAGAGGCGGCAAAGTGACAGTGGTTCCGTTATTGGTCCATAAATCATAGAAAAAGCCTATTATAACCCCGAATAGCGGAATGTGTGACTGCGAAATTGAAAAAATCGCGGTTTTAAGGCGAATAGCGGAACGTGCGACCAACAGCAGACCTATGCCCAACAGCGGCCATATACCCAACAGCAGACATATGCCCAACAGCGGATCTCTGCTCAAACTTAATCTTTGTAGCAGCATTTGCTTACCATTTCTTGTTGCCATATCCCATTGAATTGACAGTCTTTCTAGATTCGTTAGCTTCCGAAAATGTAAGAAGCGGGAGATTTTTTTTCTACTTATTGTAATCTACTAACTATTATGGTATTTTCTAAAGAATAAAGAGTAAGCGCTTTTATTTGAAATTATAAGAATTTATAAGTTTTTTCTATAAACTGTTCTTATAATTCATCGGTAAACGCGCCCTGTCCTAAGGACAGTGAAGCCGTCTATCGATGAGCCGCAGATAACAGCATTGATACGCAGAATGCAGCGTGATTCAAATAATGATTATTTTCAATGAGGGGGCTTTGCCATGTCAGAGCAAATGATGCCGCTAGAACAATTTTTAAAGCTGGATACCGATGAGCAGGTAGAAAAATTAAGAGGATGGAAGCTGACCCATACTTTGAAGGATATTCGGGAAGCGTGGAATTTCAAGCACTCTGCACAATACTACATGCTGCTGAAAAAGCTTCGCATATACGAAAGAGTAGTGAACAAATCCGATAAGCTTATTCCTATTCATGAGCCGCAAGGATATGCATATAGAGAAGACAGGCAAATTCGTGAGGAGAAAAGCGTCAAGACGCGTGAGGATCATTTTTCCTATCAGTTGAATACAACACTGAGCGGTGTTGAGCTGGCGGAGAAGCTGGAGCGGGCAGCCCATTTTTTGCGTGGAGAAAATAAAGCGATTACGATTCGTCTTCATATTGAAGCAGCAGATACGGAATCGAATACGAGCGAGTCAAGCTAAACCAATGATCAAGTAAAGCACACCCCTATATACGCAGGCTGGACGTAATTGCAATAATTTGTCCAGTGCGCATAGGGGTGTTTTTGTTGACCGGGGTCAAATCGTCAATCTATTTGCGCAGCTTGCCCAGCTCAGATACAAGCGCTTCTACCTCGCTGATACTGAAGCTGTCCTTGGACGAAACAATATCATACAAGTCCTTTATGTCCTCATATTTATCACTGTCAAAGCTGGAAGCCTGCATAGCCGCAGCAGTAGCCATGCGCAGCTTCGTTTTAATCGCGTCGATCATAAACTCTACATTTTCCAAAGAGTAGTTTTGCAAATTATTCATTCCGAATCCTCCAATCGTGTTTGACCATTATTGTACCATGTTTTGTATAGACCATGCTCATAAATGCCTGGGAAGAGCGAGGTTGGAACGGGAGAAGCGGCAGCGTTCGCCTTTGTGTAACAATTTTAACTTCTAAAGGGTTTAGCAAATATAGTGGTATTATGAATTTGTTTCGTATTACAATAGATGGATAGCAGGATATCGCACACCGATGTTAAATATAGATTAATTAAGTGGAAAAGAGGGAAATGCATGCCGGATCAGTGGCAGCAATATATTCATACCTGGGTTGAGAAAGATGAGCTGCTGCAAGCGACTTTAAGCCAGCCGCGCCGCAAAGACGGCAGTATAGCCTCAAAAACGATCGTAAGAGCCGTTTTATTGAAAAATGTGCTGCATTTTCAATTTGAATATCACGTTGATAATAAAGTGCTGCATGAAAATGTAGATAAAAGCCTGACGAGCAGTAAGCTTGTCTCATTAATCGAAGAGAATTACCGTCAAGTTCTATTTAAAACTAGACAAGAGGAGGTTCAGCTGCTGCTGAGCAAGAAAGGTAAGGCGGCGATGCGCTCGCAAAAAGCTGCAGGTAAAATGCAGCAGACAGATTTACAGCATAATCGTCAAAAGCAGCGCGTGCTCGAGGAAGGCACAGCTGTTCCATTTCTGGTCGAGCTGGGCATTATGGCGCCAGATGGAACAGTACGTGCGAAAAAGCAGGATAAATATCGCCAAATCAATCGATTTTTGGAGATGGTGTCGGATATATTGCCGGCACTGCCAGCTGATCGCCCGCTTACGATTGTAGATTTTGGCTGCGGCAAATCCTATTTGACGTTCGCGCTGTACCATTTGCTTGCGGTTCAGCAAGGCAGAGAAATTTCAATTATCGGGCTTGATTTGAAGGTCGATGTTATTGCCTTTTGCTCGGAGCTGGCGCGCAAGCTTGGCTACGACAAGCTGAAATTTTTGGTAGGCGATATCGCCGATTATGAGGAGCTGCAGTGCGCCGATATGGTCGTTACGCTGCATGCCTGCGACACTGCGACTGACGCTGCGCTTGCTAAAGCGGTACGTTGGAACGCTTCTGTCATTATGTCTGTGCCTTGCTGTCAGCATGAATTGTTTCGTCAAATTGAAAACGAAGCTTTATCACCTCTGCTGTCGCATGGCTTGCTTAAGGAAAGATTTTCAGCTCTGGCAACCGATGCAGCTAGAGGGCAGCTGCTTGAGGTAGCTGGCTATAAGGTGCAGATGCTTGAATTTATCGATGCCGAGCATACCCCTAAAAACATCATGATTAGAGCAACTAGAAGCCAGCGGCAAGGGAAGGCTTCTGCCCAATGGCAGGAGTATTTACGATACAAAGAGCTGCTCCATATTACGCCGGCATTAGAAAAAATGCTGTTTGAAGACGTTAAGTCTGAAATGGATGAATAACGGGGACGAATGGGTGAGCCGCAGTGGATTGGATTATCTGGATTGACCTAAGTATGTTTTTAGTGCTTTTGGGGCTGTTTGTATATGTATTCTCATCCAGTTCTATCACGGCGTTAAATCGTATTTATTTACTGCTGCATATGGTTTTTATGGTGTGGCCACTGACTCAGTTTGCATTGCAGGCAAGCAGCGATATATTGTATAAAAAGTTTTATTTGGTTTGCTCCTATATAGGGCTTTCTATGCTGGGATTTGCCTGGTTTATTTTTATACTGTATTTAACGGGTCGAACCAATATTTTTCGAAAAGGCCGGGCTGTATTGCTCGCGCTTCCGGCGCTTGCTTCTATAGCAGCTGTTATATGGAACCCGCAAGGCATATTCGTGTCGATTAAGCATGCGCCTGAATTCGGCAAGCAGCTCGAAAGCGGCCCGCTTTTTTGGTATATGATTGCGCAGCTGCTGCTGTACATGCTAGCCTCTTCTATTATAATGGTTTATTGCATGAGGAAGGAGCAGTCGCCCCGTTATCGGCAGATGATCAAGACGGCCATGATTGGCATGATGACATTGCTGGCTTTTTCTTTAATCGACCTGCTGCTCAATGTCGTGTATAAAGAGTTGTTTCTCAGCTATATTCCATTCATTTCGATCGGTCTCACGGTTGCAGCATGCTATATTGTTTTTGCTGTCACCCGCAACAGAGTATTTGATATAATTCAAATCGTCCAGCGCGATGTGATGAATACGATGAGCATGGGGATTATCGTGCTGGATGAATACAATATGGTAATCGATATGAACAGGGTTCTAAAATCCTACCTTCGGCTGAGAATAGGAGATATTTTCAGCGAAGATTTACTGGCTGCGCAATTGAAGTTAGGCTCAAGGGTTCAATTCGGCCATTATTTTGCCGAGCAGCGCAAGCGCCCAATGAAGCGAATAGAATTTCAATTGGAGCTGGAGATGGACGAAACGAGATATATTATTGTACAATCGGCACCTATACTCGATCCGCGCAAAAAAATAGTAGGACGTGTAATTACATTCCAGAATATTACTGAAATGCGCAAGCTGGTGGAAGAAACGAACAGGCAAAACACTTTGCTGCAGGAGCGGAATAAAGAATTGCTGATCGTACAGGATGAGCTGTACCGGGCGAACAAAAAGCTTGAATATATGGCAATTACAGATGGATTGACCGGCTGCTACAATCGGCGCTACCTCATGCAGCAGCTTGAGGATGAAATAGCGGTCAAAAAGTACAGCGTGCCTTTTTCTATTTTTATTTTTGATCTGGATCATTTCAAGCGGATTAATGACAGTTACGGCCATTTAATTGGCGATGAGATTCTTTGCAGTACGGTAGATGCAGTACGGAGCGTGCTTCGCCCTGCAGATGTGCTGGCGCGGTATGGCGGCGAGGAGTTTATGGTATATTTGCCTCGCACGAGTCATGCGCAGGCGATGGAGATTGCGCATAAAATTAGAGGACAAGTAGAAAATAACACGATTATGCTGGAAAACAGTACAGAGCTTCTGTCCGTGACGATCAGCATGGGTGTCATTTCAATCGACGAACATACCTTATTAGTACAGCCGGATTCCAAGCTTTTGCTGCGTGAACTCGTTCATGAAGCAGATGCGGCTTTATACGAAGCTAAATTCAGCGGAAGAAATCGGGTAGTAGAACGCAAGCTGGCGTCGACCAGTTATTCAGCGCAGTAGGATAGTCATTGATCTAATGTTCTGATAAAATAATTAAACGTAAGTAAAAGCTTTACTTTTTAAAGGCGGGAAAAGCTGTGAGAAGAATGCAAATCGATAGAGTTATGCCTGGAGATATAGTAGCCAGAACGATATTTCAGGAAAATGGCAGTGTGCTGCTTGGCGAAGGCGTAGAATTAAGTGATCGTTATATTGAACGATTGCGTAATTTAGGTATCGATTTTTTATTTATTGAGGACGGCAAAACGGCGGATATCGTTCCGGAAGATACGATACGGGATGAAACTCGAAAAGAGGCTGTTAATGAAATTTATAAAACGATGAATGCGTTCAAGGATGACCCGGGCATTCAAGGCCGTACGATTGCGCCGGATATGGGGAAAAATTTTCGGCGCGTCTTTGGCAGCATTATGCAGGATTTGGCTACGAGACCGACTATGCTCGTTAACTTGTCGACGATTCATTCGAATGACGCATACTTATTTCAACATTCCTTTAATGTAGCCGTGCTGGCAGGCATTATGGGCATCGCCAAGGGCTTGAATCGTAATCAGCTGGAGGAGCTCGGCATCGGCGCATTATTGTTTGATATAGGGATGACCAAGCTACCGAAGCAGCTAGTGCAAAAACCGGGCCCATTGACCGCCGATGAGCGGGCCTTGCTGCAGACTCACCCCAAAGAAGGCTTTAATATTCTTAGAAAATATCATGATATTTCGATCGTGTCTGCTCATTGCGCGCTGCAGCATCATGAGCGTTTTAATGGCTCTGGTTATCCGCGGCAGCTGCAGAGGGATGAAATTCATCTTTATGCGCAAATTGTCGGATTAGCCGATACATTTGATGCACTTACTTCGCCAAGGCCATATCGCAAGCGTTATACCGCGAGTGAAGCGATCGAATATTTATTTGCGGCAGGCGGTACTTATTTTGAGCTTGAATTAATTAAACTGTTTTGCAACCATATATCTGTTTATCCCGTTTCCACCACTTTGCTGCTTAGTACAGGCCAGACGGTAGTCGTAACCGAGAATAATGAGCTTGCCGTGCATCGCCCGCAAGTGCGTGTCATCAAGGAGGCGGATGGCAGCGAGCCGAAATCGCCATATGAAATCGAGCTGAAAAATGAAACGCATATTACGATTACAAAAGAGCTTTAAACCAAGAAGAAGCCTTTCTATTTTACAGTGATCAAGCTGTAAGTAGGAAGGCTTTATTTATAATATAGAAGTTATCGTACATATGTATCATTACGGCACATCATTAGCCAAGGATTTGAAGCGTTTCTTCTTGTATGTAAATTTGTTTTGAATATACTAGACAGTAAGGTAAAATAATGAGAAATGGGAATAGAAATGAAGCCATAAATCGAAGGAGCCGGACAAATTGGATGAATTTGCACGTATTTCATATTGGACGGATCATCGTGCTCGCGCCGAGGATGAAAAGCTTCGCGGTGTTGTGCATGGCATAGGCGATGATGCAGCAGTGCTTGATATTAGCCGGGCGCCGGAAGATGTGATTGGCGATAAGCAATTAGTAGCATCAGTTGATACGATGGTTGAGCAGATTCACTTCAACGAGCGCACGATGCGGGATGAGGATGTCGGATATAAGGCGGTAGCAGCATGTGTGAGCGATATTGCGGCGATGGGCGGCGTGCCTTTATATGCCTTGATATCTATCAGTGTACCAAGTACTTATAGTGCGGATCGTATACACAAGCTATATAATGGTATTTATGACTGCGCGAATCGTTATGAATTATCTATAGTAGGCGGCGATACGACATCAGCGCCCGAGCACCTCGTTCTATCTGTCACTGTTATTGGTGCAGTGGAGGCAGGGGCCGCTTTGCTGCGTTCCAGCGCGCAGGCAGGCCATGCCGTATTTGTTACCGGGCTGCTGGGCAAGTCGGCAGCGGGTCTGCATGCTTTGTCGTCTGGCCGCATTGAGAAAAATATAGCTGAGCAGCAATATTTATTTTCACTGGCGGAGGCTCATCAAAGGCCCAGCCCGTCCGTTGCAGCAGGACGCATTCTGCTGCAAGCCCAACGAAGCGGCGGTGGCGCGCTCAATGATATCAGCGACGGCTTGACTAGCGAGGCATGGGAAATTGCCGAAGCTTCCGGGGTTCGTATCGTGCTTGAGGAGGAGCAGCTTGTCTGCTCGGACGAGTTGATTGCTTATGCTAAGGAGCTGCAGCAAGACCCGCTGCAATGGATATTGTACGGCGGGGAAGATTATATGCTGGTAGGCACGATGAATAGAGAGCAGATTGATCATGTCGCGGAAAGTTTCAGGCAGGCAGGCTTGCCTTTTTACATAATTGGGTTTGTAGAGGCAGGCGAGCCGGAGGTTGAGCTGCTGACGAGCAGGATGAAGCAAGCGCAGGCTGGCCAGAGAAGGATTAAGCTTGCGAAGCGGGGATATAATCATTTTAATGGATAAGCAGGTGATAGTATGACGCAAATCGTTGCAGAGACGGTTTGGATCGCTAATTCCGAAGAGGAGACAAGGCAGCTGGCTCGAAAATTGGCGGGCTTGGCAGAAGCGGGCACTGTCATTGCACTCGATGGCGAGCTCGGTGCGGGGAAGACTGCTTTTTCAAAGGCTTTTGCGGAGTCGCTTGGCGTGACTGGCAATGTAAATAGCCCAACTTTTACAATAATTAAAGAATACGAGGGCACTAAGCTCCCGTTTTATCATATGGATGTGTACAGAATTTCACTGGAAGAAGCGGACGAGCTGGGGCTGGATGATTATTTTTTTGGCAAGGGTGTTACGATTGTAGAGTGGGCCAGTCTGATTGAGGAGCTGCTGCCGCAAAATCGTCTGGAGCTGTATATACACTATTTAGATGAAAATAAAAGGCAGATTGCGCTTAAAGCTCACGGGGCGCCTTATACGGACTGGTGCTTGGCGGTACAGCAGATGGGAGAAAGAAACGATGACACAAATAGATAACATAGGAAAGAAGCATGACCTTACAGTGCTTGCAATAGATACTTCTACGGCTGTAATTGCCTGTGCGGTTACACAAGGGAATGCAGTGCTTGCTGAAATTCAGTCGCTGGCTGAAAGAAATCATTCTGTTAATGCGATCATACATTTGCAGCAGCTGCTGGAGCGCAGCCAAAAAAATAAAGAGCAGTTGGATGTGATTGCTGTCGGGCATGGACCTGGCTCTTATACAGGCATGAGAATTGCTGTTACAGCAGCAAAGACGCTTGCTTGGGTGTGGGACAAGCCGCTGATTGGCATATCGAGCCTGGAGGCTGTTGCGTATGGGGGCTGGCAATCGGGGCTTGCCCGGGCCGTTCAGCCGGATGCAGGCGAATCTGCTCAAACGATCCATATCGTTAAGCCCAAACAAAATGAAGAGCATTGGATTTTGCCAGTGATGGATGCGCGCAGAGGGCAAATCTACGGGGCGGCGTTTAGCGGTCACAGCGATGGCAGCTGGAGCCGTATGAAAGAGGATGGCGTGCTGCTCATGCTGGATTGGGTGGATGTTATGCTCAGCAGGCTTGCAGAGGAAAGCAAGAGAGGCATAGCCATTCATATATGGGTAGTTGGCGATCTGTCCATGCATGAGGAGCAGGCTAACCGTCTGCGGACGGAGGCTGCGCTAATAAGCAGCGGTACAGTGGTCACACTTATGCCATATGCTCTGGAAGGGCGCTGGATCGCGGAGCTTGCCCGGAAGCAGCTGGCGGATGGACTGCCGTACAGCACGGGAGCGGAGATTCATTCGTTTGCTCCAAATTATACCCAGCTTACGGAAGCGGAAGTAAAGCTGAAAGAGAAGCATGCGCTGGAACGGAGCGGTCGATAATGGAGCAGTTGGATAAAAGCAAGCTTCGTTATCGAGCGATGACAGCCAGCGATATTGAACAAATTACCGCGATTGAGCAAGAGGCATTCACTGAGCCTTGGACAGCGGAAGCCTTTCTTAATGAGCTGGTAAATAATTTGTTTGCCAAATATATGATCGCAGAGTATGCCGGTGAGATTGTCGGTTACGGCGGCATGTGGATTATTATTGATGAAGCTCATGTCACTAATATTGCTATCCGCAGCGGCTTTCGCGGGATGGGGTTTGGTCATCTGCTGCTGACAGAGATGAAGAAGACAGCCAGCTGCTTCGGCGCATTGCGGATGACGCTTGAGGTGAGGGTATCCAATGATGTCGCGCAAAGGCTGTATGCCAAGCATGGCTTTGAAGCGTCGGGCATTCGTCCCAATTATTACTCTGACAACAATGAGGATGCCGTCATAATGTGGGCTGAGCTGGATCAAGAGCGGATGAAGATAGGAGAGAAGAAGCCGTGAGTATGCAAGCTGAGAATCGAAATGAAGCCAACAAAAAAGATTTGATACTGGCTATTGAAACAAGCTGCGATGAAACCTCTGCGGCTGTTGTTGAAGACGGAAAAAACATTTTATCGAATGTGGTCAGCAGTCAAATAGATGTGCATGTACGCTTTGGCGGAGTAGTGCCGGAAATCGCTTCTCGCAAGCATGTAGAAACGATTACGCTCATTATGGAGGAAGCCGTTAAAAAGTCAGGCTATCGCATGCAGGACTTATCCGCGATCGCAGTTACGCAAGGACCCGGTTTAGTAGGGGCGCTGCTTGTAGGCATCATTGCTGCTAAAAGCTTGGCGATGGCGCTGCAAATTCCGCTAATAGGCACACATCATATCGCAGGACATATTTATGCCAATGAGCTTGTCGATGATATTCAGTATCCTTGCATGGCTTTGGTAGTGTCTGGCGGACATACGGAGCTTGTGCATATGGAGTCTGAGGGTGTCTTCGATATTATTGGGCATACGCGCGATGATGCAGTGGGAGAAGCTTACGATAAAGTAGCCAGAGCTCTTAAGCTGCCTTATCCGGGCGGGCCTCATATCGACAGGCTGGCAGCAGAAGCGCAGTCAGCTATTGCGCTGCCTAGAGCTTGGCTGGAGGAAGGAAGCTATGACTTCAGCTTCAGCGGCCTTAAATCGGCTGTGCTTGCCGCGATTAATACGGCCAGCATGAAGGCTGAGCCGCTGGACGCTGGGGCAGTAGCGAAAGGCTTCCAGCTTTCTATAATAGATGTGCTTGTAACTAAGGCGATGCGCGCAGTGAAGCAGTACGGCTCTAAACAGCTGCTGCTTTGCGGAGGAGTAGCTGCCAATAAAGGGCTGCGGACGGCGCTTGCAGAAAGCTGTGCGGCTGCAAATGTTCCGCTGCTCGTTCCACCGTTAGCATTATGTACAGATAATGCGGCTATGATCGGTGCTGCTGCGCAGCTTAAGCTTGCAAGAGGCCAATATACATCGCTTGATATGAAGGCGGAGCCTGGATTATCATTAGAGGAATGGTCGGTAATGCAAGGATAGGAAAGGAGTGTTGTGCGAGATGGAAATAATATTTATTATGCTGTTAGTTATTATTATTTTACTTCTGCTGCATATCAATTCCAAAATTCCGCCGCGTGATTTTACGAAAGAAGCTATTCAAAAAGCTACAGAGCGAGATTTGAAAAATAAAGAGGATCATAAGCTATAAATAACACGTAACAGTAAAGCGTATGATTTCGTGCACAGGCTGCATGAAATTATACGTTTTTTTATGCATGAAACAGAATATTGCGTGTTTGGCTGCGCGAGATGGGGGCGGTTTGGCGCTTGTTAACTGTAACGAATTGTTGCAGAAGCTAACGAATTCAGACAGCGCTATTTGGCTTTAATTTGCTATTTTCAAAATCTAACGAAGATGAGAAGCCTTATAGGACCGAAAAGCGGCTCCAAATAACGGTTTGTTCACAGTTAACGCAATGTGGATTCGTTACAAGTTCAAAAGGGACATTTTTGGGGAAATAGCGCATCTCAGTTTCGTTAGAACTAAAAGTGTCAAAATGGTATGAAACAGTGGCGCAAGTGCAGGTTAGTATCGTCGTCCCTCTACTTAGTGAATGAGCCGAAATAGGTGTCTTGGTTCTTCTAAGTGGATTTTGTCTGGCTGTTTAAAAAGTATTTTTCTAACGAAGCTGGCGAGATTGTCCATTCATTGTGAATGATGCAACAAGCAATTGAAGAGGTGGCATTTCGATCAAGTTTGGGCTTACGACCGCTATCGCTTCTCCAGTCCCAATCTTGCTCTCCGTTCCCCTATTCTTTTGCTTACCAAATGTTGCCCAAAATGAATGTACATGGTCACACGTTCCGTTATTTGCCTAAAAACTGCCGTTTTTTTAATTACGCGGACACACATTCCGCTAATCGTGTCTAAATGGTACTTTTTCTTCGATTTATTGACCAATAGCGGAACGTCTGTCACTTTACCTTCTCAAAACTGCGGTTTTGGGCCAAATTGCGGAACGACTGACCATCTAGCGAAGACCAGAAACGCTATTATGCCGAAAATGCTTGTATTAAAATCTAACGAAGCTTGACGGGCTTATTCGGGGCAAAAGGGCCTAAAAACGTGGTTTGTTCACACAAAGAGCTGCTAATCTTCGTGACAATTTAGGTGGGCAAACGTTAATCTGCGTGATCAACAGGAGGGGGCTACGTCTTCTAACGAATCTAGGCAGCGCTATTTGGCCTTAATTGGATAGTTTGAAAATCTAACGAAGATGAGCAGCCTTATTGGGGCGAAAAGTGGCTCCAAGTGGCGGTTTGTTCACAGATAACGTAATGTGGATTCGTTACAAATTAAAAAGTGGCATTTTTGGGGGAATAACGCATCTCGTCTTCGTTACAGTTTTCTGAGTTTCACTTGAATCCGAAATGGATGAAATCCCATATAAAGGTGAGAGTTTTGTGCAAAAATAGCAGGTTGTGCACAAAGTTATACACAGGAGAGCACGAAATGTGCATAACTAAGTAAAAAGCTTGTAAATTCGCCCTTTTTCGGTCTATATTGCTGTGGGGTAAACGTGGATATTATTTTCAACATCTATCTGTGGATAATGTGTATAACGTGGACAAAATTGTGAATTTATTTTTTAAAACAATGAAAATAAATGAAAGTGAGTAAATAAAGCAATTATTTCAATCTATTATAGACAGAATTGACTAACAATTATCCCACTGCTGTGGATAACGCTGTGAATAATTAAATGGCTAATAATTAATAAAATTAATTATAAATACCATAAAAAGTATTTTATTTGCGGTACGCAACACATATTGCGTTAATTACTAATCACTATTTCGGTGAAAAAATATTTTTTGTGCGTTATCTTAGGGAGGAGAGAAATACGCGAAAGAGCCGGGCTGGAATGGAGATAACAAAAAATGATACGAGTTGAACAGGTCAGTAAATTATATAGGGGCAGCAAGGTCGTAGAAAACGTCTCCTTACATGTGAAGGAAGGCGAAATATTTTCCATTATAGGTACCAGCGGCGCAGGAAAAACAGCTTTGATGGAACTATTGCTGGGTCTAAGTCCAATGGATGAAGGCAAAATAACGATATTGGGCTACGATGTACAGACGGAATCTGCAAAAATTAAAAACTTTATTAATTTTTTTATGCGCAGTACTTCGTTAATCGAAAAGATGACCGTTTTCGAAGCATTAAAAACTTTTCAAAGCTTGTATAATCGGAAAAAAGATATACCTGAACTGTTGAATCTGTTTCAATTAAAAACTTTTGCACATAAAGAAGTCAAAAGGCTTTCAGGCGGATTGAGACAATTGACAATGCTGGCAATAGCTGCTGTGAATGATCCGCGTATTATTTTTTTGGATGAACCGACTACCGGCCTTGACGGACAAGCCAAGCGGCAATATTGGAGTCTGCTGAACAGCTTGCGCCAGGCTGGCAAAACAATCGTTATTATTTCTCATGATCTGACAGAGATTCATCAGTACAGCAATCAGGTCGCTGTTATGAAAGCTGGAAAGGTTATGCAATGCGGTTCTCCTTCGCAGCTTATTAAAAATTTGCCGGGAGGCGGTTTGACGATGGAGGCTGTTTATATGCATTACGCTGTTGAAAAAGAAGGGAGGACGCCAATATAGGTGCCGGAGCGTGAGCGAGACAGTAAAAGTTATTCATTGCTTTATTCGCAGCTAATCGCTAAAAGGAACGAAATGCTTGCATCGCTATTTGGAAAATTAAATAGTGACAGGAGGGAGTTTAAAGAAGTAGAGGCTTCAGCTTGCAACAAGAGATAGAAAAGGGTGAGTTCCCATAGTATAATATGGGCACAACTTTCTAAGCGGAGGAACTATGAAAAACAATTTATCCATGCAAATTAGTAGTTATATGCTTAAGTTGGCAGAGCAGTGGTTTACGACCAGCTCAATGTTACAAAATGCGACTGCGTATATTAAGGAAAAAGAAAAAGAAAATTTATTTTTTGGCCAGCTTGTTCTTTGTCACTACTATATGTTTGAAGGGCAGGCGGAAGAGGAACGTATATTTAAAGCAGCGGCAGCGATTGAACTTGCGGTATTGGCGACAGATATACTAGATGATATTCAAGATCAGGATGCGCCTCATAAAATATGGATGAAGTCGCCTGAGCCGGTGGCCCTTCATATCGCGACGTCAATGCTTACGCTATCTCAGCAAGGTTTGCTTGAAAGCGCAAATGGGCCGCTAGTACAAGCAGAGCTTGCTTTATTGATGAATAAGCAGCTTTTGCAGGCAGCTAACGGCCAAATGAGCGATATTTTGAATGAAAGTGCTGATGAGGACGATTATTTGGAAATGGTTAGAGCGAAGTCGGCCTCCTTGCTCGTGCTTGCGAGTATGGCTGGTGTGCTGCTGGCAGGCAAGCCTTGGAATGAACGAGTAGCGCAATACGCTTCTGATCTTGGAATTGCTGCGCAGCTTCGCAATGATTTGAGAGACCTGCTGCGCTGGGATGACAAGAGTGATTTTTTGCAGCGCAAAAGAAGCTTGCTGACGATGTATCTGTTAGAGGATGAGCAGGAAGAGCTGCAGTGGATTCGTGATTATTACGAGGATAAATTGACCGTAAATGATATTGCGGATAAGCGGGAGCAGTTCGAGGAAATTTGCCATCAATCGGGGGCAGTTTTGTATGGATCGGTGATGAGCAGAAAGTACTATGAAAGCTTCAAAGAAATAATAGATGAAGTAAATGTGGACGATTATTGGAGAAATCAGCTTTTAAAGCTGGTCAACGAATAGATTATATACTATAATACCACGCAAAAGCTATTTCGGAAATTACGAAACACGTTTGCGTTTTCCGCTCTATTTATTGTTGATATAGTAGAAATGTACTAATAAACATGTACTATATCAATAGTAGAAGCGGAGGAGTTCAAATGTTAAAGGAAACAATTCGTCAAATGGCAAAGAATGGTGTAAATTTCTCACTAGCTAACGGGGCGCAGCCTCAGCTTGCAGGTGTATCGGCTCTTGAGCAAAAAGCATTACTTGGTGAATTGAAGGACAAACAACATAAGAACAGTGGCTACGCTTTCGTGTGGAACTGATACTATAATTTTTTAAAAGTTTGAAGGGGAAGAGGATTACATGAAATCAACAAGGTTAAACAAAATAATTGTAATCCTTTTCCTGTTTTTAGTTGCAGCAACAGTAACTTATTTGACGGCGGTGATTTTACAAACGCCGTCTATTGGCGTTGTATTGGACAAGCAAGGTCCGGAGCTGTATGTTGTTGACTCCATAGAGCCTGCCGGTCAAGGCTATATGATGAAGATGCACATTGGCGACCGCGTTGTCGAAGTGAATGGAGCGCCTGCTCATTTGTATCATTATGTAACAAAATATTTGTCTATCGAGTATGCAGATAATGTGCTGCTTGAGAAAGCTGACGGAGAACAAGTATTTATCGAGTTCTCAAAGCTATGGTCAGGCGAGCATTCTATGCCGGAGCTGCTTGTACAGCTGTATATACCAGGAATTTCATTGATCTTGTTTTTTGCATTTTCAGTGTTTCTTTATATGAAACGCAGAAACGACCCGGCAGCTATTACCCTTATATTGTTTTTTATTTCAATCGGCATCAGCTATTTTAGCTCTGCTGCATCCTTATTGCGAGATCCAGTTGGAATATCGATTATTTATGTCGTAATCCCGAATATTCCATTACTGTTTATGATATTTATGAATCGCTATGTTAAGCGTTTCGAGGTTGAGTTCATCAGCAACAAAATACTGTATGTTCTTTTTGCAATTATTTCCATCAATAGCTTAGTGAGCCTGTTCTATATATGGACCTCCGTGTTGACGATTGAAACCTTTACTTATATTAAAGGGACATACAGCGCTGTAGTGTTTCTAGGAAATTTGGTGTGTGTCTACAAGCTGGTTGAGCATTTTATCAAGCATCGCCGAACGAAACTGAAATCGTTGTTTACGATTACACTTGTCTCGCATTTGGTAGCCTTTACGCCATTTGCCTCCATGAATCTGCTGCCTCAGCTTATCGGGGCCAAGCAGCTGCTTCCTCCAGCCTTTACCGCATTATTTTTATTTGTGCTGCCTGCGGTATACTTTTATTTAACGACGTCAAATCAATTGTTCGACATTGATTTTATACTTACCAGATTCAAGTATTACACAGCCCTGGCCTTTATCCCGGCCGTTATAGTTGCAGCAGCGGTCACAGTAGCGGTACTGCAGGAAGAAAGAGCAGTATGGCATATTTGGTTTTTGACCTTTGTATTTATATATGTGGGCATGACCTTGTTTTTATATGTAAAAGAACAAATTGACCAGCGCTACCGGCCTAAGCTTTTTAAAGCGATGTACAGCTATCAGGACAGCTTGGATCGTTTTTCCCGCAGCATAGCAAGAGTAATGAATAAGTCGGATTTGGAGACAGTGCTAAAAGGTGAAATTTCCGCCTTGCTGCCTGTCAGCAAAATTCAATTTGTTATGGTAGATTTGACTGAGCATACTGTAACGCCTATTGGCGATAGCCTTGAGGATAGTGTTACAAAGGATTTTTTGCTGAATACGATAGATTCCTTTAGCCTTGGAGAGTTAATCAGCTTGCCGTACGGATTGGGGTTAATAATCGGCAGACAGCGCACGAGAAGCCATATTTTATGGATCGGTGCTAAGACGAATCACACGAGATTCAACTCGGATGAAATACGCTGGCTGAAGACGATATCCAATTATGCCAGCATCGTTTTCGAAAATTTATTTTTAATAGAAGGCTTGATTGAGGACTTGGAAACAGAAGTGCGCAAGGAGCATACGACTTCGCCTTGGGTGCTGCGCCTGTTATTTTGCTTGTCCGAAAACGAACGCCGCAAGCTGGCTGCAGATTTGCATGATTCCGCCTTGCAGGACCAATTGCTTTGGTATCGCAAGCTGGAGGGCGTTATAATGGATTACAAGCTGACGCGAGATTTAAATGTTGAGCTGACCGACATTAAAGAAGGCTTGCTGGACGTTATTCATCAAATTAGAGAAACGTGCAATGAACTGCGCCCGCCGCTGCTAAAAGAAATGGGCATTGTGGAAGCAGTTGAATCGATTATTGAGCATACTCAAATGCGAGTAAATTTTGAAGTTGTATTTAAAGCAAAGCCGATTACAGAGCCGATGCATGAAGAAGAGATTACGGCTATTTATCGAATCGTGCAGGAATTGCTCCGCAATGCGGACAAGCACTCACAGGCCAAAGTCGTCATGATGGAACTTGAGGTGCGCAATGGCTTTATTTATTTCCACTACCAGGACGACGGAATTGGCATGGATGTCGAGAATATGGAAGAATCATTCAAGCATATGGGATTATCGGGCATTAAGGAAAGAGTAGCCAGCCTGGAAGGGGAAATTACGTTCTATTCTGAAATGGGCAGAGGTTTGGATATTACAATATTATTTCCTGAAATGTTATCCCACAAGCATTCCGAAAGGGGGATTTCTCGTGATTCGTATCTTATTAGTTGACGATCATCCTTCTGTTGGCGAAGGCACGAAGACGATGATTGAGCAGGACGAGGAGATGAAAGTAACGGTTGTTTTGTCTGCACTGGAAGCTCTTGATATTGTGCAGGTGGAGCACTTTGACCTTATATTATGCGATTTGAACATGCCGGGCATTAGCGGATTGGAGCTGACGAAGCGATTGCTGCAGCTCGATCAGGAACGCAAAATTATTATTTATTCCGGTTATGAAATCGGTTCGCATTTTAATTTGCTTATTGAATCTGGCGTATCCGGTTTTATTTCCAAAACCGTATCTCGCGAGCAGCTTCATAATTCAATTCGCTGCGCGATGCGTGGTGATGCAGTTATTCCGATTACGCTGCTTAAGCAGCTTCGAAGACAAGAGGTTTCACTTCCTCGGGCAGAGATGTCGGTGGAGGACATTTCAATAAATGAGAAGGAGCTTATGATTTTGCAGGAGGTTGCGGCAGGAATAAGCAATAAGGAGCTGTCGGCGCTGCTGCATGTAAGCCAGCGCAATGTAGAATACCAGCTTACCAAAATTTTCGATAAGCTCAATGTACGCTCGCGCTCTGAAGCGATAAGAGAAGCGAAAAGACTTGGTTTAATTACGATGGAGCAATTATAACTGTACTAGGGAGTTCCTCGCGCTGGCTGCGAGGAATTTTTTTATTGAGGGCCGCTGCAGCCTCAAAAAATAGATATGGCCACACGTTCGCGGACACACATTCCGCTATACAGCTCTAAACGGTGCTTTTCTACGATTTATGGACCAATAACGGAACGCCTGTCACTTTACGGCCTCATAATTGCGATTTTGGGCGTAATAACGGAACGTCTGACCAGCGAGATAGATTTCAGCTAGGGAGGCTGCAACTAATTGAGCTTATCAGCAAGGCTAACTGTGTACGCTTCAATACGCTCAACCATCATCTCATCCGTTAAATGGGTAATGCCGAGTGCAACCCAGCCCTGATAAACTTCTGGGGGACCAAACAGCATATCAATTAGGGATAAAATATCCCAATAAGGGTCATAGACAAACGATTTGCCGCTTACAAGCTTATATTCGTGCAAAAAACGATCTGCTGCTGCAACGCCGTGCAGCATAACTAAATTAATGCGGCAATGCCCGATATCTATGCCGGCAGGACCAATGCAGCCGCTCGTCCAATCGACAATGCCTGTTATTTTCTCATCGCTCCATAATACATTGGCAGGATGAAAGTCTCGATGAATAAAGCAGGAAGCGACAGATGGTGCCGGCTGTTTTAAACGCTGAAGCAGCTTATGCCATTGCTCCTGCTGCTTGCTCCAAGCAGGCGCTGTGAAGTGAGGAATGTTTTGATATGTTTTATAAGTCCAATAGGATGAAGGAGGTTCAGCCTGGTGCACACCTGCTGCAGCAGCTGCCAGCTGTCCCAGCCAGTCGTCCATTTGACGCGGCTGCAGCAATGGCGTTCCTTCCAGTCTCGTCATTAGCACAGAAGGCTTGCCGCAATGCTCGCCTGCAGCATCACAGGCAATGATTCGCGGGGCAGCAATTTGCCACTTCTCGCATATCTGCAGGGCGGAAGCTTCCTGGAGCGCTGCATCAGGCTGCTCGTTCAGCCAATCTTCATCATCGATCTGCCGCATCACCAGCCGAATAAGCTCGTCATTTGCACGCAGCGTTACTCCATATATGTGAGAGGAAATACCGCCAGGCAGCTGTTCGAGCATTACAATTTGCGTATTACCAGCAATAGGCTGCAGCTGCTGGCATATCCATTGCTTTGTTGCCTCTGAAAGAGTGTTGACTGATCGCTCCATAAACGAAATTCTCCTTTCAATATTACCCTCCAAAAACCTATAAAGGTTAAAATCGGCAACAAAGACGGACGCTTCTGATTCTCCAGTCCAAACTCTGCTCTCCGTTTTCCTTCCTATTGCTTATGAAAGGTCACCCCAATCAATGAATCGACAGACTTAGCTTGATAGTTAGCCATCAATTAAAGCTTCCCATTGCTCCAAGCAGCTAGTTAATTCAGCCTGCTGCTTGTCAATTTCCTGCTGAATTTCTTGGATTTTTACATAGTCATGAAAGATTTCCGGGTTAGTAATCTGTATTTGCAGCTCGGCAATCGATTCCTCCAGCTGCGAGATAGAAGCTTCCAGCTGTTCAATTTTACGCTGGCGGCTGCGCTCCTCGCGCTTTGCTTGCTTATCAGCTTCATAGCTGTTTGTCTGTGCTGAAGGGCTAGCAGTCGACATGATCGGCGAAGACTTTGCATTCGCTACGCGCTGCTGCTCAATTTCAAGCGCTGCTTCTTCTAGTTCGCGCTTTTTTTCAAGCATTTCGTCATAATTTCCCAGGAAATGCTCAGTGCCATTTGGCTTCAATTCGACAATACGCTCTGCCATTTTATTGAGGAAGTAACGGTCATGTGAAATAAACAGAAGCGTTCCCTCATAATCGACTAGCGCAGCCTCCAATACTTCCTTGCTGAATAAATCCAAATGGTTAGTCGGCTCATCCAATATTAAAAAATTGGCTTCTGCAAGCATAAGCTTCGCAAGCGATACGCGCGCTTTCTCGCCGCCGCTCAGCGCAGAGATGCGTTTCAGCACATCCTCGCCGCTAAATAGAAAGTTGCCTAATATCGTGCGGATGCGTGCTTCTTCTACATGCGGATAAGCGCTCCACAGCTCTTCCAAAACAGTGTTATTGCGGTTTAAGTGCGTATGCTCTTGGTCGTAGTAGCCGATTTTGACATGGGCGCCAAATTGCAATGTACCTGTTCTTGGCTTGTGCTCGCCGACTATAATTTTGAGCAGTGTTGATTTTCCAATCCCATTGGGACCAATAAGTGCTACAGTTTCTCCTCTTGTCAGCCGGAAGGATACGTGCTCAAAAAGCGGCTTGTCTTCATCATTGAAGTCTATCGACAAATTATCCACAGTAAGAACTTCTTTTCCAGTCATACGTTCAATTTCAAAGCTGAAGCTCGCCCGTTTAAGATCTGCAAGCGGTCTGTCGACTCTATCCATGCGTTCAAGCGCTTTACGGCGGCTCTGTGCTCTCTTGGTAGTGGAGGCGCGTACAAGGTTGCGCTGAATGAACTGCTCCATTTGAGCAATTTCATCCTGCTGCTTTTCATAGCGCTTCAAATCGGATTCATATTGGGCCGCTTTAAGCTCAATATATCGGCTGTAATTGCCGGTATAGCGTTTTGCGGCATGACGCTCAATCTCAATGATGGTTTGCGTGAGCGCATCGAGAAAATAACGGTCATGAGATACGACCAGAATTGCTCCAGAATAAGCGCGTAAATAATTTTCGAGCCAGGTAAGTGTTTCAATGTCCAAATAATTGGTGGGCTCATCCAGCATCAGCAAATCGGGAGCCTGCAGCAACAGCTTGGCCAGCGCCAGTCTTGTCTTTTGGCCTCCGCTTAATGTTTCAATCAATGTATCTGGCGGGAACTGTCCAAAGCCCATTCCGTGCAGAATGCTTTGAATTTTAGTGTTGACTTCAAAGCCGCCCTGATCACGAAACCAATCAGAACGCTTGGCATAGCGATCAAGAATTTCCTCGTACTTTTTTTCATCGGCATGAAGACGGGGATCAGCGATTTGCTGCTCGAGATCACGAAGCTCCTGCTCAGCAGCTATAAGGTGCTGAAATACAGAACGCATCTCAGCCAATATCGTTTTGTCCGTTTGCAGACCGCTGTTTTGAGCCAAATAGCCCAGCTTTGTTTCCTTGGACTTATGTATGTCTCCAGAATCACATCTAAGCTCGCCTGCAATAATTTTGAGCAGAGTAGATTTTCCAGCTCCGTTGACACCAACTAATCCTATGCGATCCCGTGCTTGAATTTGAAAAGAAATATTAGTTAATACAGCATTAACGCCGTAGCTTTTTGAAATGTTAGAAACCTGCAGCAGCATCTTTTTAAAAGCCTCCAATATAGTCAATATTGTTCAAAGAACGGCGAAGCCGTTTATCCTGTTGTAATAAATTATAATCTTTACTATGCCGGAAAAATAGTTCTCTTCGTAGTGTACCATAAACTAGCATCTTCATTGGCGAAAGTTGTATAACAATGGTACACTACATATAGATGAAATCATGGCAAAAATGCGGAACGGATGACCAGTTATGGAATCTATACATAATGAGCCGGCTAAGCAGGAGCTGCGACGCTCGATGAGCCGGATGAGAGACAGCCTTGAGCTCGAAAAGCGAAAAGCTGCTGGAATGGCAGCAAGCGGCCATCTTATACAATGGCTTAAGCAGAGAAACAGCACTTCTGTAATGATATATATTGCTTTTCGCAGCGAGCTTGAGCTTACTGAGGCCATGCAATGGAGCTGGGACAACGGCATAAAGGTAATTGCGCCGAGAAGCATTGCTGCAGATCATTCGTTAGAGCTTTATGAAATAAACAGCTTGGAGCAGCTGCAGGCCGGAGCATATGGTATTATGGAGCCTGATCCTGCTGTATCCAGAAAGATAGACTTGTCAGAGCCGCCGGATGTCGTTGTAGCGCCCGGCATCGCTTTTGCTTCCAATGGGGGAAGGCTTGGTTACGGTGGCGGGTATTATGACCGTTTTGCGCAAAAGCTTCGGCAAAGCGGCAAGGCGATTGAGACGATTTGGGTGGGTGCTGCATATGAACAGCAGCTTGTCGATCATCTTCCAACCGATAAGCATGACCAGTTTATGGACTGGCTGGTAACAGAGAACGGGATGAGAAGTGTATTAAAGAAGAAATAATA
Source organism: Paenibacillus sp. IITD108 (assembly GCF_036541265.1). Lineage (NCBI taxonomy): Bacteria > Bacillati > Bacillota > Bacilli > Caryophanales > Paenibacillaceae > Paenibacillus > Paenibacillus sp. IITD108. The sequence goes on along the minus strand of NZ_JAZHCT010000004.1, from coordinate 112,974 downwards.
TTAATCTCATTAATCATCTCTCCATGAACATGTTATAGTAGAAGAGATATATATTAAAAAAGATAATTTATCGCAAATAAAAAGGCTTAACTAGAAAAAGGATTTATGTTTATTTTATAGAAATATTTATTGAGGATGGGAGGAAAGTGACATGCAGTGGAAGGTTGCTTTGTTAACGGCTAGTGACAAGGGGTCAAGAGGCGAGCGGGAGGATACCAGCGCTCAGGTGATACGGGAGCTTGTTGAGGAAGAACTCGGCGGCGTTATTGTCGACTATCGTATAGTACCTGATGAACAGGACGAAATCATGGCTGCGCTAATAGAGATGACAGAATACTATCAGGCTGATTTAGTGCTGACTACTGGTGGAACAGGTCTTGCTCCTCGTGATATTACGCCAGATGCTACTTTGAAGGTTATTGACAGGGAGGTTCCAGGCCTGGCTGAAGCCATGCGGATAGGCGCTTTGCAAAAATCAAGAAGGGCGATGCTGACAAGAGGAGTGTGCGGCATTAGAGGCACCTCGCTTATTGTAAACTTGCCGGGCAGCCCCAAAGGTGTACATGAAAGTTTGATTGCTATTTTGGACCAGCTGCCGCATGCACTTAGTATCGTATCTGGCAAGTATGGCGCATTGACGGAGCATATTGATTAATGTATAGTCAAATAATTGTCATACAATGAAGTTTCATGCCATGCTAAGGTTATGTTATTATACTGATAGCTGCAATTAATGATCGTTATCTATTGTTTTATATGGAAGTGACCAAAGTATTATAATAGGTATACGGTATGAGAATAGTTAGCCTGCATTAACAGTGCTAAGGAGGAATAAAGATGGGTGGAATAGGTGCAACAGGGATTATATTGCTTGTGCTGGTAGCGCTCCTGCTTTTCGGTCCGAACAAGCTGCCTGAACTGGGACGAGCTGTAGGCCGCACACTGCGCGAATTTAAATCCGGAGCAAGAGAAATTATGGATGAGGATGACAGCAAGAAACGTGTGGAAGTCAGCCAAACCGAACAAAAAGATAAGGACAATAAGCGGTTGCCGGATTAATCGGGCCCGCTTTTTTATTGAATACAATAGAGGCTATCATAGAGGAACGCGCATGAGGAGGTGAGCCGTTAGCAATGGGGGCAAAGGAAACAAGCAACGCAAAGTCTGCTGCAGAGAGTATTGCCGAAGGGGGACTTATGTCCGTTTTTGATCACTTAGGCGAGCTTCGCAAAAGATTAATTTATATTATTGTTGTATTGGTGCTCGGGCTTGTTATTGGCTTGCTGCTCGCACAGCCGATGTACAAATTTTTAATGAGCCAGGATCCTGCCAACACGATTTCACTTCATACCTTCTCACTATGGGACGGTATTAGCATGTATATGAAATTCGCGTTTATTATTGCGCTAATCATAACATTGCCATTTACAGTCTATCAGCTATGGTCTTTCGTTAAACCAGCTTTAAGGGAGAATGAGCAGCGCTCAACGCTTAAATACGTGCCACTTGCATTATTTATGCTTTTGATCGGCTTGGCATTTTCGTATTTTGTCGTTTTTCCGCTGGCATTTAACTTTACCCGTATGGTCGCAGGCCAGCTGGAGCTGGAGGAAACATTCGGTATAGCCCAATATTTTTCATTTATGTTCAATATCATCATTCCAATTTCCTTATTGTTTGAGCTGCCTTTAGCCATTATGTTTTTAACGGCGATTCGCATAGTTAATCCGATTAGATTGCGTAAAATGAGAAGAATTGCTTATTTTGTAATGGTGTTCATAGGCGTGACCATTACACCGCCAGATATTATATCGGACATTTTGGTCGCCATCCCGCTAATCTTATTGTATGAACTAAGCGTATGGCTGTCCGGCATGATCTACAAAAAGCAGCTGGAAGCTGATAAACGCTGGGAAGAAGAGTTTGATCGAACGGCTGGGAGCTAGGTTAGACAGTAGTAAGTGAGTGCGGTAAAAATAAGTCAGATAGAAGCTAAGCCAAAAACGGAGAAGATCGCCAACCGCCATGATCATCAGGCAGGGGAGGCGATCTTTTTATGTATTGCCTGCTTTGCGTATGCTTTTTGAGGCTAACTGTATTTCATGTAGTTAGTTTTAGGTGATTTAGCTTTTTTATGATACTAAGGGGAAAACTCGGGTTGTTGGAAAAGCTCTGCAGCAGCTTAATAGCCCGGATAACAGACCTAAAGCGGTAAGCGGGAAACCATCGATTCGTTGTAGTATTTAATATCCGAGCAAAAGTCGTAATGCCAGCTGTTTAGAATTGTAACGGAACTGAGAGGCTCTATTTAACAATAAAAAGGTGTTTTAAAACTGTAACGGAACTGTGGAGCGCTATAGGTGATCTTTTCCCCGTTTAGGTAGTGATTTTGAGTAAATAAAGTCTCTCAGTTCCTTTAGATTTTAGAATAAGCTGATTTCCGTACAATAGCGTGTCTAAGGAGGGTGTCGATTAATTGCGATAGGGCAACAAGCAATCGAAAGGGATGCTACTACGATCAAGTTTGGGATTCCGACCGCTGTTGTAGTCCGATTTTTTTGATTAAACAACTCCTGTAAAGGATAAAGTTGGCCTACAAAGGCGGACGCTGCCGCTTCTCCATTCCCAATCTTGCTCTTCGTTCCCCTTTCTTATTACTTATCAATAGTTGCCAACAATTAATCGACACCCACCTAAGTTCTAATGTGGGTTATACCACCTGACCATTTCGTTTACTTAATTTTTTTTTATACAGCTGCAAGTTTCTATCCACTGCGAACATAAATTTGTTCTATAATTTTTTAGAATGTTTAGCGAAACGCAGCATACTTATGTACGAGGCTTGCGTATGGACACAAATTATTGGCGCAATGTTGTGAAAATTAGACTGTAGGACTTGAAATTACATACAAAAATGAGTATTATAAAAATGATTGTTAGCACTACACGCTTACGAGTGCTAACAGAATGAACATAAGCTATATTTTAGAAGGAGGCTATTTTCAATGATCAAACCTTTGGGTGAACGCGTACTAATCGAACCAATCGCGAAAGAAGAAACAACTGCAAGCGGTATTGTATTGCCAGATACAGCAAAAGAAAAGCCGCAAGAAGGTAAAGTTGTAGCCGTTGGCAGCGGTACGCTAAAGGACGGCGTGCGTGTTGCATTGGAAGTAAAAGAAGGCGATCGCGTTCTATTCTCCAAATATGCGGGAACAGAAATCAAGTATGAAGGCAAAGAATACTTGATTATGAAAGAAAGCGACATACACGCAATTTTCGGCTAAGACCGTCTAACGATACTTAATAATTAAAATCAGGAGGTTAACGATAATGGCTAAAGATATTAAATTTAGTGAAGACGCTCGCCAGGCAATGCTGCGCGGTGTTGAAGCTCTGACAAATGCAGTTAAAGTTACGCTTGGTCCTAAAGGACGCAACGTAGTTCTTGAGAAAAAATTCGGCAGCCCGCTCATTACTAATGACGGTGTGTCTATTGCTAAAGAAATCGAACTAGAGGATGCATTCGAAAACATGGGTGCTCAGCTAGTTAAAGAAGTTGCTACAAAAACTAACGATGTTGCTGGCGACGGTACAACTACTGCTACTGTTTTGGCTGGCTCCATGATTCGTGAAGGCTTGAAGAACGTTACTGCAGGCGCAAACCCTATGGTTATCCGCAAAGGTATCGAAAAAGCAGTTAAAGCAGCTCTTGTTGAGCTGAAAGCTATTTCCAAGCCAATCGAAGGCCACCAATCGATCGCTCAGGTTGCTGCTATTTCTTCTGGTGACGATACAGTTGGACAATTGATTGCTGAAGCTATGGAAAAAGTAGGCAACGACGGCGTTATAACAGTTGAAGAGTCCAAAGGCTTCGAAACTGAGCTTGAAGTTGTAGAAGGTATGCAATTCGACCGCGGCTACATTTCTCCATACATGATTACTGATACTGACAAAATGGAAGCGGTACTTGATAACCCGTACATTTTGATTACAGATAAAAAAATTACGAACATCCAAGAAATCTTACCTGTGCTTGAAAAGGTTGTTCAATCCGGCAAGCAGCTTCTAATCATTGCTGAAGACGTTGAAGGCGAAGCGCAAGCAACTCTTGTTGTGAACAAATTGCGCGGAACATTCACTTGCGTAGCAGTTAAAGCTCCTGGATTTGGCGATCGCCGCAAAGCAATGCTTCAAGATATCGCAGCTCTAACTGGCGGTCAAGTGATTACAGAAGAGCTTGGTCTTGACCTGAAATCAACTGACGTTTCTCAGCTTGGTTCCGCACGTCAAGTTCGTATTACAAAAGAAAACACAATTATTGTTGACGGCAGCGGCGACAAAGCTGATATTACAGCTCGCGTTAAGCAAATCCGTACACAATTAGAAGAAACAACTTCTGATTTCGACCGTGAAAAATTGCAAGAGCGTCTAGCTAAGCTAGCTGGCGGCGTTGCGGTAATCAAGGTTGGTGCGGCAACTGAAACTGAGCTTAAAGAGCGTAAGCTTCGTATTGAAGATGCTCTTAACTCTACTCGTGCTGCTGTTGAAGAAGGTATCGTATCCGGCGGTGGTACAGCTCTAATTAACATTTATGCTGCAGTTAAAGCAGTTGACGCTTCTGGCGACGAAAAAACAGGCGTGAACATCGTTCTTCGTTCTCTAGAAGAGCCAGTTCGCACAATCGCAGCTAACGCTGGCGAAGAAGGATCTGTCATCGTTGACCGTCTGAAAAAAGAACAGCTTGGTATCGGCTATAACGCTGCTACTGGCGAGTGGGTAAACATGATTGATGCAGGTATCGTTGACCCTGCTAAGGTTACTCGTTCCGCTCTTCAAAACGCAGCATCTGTTGCAGCTATGTTCTTGACAACAGAAGCGGTTATCGCTGACAAGCCAGAGAAAAACGCTCCTGCAATGCCTGATATGGGCGGCATGGGTGGAATGGGCGGCATGATGTAATCAAGGCTGTAAAGCCTTGTGAGGCAAGGGTTTCTCTTCGGAGAAACCTGGATTGCCCACATTGTGTAAAATGAAGACACCTTAGAGTGATGGAAATCGCTCCAAGGTGTCTTCTGTTATTTAAGAAAGTGAGGAGGTCTTGCTTTGGAGATTAAGCATCTTGAGCAATTTTTTGAATACGTAACTACGCCGAATATTGAGGTGTATAATGAGTTTAGCCTTCAGCACGAATTAGGTATTTTTTGAGAACGACATTCCCACAATATAAAGTACAGTTTGAACGGAATGTTTCGTATTTTGGGATTAGTCATACAGTAAAGAAGGAAATTGATATAAGTATTGTAAGTGGCAAGGATAGATTCGCTGTCGAGTTAAAATATCCGACGAATGGCCAGTATCCTGAGCAGTTGTATTCATTTGTTAAGGATATTAAATTTATGGAGCAACTAAAGGAACAGGGGTTTTCAAAAACGTTTACTATGGTTCTGGTAAAGGATCGCCCATTTTATGAAGGCAAGGACAATTCGGGCATATATGATTACTTTAGAGGAAGCAAGGTAGTTCAGGGAAGGATTTATAAACCAACAGGACAACTAAAGAATAGCGATTTTATTGATGTGGCTGGGGTGCATCGAATTGATTGGAGGTTATTGGATGATAGGAGGAGGTACTTCATTGTAGAAATATAAATTCTGCCCTAAACTTGCTAGGACAGAATTTATATTATACACCTCTCATCAACTCACTGAATTTTTGGGACGCTTCTTTTTTCATCGTTTTGGTGACATGAAGATAAACGCGCTTTGTGATCTCGTCGTCCTGGTGTCCTAATCTTTCCATAATCTCATGAATGCCGACTCCAGCCTCAGCAAGCAACGATGTATGCGTGTGACGCAATGAGTGAGGGGTTAATGCCTCGTTCAAGCCAGCGAGTCGTAGGAGCCTTCTCATGCGGTTCTGGATCGTTTTAATGAACTCAGGATAGCCCATATCTTTCCCTGTTTTGGCAAATACAAAATCTTGATCGTAATACACATCTCGATGGAGCATCTTAAGCTCATTTTGACGACCTTTCAGCTTCTCTAGCTCTTTAAATACCAGTGGATCTAGCTCGATGGTTCGTTTCGATGTGCTTGTCTTAGGTGTCAGCAAATGAAACTCAGTTGCCCGATTTGTAGGATTGTAATATGTCTTTGTTACGGACAACGTGTGTTCCTTAAAGTCGAAATCCTTCCACTTCAATGCACAGAGTTCACCGACTCGAAGTCCACTATAAGCAAGGGTCAGGAAGATTACATAGTCATTCGTTAATCCCTTCTTTTTCGCTGTTTGAAGAAGTTGCGTTAGCTCATGTTTTTCAAGGTATTTTATCTCATTTTCCTCCGCTTCAATTTGTTCAACTGTCTTTTGGGGGCGAGGCAACTTTGCATATTGCGTTGGATCGTTTTTGATGATTTCTAACTCAATTGCCTTGGTAAATAGCATTCGTCCTGTAGAATGAACGCCGGCAATCGTATTTAAAGCAAAGCCGCGCTCATACAAGTCTAGCAGGGCATTTTGATAAGCTTTTCGAGTAATGTTTTTCACCTGATGATTTTGAAAATAATCGAGCAATCGAGATGCTTCATGCTTTCGAACACGTATGGTACTAATTTTAACTGTAGTTTCATAAGGTTTCAGCCATTCATCAACTAAAGTAGAAAATAGCATTTCTTTTTCCGCTATATAGGTTCCTTCCATAAGCTCTGTATGCATCGCCGCACACGCAGCTTGAGCCTCCTTCTTAGTCTTAAAGCCACCCATTTGTCTTTGGATTCGTTTGCCCGTTAATGGATCTCGACCGATATCAAGGGTGAAAGACCAGGTCGCATCACAAGTACAGCGTTTTCCGGCGCACTTACAACCACGTTTTCTAAAGTAGCCTTTCATAAATAATCATCCTTTCTAAAAAGTGTAGAGATGGCAAAAGCCATCTCTACGTAGAAGATTCCGTTATGCTGATATCGCATTGGCATTCGCACGCTTGGAATCTAGCCATTTGAAGAAGTCGTCTCTGTATACGACTTTTCTACAGTTGATGACGAGTAACGGGAAATCGGGGGCTTTAGCAATTTCGTAAGCAGTTGAGCGTGAGACACCTAAAATTTCTTGCACGTTCTTGATTTGTAGAATTAACGGATAGTCCAATTTGTTCATAGATCGTAATCCTCCCATGTCGTCGTAGATTGATTGCTTGAAGAGCGACTGTGTAAAGCTCGGAGTCCCATATTGCTAATCCCTCTGCAAGATCAAACTCGTAACCATTCCAAAGGTTTAGCCCAAGTCGAACAAGCGCGTTTGTTTGCCCTGTTAACGGCGATGCATTACCGTTAATTAAGTTGCTGGGACCATTCTCTGCTAAGGATGCTAAATGCTCAAAATACCAGTCAAATGGACCATCTATTTGGTGTTCGAGCGAAAAGCACTTGAAGATTTCAGGGTGAGATGCAATGTAACAGGTTGATGCGTACTCTTGATTTATGCAACCAAATTTTTCAATGCAGCGCATAAAGTTAATTTTGTGCTGATTGTCGGTATAGAACATTGTCTCTTCGATTATCTGTCTCATTTACACACCTCGATTCATTATGCTATATACATAATGTATATTTATTGGCCGGAGTATTGCGCTTAGCGGCGTTGAGACTTGATTTGTGACAGCTTCTTTGAATTGTACTTATCAAAAGCACTCACGATATCAGGGCCGAATCCATAGAGAAGCTTAAGCCGAAGGAAAATTTGAGTTTTCACACTTGAAGCAAGCTCTATTGGAATTCGTACGCCATCGCTAATTGTTAGGTCGGATTCTTCCATATTTTCGCAGTCCGCAAATGACCGTCTTACCTTGGCGTGGAAATCCATGTGATCGAAAGATGTTTTCGTAAACGAAGTCATAAATTTGTATAAGTCGTCCGTCACTTGCTCCAGAGTTATAAAATTTTTCATATCTTATCTCCCCCAGCTTGTTTTTTCTTAAGGCGCTTGAGTTCCTTATGAGCTTCAGGGTGCCCATATTCTCGAGCCTTTTTTAAGTGGGACTTTGCCTTGGTGTCATTTGCCTTGAATATCGTACCGGACGAATAATGTGTTCCTAGTGAAAAATGAGCATCTACAAGTCCGGCCTCCGCAGCCAATTTCAATAGTTTTTTTCCCTTTTTTTGCGTTTTTTCTTCCTCTAAGTACAACTCGGCTAATTTGAATTGGGCTAAAGGGAAATCTCCGCATTTATCAAGCCATCTCATTGCTTTTTTAATATCGTCTTCACGATCATTCGTAATCCCCCGAATGTAGCTTTCAGCTAACCAGACGGCAGCCCAGGGGTTTCCTTCCTCGGCTTCATCACGCAACCGTTCGAGTGATTTACGATCATCCGAGTTGCAGTAGTAGGTATAAGCTACAACGATTTGCTCATGAATTGTGGGTGTATTTTTCTTGTAAACTTGAACTTGATTCATATACATTCCTCTTTTCTGGTTTATTGGGGTACCCTCCCGGATATATTGGGTACGATAAAGCCTTGATGTATCGGCGTGCTAACCAACTTGCCAAGATGCCAAGGTTAATGTGGAATTATCAAATAGTAAGGATATTATTCTTCTTCATCCCACAATCTAAAGGCATCCAAATCCAGCCGAATTACACTTACCCTCTGGCCATTCACTTTAATACGAACCGTTTTTGTGCCGTCCTTATTGTTATCAGGCTTTAATATTCCGCGCATAAATAAGCGGTCGATTAACGATCTTTTGGATACTGGAAATTCGATTCCTAGTCTGCCATAAAAGCTTCGAACTTCGCTGTATGCCAAATCAGGAAGAAGGTAGAGATTGCTAAAATCCCGGTAACCGATCAGTGATTTGTTCTCAGGAGCATCAACAATTCTATTTTGTCTTCCTTCAACCGTAATCTCTGGAATATGCGCACGATTAGAAGTTATGAGCTGTGCAAATGCATGGATAAACATATCTACTTCGTTGTTTCTCTTCAGATACAGGTTTTGATCTTGTATCCACTGCAGAAGCATGGATCTGTTCTCATCCATTCTAAGATCGAAATCGTAGAGCGTAAGAAAGCCCATCTGTAACCCATACTTCATAAAGCCGTTAAAAGAGGCATCTAACCATGATGCCGTTGTAATAAGACGGCCGTGCGAATCGGGATGCGCAGTCGCAAAAAAATCTTTGCTTGTTAAAAATGCTTGCTTTAGGTGTTCCACAAACTTTTCGAAATCTTCCGTAATCGCTTGCAGGTAGAATTTTATTGCTGTCGGGAAGCAGGTCCGATTTCTTTGGGCTGCAGTTAGTTTTTCAAGGTTAATGTCTTCTTTTCGAACTTGGATCATAAAGCATCTAGCCAAGGAGGAGAGGCTTTTAAAAACATTATCTTCAGCTGTTATCGCAGCTAATCCGCCGGGCTTCATATGCACCGCTTTGTTTTTAGACTCCATTTTCTGACGACCTACGGAATCTCCATATGCCCTAACGATGTTTTCCAACTTTTTCTCTGTTTCATGCCTTTCAGTGGAACTGATTGATGGTGCAATATCATCGATCAGGATTACTGTATCGCGCATGGTTACCATCATTTGTTCCATTGCGGGTCCTGTCGCCTTAAAATTGATTGGGACGGCATCGGCGTATTGCTCGTACATATTGAAAAATACCTTTGATATGCTTGTTTTCCGGCTTCCGCTTTCACCAAACTGATAGTATACAAAGTCCGGCTTATAGCTCCAGTCTTTAAAAACAGAGTTCATTAAACTTAGAAGCATAAATGAAAGAGCAGTATTACTTATTTCTATGGGTGCGATTGGAAGCATGGTGTTGAGAACAAATTTAAATGCACTTTTTTCCGAAATATCGGCGGTCTTTAAATGAAATTCCTTTAGCGAATCATTGATAATAACATGGTCTGTGTAATGTTTCCCAATAATATTCGTGCCAGTGACATATATGCTTTGCCCGTTTGAATCCTTAATCCAACCCAGGTTACAATACTCGTCGACATAGGGGACGAACTCGTTGATACGACAAATAATGTCCTGAATATATTGTGCTGCATTCGAAATGTTTGGTGATATCCATACTTTGAACCCCCATTTTTCACGAATCCATTTCATGGATGAAAATTCTGTTGGACTTAAAATGACCGGTTCCAACAAAACCATATTCCTAATGCCCATTATGTGGATTTTGCGACTTATCCCGCCGGATCGATGTTGACGAATTTCTCCGCAAGGAAGAAAGAGGGTATCGGTTAGTAATTGAAATTTTCTGCTGTCGCCCTCACCTACTGCGACTTCAATTCCTCGCTGGCTGAATCGGTACTCAGGATAACTGCCGCTGAGGCAATCCGTAAGAAGTTCAACAGCATCCGATTCACATAGGGAGGAGGGATCAAGTCGCCAACGTGTAAACAGATCAAAAGAATTTTTACGCATTAAACTTTGCTGGTGCACTGTAACATCACGTCCTAATCTTTTCGTTTTTATTAAGTTGTCAAAGAGCCGACTTCTAAATAGATAACCTGCACATCATGCCGAAGATTGCTGTCCTTTTGCTGACATTCACGTTACCTCCCTTCCGCATTTGGTAATTTTGATTCTACTGGACTCACGAGCTCGTTATTAATAACCGTTTAGGAGCCAATTTATTGGTGCCCAAAATGGTAATAGCCCCTTCGTTAGAAAATATAAAAAAACCAAGTTCAGTATGGAACTGGACTTGGTCATAGGCATGATTCTTAATCTTTTTTTGTTTTCCGAACTTTATCAAAGGTTCGCAAAAATGAATTTAAGAATGTTTCTTTACGAAAGATGGGGCCAATTTCCGCTTCGCAATGTTTGACAAGATTTTCGGAAATTATGTAGGAGTTAAGAATCCCCATGAGTAAGGGCTCATTTCGAAACTCTTCAGTAATCGGATTGTCATAAAGTTCATTCCTTATCCACGATTCAGCATGTTTCTTAGACATAGGCAATTGAGTCTTTAGCTGAAACGATTTTAATTTAGTCTTATATATGATCGGCGCGACTAAATCGAAAATTACTTGTTGATTAGACGACAGATGATCCTCATTACTGGTGACGGGAAAAGAGATGTTATTGTAAGGTGCGTCAACGCGGAAGACCTGCTTTAATAAATAGTACGTATACATTTCCATGATCGGAAATGTAAATTGCGATAGCAGATAAAGGCTCTTAGTCATGTATTCGATGGAATCGTTCTGTTGATATTCGCTATATTTATTCAAGAGACGGTCGCCCAAGATTCTTTTTACCTCGTATTGATTCCGCCAAGCGTTTTTGTTTTTTTCTCTGCCTGATTGAACAATTCCTTTATCCTCATATTGAGTTTGTTGAAAGTAATGGTCAGCAAACTCAAACAAGTTGGGAGCAATGGTTTCGCTATGCGTTAGAAGGACTTTTATATACTCATTCCTAGAAAATACATTAGGAAGCAATCCCAATAAAACTATTGGCTTAATGAAATTAATGTTTTGGATCTGAGGGGTGCTTTCGACATGCGCTGCAATATGCTTTAATAGATCAAAGTTATAATTGGACTCAATTGTGTATCTCGAAACCGTACCGGAAAACCCTTCTTCTACTGATTCGTTCAATATCGCAACGAGATCACGAACGTTTTTATAGTTCGCAGATACCTGCGAGTATAAGGGATTGATGGCCCTAGACTGGATCGTTCGGGCAAAAAGGTTCTCTTGAAATGTAGGGAACAGAATTGGATCTGGACGTAAGTCGCCTGCTTTTTTTGAAGGTATGAAGTAGTTATCGCCATAGCATTTGTTTATTGCGTTTAATTGTTGATAAGGTTTGGACACATTCTTATCCTGTCCCTGATCCTTCAATAATCGATATAAACTAACGCTATCGTCAGTACCAAGTTTGTTCTCGAAGTCCATTCTCATCCGAATGTTTAAGTATAGGTGATCCGTTACGCTCTTACGAAAGAAAGTCATCTTGTTTTGTTGCGTGAATGCTTCAAGCACCTGAAAGGGGACAAATGGGAGGCACTCGTAATAAACGAAATCGACGATTTGGTTAATCGTTGGATTGTTTAGCATTCCTTGTTCTTTATCCGTTGTAAAGTCAGTTAAACCCAGCTGGTCGATAAGTTCTTTAATTCGATCAAGATTGAATATCTTAAACCCGTAAATAATGATCACTCCTTCTTGTCGGCCCACAACTTTATTTCCTGAGCGACTTCAGGAGTTAATACCTTATGGGCGATTCCTAAGCGAATGGTTTCTTCTATCCAATGAGAATCTTTTGAATAAGCCTTAATATAATTCAAATCAGCGTATGCTTGGTCAAGTTCGTTCCGAGTAAAGTAAAACAGTGCGCGGTATATATAACTAGATGGACCCAAACCAGAAACATATTCGTACGATTCGAAGTAGTCCTGCACATTTTCCGCAGACGCGACGTCCGACTTAAATCGAATAAAGAAAACGGCAGCTCGTAGATCCGGTATTTGCTGAAGAAAAGGGGATATCGTATCTTTTTTTGCAAGTTCGATAATCTGTGAATCGTAATCATCTTTGTATTCATCTGAGAAGTATATTAATTGTATCAGGGCGAACAAGTCTGCATATGGCTGCGTAGTAACTGTAGCCTTTTTTGATGAATAAGCGGAGCAAACTATCCTAATGAGGTAGTCACTCTCCGAATAATCCCCACGAGTCAATTTCTCTCCTGCCTGTACGTACGCCCCCAAACTTTTCCGGAATAAACCCAGTCTGTCTTCGACTTGCTTCTTTATTCTATCTATGTTGTCATCGAGAATTAGCTCATCCCGGTACTGCTCTTCTAACTCGAGAATCTCCCGAATTGTAACCTCGCCATCTAGTGGAGCCATTCCTTTCAAACGATCAAAAAAATTTTTGATATGGTGATCTGTAAATAACTTTGGGTAATCGTTCATGTATTAATCATCTTCAATCCTTTCAGTCTTTTTTTGCTCTTTCTAATAATATAGTCCGTGACAGCACTTCGCTGTATACGATGTGAATTTTTAACCTTGAATGACTCTATTTCTCCAGAATTCACCAAACTATAAGCGGTATTCATTCCAATCTGAAGAAGATCAGCTAGCTGGGGAATAGTCAAAATCTCATTGTAATCATCATACATTTTTTTCACCGACCTAACAGTAGTATTTGTTAGTCTACTGTTGATTAAATCACTTTATATTTCGTTATTTGACCTTATATTACTTTATAATCTCCATAACAGATTGTAAAGGATAAGCATAAAGGACAGTAAATAGATCAATCAGCACTGCTTATCCATATATTTGAGAATTAATTCACAAACTGACATTGAGATTGGTCAAGCAAATTGAGAGGAAGGAGCTTGATATATATGTATATATATTCCCTATAATAACTAAGTCAATTTTCTATTGTATGCAATACATTTCTGTGTTGTAACGAGTAGATTGTAAATTACAAAACTGTAGAAAGTACATCACTATTACATTTAAAAGAAGGAGTGCTACTATGTATCATACTGCACTTTTATTCCAGCCTATACACGCACTTGATTTTCCTAAAGTATCGTCTTATCTAGCAGCCCTATCTAAAGAAAAGAAATCCAGGCATTTTCCTGATACATTATGTCCCGATTTGCATATCTACCCTTTATACGATAAATATGGAATCATTATTATGCTACGTCGCACAAGGCTAAAAGATTCAAATCGAGCAAATTCAAATGGACGAGGTGTTGAAGTCGACAGCCAAGGTATTTATTATCATGCAATTGAAATACGATTAAACCCAAAGGTACTTATTCAAGAAAACGAATATGTGAAGGTTGCAAGAGCAAGTGACTACAATGATATCCGGGGTCAGTTTAAGAAGGTGTTAAAGCCAATTCAGAAGCTATTTGAGGGGAATCCAAGTCATGAAATATATCGATTTAACGAGTTATCTGAATATCAAGTTAAAAGATTTGATTATTGTATTAATATTCGGACCGAACTACATGAAGTCTATATGGGATTAATTAAAAGAGCTGACGTTCCTGCTCGATTTATAGTTATGAGTGAACTTGATGAGAAGACTGGAAGAAGAAAAAGTTACGACCAAAGCTTTTATCTCCAGACCAAGAAGCATTCAGTAGGTATTAATTTTTACAATAAACAATATCAAATGTATAAAGATTTTGAAGACTATGAGAGGCTCGAAGATGCTTGTAATATTATTCGTCTTGAGATCCAGTGTTTAGCTGGAAAGACTAATAGTATGAAGCAAAAACATGAGTGGAAATATCGAGATTTTATAAATTTTGCGAATGACGATATCTCGAGAAAAATGATCTATGATTACTACGAGAAAACAGTAGGATTCGAGGATTATTACACATTGGAAGAAGCCAAGAGACGTGTATTGTCATTTAAAGTCCATCGAAATAAAACCAAAGCAAAAATTGTTGAGGTGTTAGAGTTGGTGAATCAAAAACGCTCGATTCATAAAGCCAGATTAGAGTATAGCGACGAACTGTCGGATAAGAAGGCGGTAACAGAATTTAACTCTGTCATAAAAATAATAAAAAAAAGCGGCACAAACCCAGTAACCATTCCTGTAAATTGGGGATACAGCCATATTCCCAACTTGGTAGAAGAAATGGATAAGGAGTTTACGCAGCTATTGAGAGTTGTTTAATTAAATGTTCTTAAGGTAAAATGGGATTAGTCCAAAGTAGGAGAATGCAAATGCCCCTAAAGACGTGGTCTGTGTTTCATAATGGATGATGAAGCTGAAGCGCACAAAAATTTTCACCCGTTGATTTTTGCTATTTGCCTCCTGAATGATCTTTTCTGTTTCATATAACCCTTCATACTTCCAGTATCCGACACCCAATACTTCATTCAAGCGCTCTGTGATGGATTGACCTGAAAGATAACAACGATCTCCAAAGCTGTCGTAGTGATACTCGGATTAGGGGAATGGGGCGTTCAATTGCTGAAATAGACTTGATGCTTCATTGGCCATTCTTTGCTGCCTCCTTTTTGATGCTAAATTGCCGAAAATGGGTTGTTTTCAGACACATTCGGTAAACTTCAGGATGACGCTCCTTGAGCTGTTTGCTGTCTAATCCGGTTCGACTCTTATTTTCCCATTTCACCTTGTAAGTTTGAGCTATTCCGATTTCATGATTTCCCATAACAGATTTTATTCGATTCTCAAATTCAGTGATAGCTGACTCGAGAACCTTGAGCTGGTTCTTATTATCGAAATACGCTTCAATGTGCATGATCTCTTCCAGTGGAATGATGGTATTGTCCTCGGCTTTAGGGCAGAGTCGATTCAAAAGCTTTGTAGAAGCCTCAGAGCCGTCAAGAGGAGGGCAGTTGCTGACAAGTACATAATGATGCCAAAAATCATAAGCTATCCGTAGCAGCTGATTTATGAGCTCATCGTCACGCATAACCGCGTACTCCCTATATTTGTTACCGCCAATTAGTGTGGCGAAATAACCCCAATCTAGTCCTGTAACGAACATGTACCATTGTAGCTGAACGTAATAGTAGTCGGGAATATTGCCGTTGTCCCATTCATGACGCAGGTATTCACTAGCGGTTTTAATTTCCAAGATGCCACGGCCACGATTAGGACAAATAATCATACGATCCAGATTTCCGTAAGCCCAGCGATACTCTGGGTGGCAATAAATCACTTTCTTTTCTGTAATCGCCCACTCCGGATGCTCGCTAGCAAACTTACCAGCAATAAGTGGTTCAAGTCGGGTTCCCCATTCTGCGGCTTCATTGAATTGATCTTCAGGAGCTTCGCCAAGTTTTTCAAGGTAGACATGTACAGGTGTTCTCCACTTGGAAATACCGCAGATAGCAGCTAGGTCGGAACCACCGATGCCATTCCGACGATGATGGAGCCAAGTTTCGTGAGTTAGATTTTCAGTTTCAACTACAATATCAGCATGGAATTTTTGTGCCTTTGTCATAGTGAATCTATCCTCCTATAAATAAGCGAGGATTAATGTGATCGATCACATCAATCCTCGCTCCTTCAAACTTACGTAGGATGGATTACCTATAATGACATGATCCAAAACACTTATGCCAATCGTATTGCCAGTGTCTAAAAGCCTCTTCGTTATGACTATATCTTCTTCACTCGGTTCAGGATTGCCGCTAGGATGATTGTGAACACATATAATTGAAGCACTACTTCGTTTAATGGCTGGTCGAAACACTTCTCTGGGATGAACAATGCAAGCATTAAGCGAACCGATTGCTATGGTTTCCCAGCCAAGGACCATGTTTTTGGTATTCAGAAACATACAGACGAAATGTTCTTTGTTGAGATCTGTAAAGATTGGAGCCATGAGCTTATGAACATCTGTCGGTGATTTAATCTGATTAATAGGTTCAGAGGTTAAGGAGATTGTGCGGCCGATTCTAAGTGCGGTCACAATTTGCCGTGCTTTTGCCTTGCCAATTCCTTTGAGCGTAGTTAGCTCAGATTCATCAGCATGAAGTAAATCCTTCGGGGTGGGGAACATTGAAATGAGCTGTTCGACGACATAGCTGTCGGGGCTCTCATGGATGAGATTGCTGACTAATGTTTTATAGTCAGCGGACGGGTGATGGAGCATGGATTTATTCCTCCGTTCGTGGTATTGGGATGTAAAGGAAAAGAAAGATCCTAACACGGGAAGCGTATTCAGATCATAGAGCATACATATGAATGATAATCATGCAGTAGATAACAACATTTCATAGGCTTTATCGATTACAGCATTACCTTCAATGGTGCGGTTAAAGAGGTTCTCTTTAAAGGAAGCTGTCTCTCGCAATGGAGGCGCATGTGTGGCAAAGTCACTTACGGCGCAAATAAATCGATAGCCTGATTTATTAACGTGTGTTAGATCGGGAGCATCGAAGTATCTGATCTGTAGATCATTGCGTAGTTGCATGACATTTTTTTCTTGAAGTTTGGTCGCATTGTCTGACATAGGGAAGAGAAGCTCGATGTACTCCATGACCTTCTGATCCGATAGCTTGATGCGATTCAGGCGCTCCACTTCAGCACCTAGCTTATTCATATAGTGCTCAGCTAAGAGTATCGTTTTCTTCGCTTCACTAAGCTTAGACTTCACATCGCCTGTATGCATGGTCGTCCAGATTCTCTTTGCACTTGATAGCGCGAGATTCAATGTGTTCTGACATACCACTCGGATTGGTGTCATAGCGACTTTAATGCTGCCGCTGCCATCATGACTATTGGAGAAAACCATGTACGGACTGATGTGATCTCCCAGCACGATATATTGCTCTGGCAGTTTGGCTAGCAGCCAAACCTTCTTTCCGTTATGCAGACTCCCAGCGGTTTCATACCGCACACCTTCTCCAAGTAATTCATCGGTGAATTTGAATGCTTCATGATTCTGGACAATCGAATAGCGGTCAGTGACTACGCCAAGCACTCTGTGGTCGGTTTCTCGAATATTAGCCTTGTAGCCTGGGATGATCATATCATCCTGGGTTTTAATTGGTTTCTGAATCACTTTCCAATCTAACCCAGCGACTTGTAAAGCATCTTTTGAGCTGAGCGCATGCTCGACTCGATTGCCGAGTCCGTGCCATGGGGCTTCACGGGTGTAAAACATAGTTTCGATATTGTGTGCCATTTCAATCTTCTCCTTTAGAGTTGAAATTATAAAACACCTATGGCGTGTTACTGAAGTAAATAGAGAAATGACCGATGGCTTGGAATTGTCATCGGTCATTTCTCTATTCATGGATATAATATAGATTTGTGTTTTCTGGCTTTACGACAACACTTTTAGTGATTGTTAAGAATTCTACGAGATGCCTGTGTATATTCGTAATGAGGGCTATTTTCGATAATGAAGGGAGAAATTGATTTGGACGAACAACATCCGATTACGTTAGAAATCGAAGCAGAAAAAAATCCCTATTCTTATTTGCTATCCATTCCTGCTGAAGACTCCCGTTGGGAGAAATTCAAATGCTTTTGGCAACTGGAATCTCTTGACCCTGATTGGATATCAAACACGCGCATGCGAAAGCTGCGTTCTAAACAGATCTTGCTTGCCATTCTGAATGACCAATATTGCAAGAGTAATATTGAGATTACAGTTGATCATCAGGAAAGGATTATTACGTTCCGTTATCGCGATACGATAATCGGACAATTTCATCAAAGGATCATATCATTTATTCCTGTATATGCGGATGTCTATGAAGCTTCATATTCAACAATTGGACAGCGTAAGATTGCAAAGTCAGCTATTGAAGAAATTAGTAAAGCCATCTTTGGTGACCCCGCAGCAGCGAGGATTAGTTCGGCGTATAAAGAGTTTCTTGTGTTGCTCTTCAGTGCTGTACCGCGACAACCATCTGATTTATGGGTTTCAAGAGAGGCTTATGTCAATGCAATGAATGTAATCGAGGAAAAGTATAAATTGGAACCAGGAGATACGAATTTCTTGGAATGGAGGTTGACCTTGCTCGGTCGTTCACCAAGGCTAATAGATGACGAAGGGAGAAAATAAAATGAATTGTACCCAATGCAAAAAGGAAATGGATGAGAGATATATTATTGATGCCAAAGGAACGATATATTGTTCGGAAGACTGCATGGATCAGTACATGGAAGAGCGGGAGTCTTCTTATGATTCTCATCCATATGAGGATACATATTTAATTCTGCGACGGGGTTATATTGATCTACTAGATCATTGGGAGGATACATTGAACAAGGAAAAAATCAATCTTGAACTCTTGGTTGACGAGCTTTTAGAAGAAATAGATGAGTTGATCGATGATCATTCTGACTTTATTCGTGCTGAAGGAGACGACGGCCCATATGCTTGGGAAATCTATCAATATACGTTGAAGTTGAGGGAGCTTCAGAAGTATATTCTCGCATGGCGGCCAAATAGAAAAATGCTATACTGGGTTACAGGAATGGATACTAATTATGGAAGTTTGGATAAGAACCAAGAGGGAATTTACGATAAAATTTGCATGGACTTGTATTTGACCGGTTATGAGGATTTTATTCTCTATGTAATCAAGATTCATCAGCATCCCTATCACTGGGGATTGGATTATGTATTTGATAATCTGGATATGGCTAAAGAGGCGTATGAAATTTTAAAGCCGTTTTGTGATAAATATGGAGTTGAACTCTCAATTGTAGAATCTTATAAGTGTGAAGCCCATTGCGAGGATGTATTAGAGGCAGATGCTGACACTTATATCAATGGGTTTTTCTATTGTTATTCCTGTAGTGAGTCTCAAGAACGAGGAGTTTTTACGCTGCTAGAATTGAAGTCTGAACTTACTGGTATTGAAAAAAACAATGAAGAGCGCCAAGAAATAATCGAAGAGCGAAAAGATTGGGTGGCCCCGTTTAAGCGGAAAATTAAGCGATCTTGTAGAACGTATGGAATTGACACGCCGTCATGGGTTGAATAATATGTTGATTTCTTGTTTTTTTAATGAATACATCTACAGAATAACGAACGTTTAAATCAATGACAAGATTGAAGACATATGCCTTTTTTTAGTTTGTTACGTAGAAAGGGAGAGGGATAATTTCAATGGGAAAGGTGCCGCCAATTATGCGGCACCATGAACCGTTGTATATAGAGCTAAGCTCTTTTAAGTGTCAATCGTCCTATAGATCATTTGAAATTTGCAGTTTATCCTTAATTAATACCATCCGTCAATTGAGATGGACTAACTATTAAAAGCTTCGAAATTCCGACAATGTCCCCAACATGAATCATTTTCCGTAGTAATCCAGTGGATCTTTATCGCTATATATATAACCTGGTTATGTTTCTGCTGATTCTCTTTAACTAACATCTTCAAGCGTCTTATTGTTATCTTCCTTCTTTTGAACAGCGTCGAGTAGGGCGAGTTTATATTCAAAGGTAAATGAATCAATATCGTTTTCCACTGCGCCTCCATAGTAGATTAATACCATCTGTGAGTCCTTATGCCAGCTTACATCAGCACCAAGATTTTCAGTTACGAATCTTACAGGGATCATCGTTCTGCCTTTAATAATAACAGGCGGGACAGTCAGTGCTTTAGTAACTCCGTTAACAAGTGCAGTTTTACGATCAATCCATAATTCTATAGTATTTTTATTGAGCGTTATAGTAACTTTCTTTTCGGTACTATTCCAAGTTGTTGCACCGCCTAATTTGCTAATGATCGAAGCGATTGGTAGAAGCGTAGTGCCTTGACGAATAACAGGTGTGACATTATGATCATTGTCGTCGAAAAGATTTCCATCATCTGTAGTCAAAAGCCAAGGACTATTGATTTTCATTGCAAGTGTGATTGGATTAGCACCTGGAATAGTTGGTTCTTTAGGTTCCTCTGGTTTAGTTGTATCTTCCTCATCCCACGTGTACATGTTGAAAATCAGAACGTTGTCGTCCGGCCAGTATATCGTATCATTTTCGGGACCAACCACGATTTCTGATATGAAACTCAGCGGCACATAGATTCCATCACCCTCTACATACAGAGCTGCTTTTTCAAGCTTATAGACGTTGCCTGTTGATTCAAGGCAAGTTCCTGATTCATCTACTACGTATTCTGAAACTTCAGTTTTACCTTCAGTAATAGCATAACAACTACCTCTGAAAGTTACATATGAATGAGTTGATACAGTTTTAGTATCGTATTTGACGGTCTCTGTTCCACTTATGTCAAGAACGTTGAGTATTTTACCGATTGCAAACATTTCCGTTCCTTCTTTAACTACAGGGGAAGGAACATAACCCTCACTACGGCCTGACACCTCAACTTTCATTTTAGACAATACAGAAGAATCCAATAATTTCACTTTGCCTTGGACTAAAGTTACTAGATACTTTCCGTCTGGAGAAAAATTTACTAGATAAGGATTCACTGAATCACTTGATAATTCAATCAATTGTTTCTCAAATTGGTTTACCTTAAACACTTGATTTCCAATGATTGCAAAAGTACTATCAGCGTTAAATGAAACACTTCCACTTTGACCGATCTTGGCGATACGCTTATAGTCATTTTGCACATCGAATACAAGTGAACCATCTTGTCCGTTTTGACTATATGAAAGGATCAAATAATTCCCATCTGGGGAATAGGCCATATCAACAAAGTCACTATCCTTGGCGGGCCATTTAGGGAGGATATCACTAAAAGATTTTAAAATATCCCCTGTCTCAGCATCTCGGATTTGAAGAATGCCCGGTTTTCCAGATCCATAGTCTGCTTCATTTATGATAACAGCAAATTGTTTTTGTTTTGGGTGGAATCGGATAATGTCCGCATACTCATTAATCGACAACTTTAATATTTCTTTAGCAGACGCAAGATCAATGATCGAGATTTGTCCTCTTAAGCCAATAACGAGTGATTTGCCATCGTTTGAAAAGGCAAGGGAGTTCGCCATATTATCGTATCCAACCGAAATTCTTTTGTTTTCATTCCCTGACTGAGTATCATAGAATACGAGTTGTGATGATAACGAACTGAAAGGTGGACCTGCAGAAACAACAAGTTGCTTTCCATCTGGGCTAAAAGCGGCATCACGAACATACTGATACGATATATCAGTTATCTCTTTACTTTGACCGCTATTTAACCGCCAGATAAAGGCCTGTGTAGAATTACCCGCTGTAAATGCATAATTACTGTCCGGACTGACGAGTAAATGACTTGCATTTCCACCGACAAAAGTATTAGCGATTGGTAGATTGACTGGTGATTTTGCGTATACTGAACTACTAGCAAATAGAAAAAAGATAATAAATAAGAGAGTAAATAACAACTTTTTCATTTTCATGAGGCTATCACCTTTCTGTGTTATGGTTATATTGAATTGATTTGTTTGGAAAATGACTAGTCAAGATTAATTGATTCCATCATATCCCAAAACTCATCCAACAAATCATCATGCCGATCTTTAGAAATATCATTAATAACAAGATTTAGTCTTATTGCTTTAAAATTATTAAACACGATATAGTTTAAGTCTCGCATTAATCCATTCCTCATTGAATATGCAAATCCCTGATAACCACTTGTTAGATCAAGTTTTGTGAATGCATGGTATTCTCCGTCTGGATCATTTTCAAGATACCATTGCTCATCAAAACTGTACTGTTCTAGATACTCATTAAGCAAATCCGGATTACTGCTAATGAAATCGAAAGCTATTGAAATTTCTCCGATTTTATCTCTGTAAAGAATGGTATCACCCCAGGGTTCACTTGATGATTCTCCCCAGGATACTGGATAGAGAAGTGATGTTTGTGTATCTGGATCAACATATCTAATTTTATCTGTTTTTTCGGGATTATCTTGCTTTATTATGCCTTCTGTTACTTTTTTTGAGGATGCTTTCCCTTCCCAAAAGATTGCATTTGTAGTTGGTCCGTTCTTATCTACAGAATCAAATGTAATCAAGTGTTCGCCTATTTGATAGCTCAACGTCCATCCGCCTTCAAGATCGTTCTCACTTGGCGGATCAGTTTCACCTAAGATTTCTTGGATTTCATCAAATGTTTGACCAACCGTTACTCCTACAAATGAATAACCTACTGGAAAAGCTATTGATGCTATCTTTCCATATCCATTAGTTACTTGATCTGTGAAAAATATAATTCCTGGATACTTGAAAAAATATGCTCCTTCCCATACATCAATTGTTTCGGGTTCACCCATCAGCTCGACTATTTTGTCTGCATCATCACCAAGTGCTAGAGGAATACCGTCTATCTTGCCCTCATATAAACTATTAGGAAATGGAGAGACAGGCTTTAAAACCTCATGTTTTAGTGGTATTTCAAACGTAAATGGTGCTGTCCGTACTTCCCAATTATCACTGCTGCCTTCAAGCGTAACTGTGAAATTATCGCCGTCTATATTAATAGCTTCAAACACGATGATTCCTTTCGTTATTACGCCTGGCCGAATATTTGAACTATTAACCTCAGGATAATTTGCCTGGTAATTACTAACTCTCTCGAATTGTGTATTGCCTTGAATCAATGTAGAAGAGTAGGTATGGAAATCGATGGAGTTTGTTGACTCGTTTTTTATTGTGATGTAGATTCGAGTCTCCTGTTCGGTTAGTTCTACCTTGTCTACAGAAATTATGTATCCGTTCTGGTTCTGTTCCTGATCCATATTAATTGTCTTGATTGCAGGTGCAAATGCAGTTGCATAATCAGTTTTTGTAACTTTTTTTGCTATAATAGCTGGGGCTGTAATCTTTGCTCCGAAGGCATTTCTTCCTTCAAACATATCATGAACCTCTCCAACGATGTGAAGAATATCATCTTTTTGAATATCAATCGTAATGTCATCCAGTCTAATGATTGTATTTTTATGGTCATCATTTTGTGCATACACTTGGAAAGATTGATACTTAGCTGCTTTATCTGGTGATTGGAATACTCTTGCATAGAAGTCAACTTGATACCCCTTGTATGGCTTTGCATTTGTATAGAGTTGATCAAATTGTTCATCTGTCAATAATTCTTCGCGGCTTACTGTGCTGTTATTTATTGTGTTAGCAACTAATCCGATAACCACAAGTATTAGAATAGCTGCACCTGAAATCATCAATCCGATTTTTATTTTTCGGCTCAATTTGGCTGGCGTGCCATCTGGCATTAAAAATCCGATGCCGCTTAATAGTGATGTAATTGCCCCGATCATAGCGGCGATACCGATGTCTCCAGTCATCATACTTCCTAGTATTAGACCTAGTATCCCGTTCACAAGTTGTAAAATACCAACGATTCTCATTCGAGTCCTCCGGCTTGTTTGATCCTTTTCTCTTTTGAAGTTTTAATCAAGAATCCAATACCGGAGAGCAGAGCAGAAGTCGCTCCGATTATTGCTGCAATTCCGATATCGCCGTACATCATAGCTCCCATGGCAATACCAACCGTTCCCACGATTACAAGTAAAATCCCAATGATTTTCATCTAGCATTCCTCCAACGTTGTATTTTGTCTCGGGTAAATGCACACATAACAGATGCCTTCATAAATCCCTACGATTATCATTATTAATACACAATTGGTGATAATCTCAAGTGTATTAGAGCTTAGATCCTATAAGATGGTTTTTCTGTTTATAGTTCCAACTATCATTTTCATAAAGTTATATCAAGTCTCTACGTTCCCATTTGATATGGTGACCATCATCTAGCATGATGTCCAAACTATAATATATATTTCAACCATAGAGACTTACGCAATATGAATAAAACTTATCATGTGTAGGTTATGAAATATCTTGTACAAAGACCTGGCTATGATTTCGGCTAATAGAGTTATAAAATACCTGCTTTTAGGGTAGGCAAATTAATAGATTCTTAGGAATTTAGTTTTATTGAGATGATGGGTCGTTAAAGACAGCTGATATAACAGCATTCGTTATTATTTGATTTTGCGGTACATCATTGAAAGATAAAGCACCGGTCTCAAATGATCCGTCTTCATTTACAACAAATTGTAGTCTTGCTTTTACATTTGTGTCCTCATACATCATAAATCCTGTAAATTCCACAACTTGCTCGCCTGTATCAGCCTCAAAATGCTTCCAAGTAGGGCTACCAAAAAGCTATCAAATGCTACTTCCAATGTTCGTTCAGGATAATCAATAAAGTGTCCATTTTTAACTGATAACACATACGGATTGCTACTAGAAGCGATATTCGCAGTTGTATCGCCTATAGCGGTACTGATATCATTAATTGTCCTCCGTACCACATGCCGTAAGTACAAATAACATCACTACAATAAGAACGCGAAATTTGATGAATCTTATATCACTCCCTAATATTTTGTCGATTTGCAGCAAATATCCATCTTAGGAAATAGTTCTATTGCACCAATTATATACAAAGGATGAAATATAGTAAACACAAAAAAGCTTATAGTATCACTTTAAAAAGCTAATAGTTTATTATGTTAATCTCCCCAATTCACTAATGTTTAGTTGAGGGGAGGGATTTAAGTGGTTTATGAGAAACTTGGAAAGCGAATTCGAGAAGAACGACTAAAATTGAATCTCACACAAGAAAAATTAGCGGAGAAAGTAGATGTATCCGAAGCTTACATTGGTCAAATTGAAAGAGGAGAGAGGTCTATGTCTCTCGATACATTGATTAAATTATCAAATAAATTGGGTGTTACTGTTGATTTCCTTCTAAGTGATTCTGTTGATTTCAAAGAGGATCAATTTTTAGGACAATTAAGACAGATCATGTTGAATCGTTCAACTAATGAGAAACAAATGACTTTAGATATTATTAAAGTGATGTTTTCACATTTGGATAATTCCCGCTTGAGATAATGAAAGCAGGTTAGGCATAACCCGATTTAACGGCCAGAGTTAGTCTGACCGTTAATATAATAAGAGTGGTGGTTGATCAAGCGCTTGTAGTTTTGTTTTTCTCATGTATTTTCTTATGGAGAAAATTGATCAATTGCTGCTCTGTAAAATTTTCTTGTAGTTTTTTTAGAGTACCAGTCCTCGAATCCATCAAGCCTTCCAGCGAGTTCCTACCATGCCGCTTTAATTTGGTTTTGTATTGCGTTTCCTTCATTTTCTAGGTGTTCAAGTATAGATACTCTCTCAAATTGAATAGTACTCATGAATTGCACAGCGACAGATTAATCGTCTTGAATGGGAAATAGTAAAAGGATTAGTGTGCTTCACATTAATCCTCATTGTTTAAAACTGACGTATTCTTTATGACCGATGACGATATGATCTAGCACATCAATACCGATGGTTCTACTTGCCTCAATTAAGCGCTTCGTAAATTGCGACATCCTCATCACTCGGATTGGGATTGCCACTTGGATGATCTCTTTTGACGTCATTCTCACTAGGTGATATTATTTTTATACAGTAAATGATATCATCTAGTGAAGGGACGGGAGGCTTGGTGAAAAAGTTTCTTCTACGCATGACGGCAGACAAGTTCCAAACGTTATCGGAACTTGCCGAGATATCTCGAACGCCGAGTCTCAACCATTACATTAACGAAGTGCTTGAAGATCATATTACGCGAAAGAAAGGAAGGAGGAGCAAAATGGAGAAAGTCGATATCGGGGAACTGAAGGTAAGCGAGGTTAGGGAAGCGGTGACCGTTACCCAGCGCAAGTGGTATATGAAGATGCTGAGCAAGTACAATGTGTACTTTTTTTCCCCATCGAAAACGGTGACGCCAATGATGTACATTTACTTTTATGGCGACTCAAGTTGCTCACCAGCCAGATGCATCAGCCATGTTGGGAAGGTTAGCCACATTTACAGGAACGTTCAGGAAGATGAGATTCGGCATTTGCCGGAACTTAAGGCGTTGATGGCAGACCCGGAGTTTGCTGACCAGATCGATTCGTGGAAAAAGCACGGAACTTACCAGATCGCCGTTCTTTCGGAATTAGGGAAGCTAGCAAATCCGATTTTGCTGACAGAAAGTTACGTCAACCATCCAAAAATTATTGTAAATCGGACATCCTCAATCGTGAAAGGCTTTACTGCACACAAAATGGATGACTTATTTAGGACAGTGGATGGAGGTCACACGGATGAGGAAGACGCCAATTAAACCCTTGCTATCGTTGGTGGTTTTGTTTGCGGCAGGATGCAGCATGGCCTATCCAGTCCTTGGTTCTACGTGACGGTACTATGGAGTCGAAACTGCGAGTTCGATATTTTGAAACGAAAACATGGCGATCAAGTTTTACGTGGAAAACCAGATCGAGGATTACTCTCTACACATCAACACTGACGAGGACGAGAAGGAGCTATTTGACGGAATTCAGTGGGATGAAGAGGATGGGGCAAAGATAGTAGGATTTTGGCAGACAAAGGCGGTAGGTCCGCCGATACGAAGGCAATCGCCTTTATGAACAATGAACTCGGACTTAAGACAGAGTGTGTTGGCAGTGCGTCCGCGTGCAAGTAGTCATTCGAATAATATATGGGGACGGTGTTAAGTTGGTTAGGAAACTG
This sequence comes from Paenibacillus sp. IITD108, assembly GCF_036541265.1. Classification (NCBI taxonomy): domain Bacteria; kingdom Bacillati; phylum Bacillota; class Bacilli; order Caryophanales; family Paenibacillaceae; genus Paenibacillus; species Paenibacillus sp. IITD108. The sequence continues at coordinate 85,909 of NZ_JAZHCT010000004.1, read as the reverse complement.
GTTCGATTTAGCCTTAAAAAGGATGGGGTCGCCTTTTCTGAAAAGCAAAAACGTGACATTCAGATGCACGTGAATTACGACAGAAATTGGCGAAACTTCAAGGCTCTCATCTCAATCGAAATTGTATTGATTGACGATACTTCCTTTGTTGTCAGTGTCGAGGAGGAAGGCGATTCCTGGCATTCTAATTTTGCAAGGCTGCTCAACGAGAAGGCTATGCTTGAAAACCTATGTGTTGTTTTACCGAATGACCGGCAACTGTTTAATGTTGACGAAGAATTGCTGGGCTAATCTGAATTAGCAGTTTTCATAGGGGGACTTGCCGTCAGGATTCTCGATCGGTCAGGCGGCAAGTTTCTTTCTGTTCGGAGAAGATCATGATACGGTGTTTGTCAAGATAGTTGTCGCGAATTTAAGACAGCTATATTTGAGCTTTTTGCTCAGCTTGAACAATCTTCTTCGTCCAGGCTCCAATCACGGGTAGCCCTGACCAGCGACCAGGATTCGAGGTAATCGTCAAATATAGTACACCTACAATAAGCGGGAAATCTATGAGAGGATGAAGCTAATCGGAGGGAGCCCATAACGAAGAAAGAACATCGCCGTGAAGAAAGGACGGAGCGTATTGCAAACTATAAAGTGAGCGGACAGGCAATGAAAGTCTGGTGTGCTTCACAAGGCGTGACGAAAGATACCCTCAGATACTGGCTTCGGACCTTGAAGTCCGGGCATACCCCAGCCGCACCGAAGCGAGCCTCCTTTGTACCACTTACCCTTAGCGAGCCTGTCGAAGATTTGGTTTGACACTTACGAGAATAGAATATCCTGAACATAGTGTTCAGATGTTAATAAATTGGAGGTGGTAGCTTTGGCTGATAGGAAAGAGGCTCTACGGAAGCAATTAATACTCTCCAAACAATTCCAAGTTAAAATATTGCTCACAACGAGAAAGGAGATGACCTTCAACAAGTGGGAGGAGATCAAGCAGGATGAGTTGACCGATAAAGAGGTTGACATCCGATTCAAGATGGTAAAGCTGTGGTTAAGTGCTTCCTAGTATAACTTTGCTGTGGGCAAGGACAAAGATAGCTTCAGGCTGCTATTTGTTAAGGACTCCGAAGAGATCAAGGAAATGTGTAGATCAGAAGTAATTACAGGAGGGATGTAGACGCAATGTTGGAGAGAAACATAGGGACAGGTATTGGTGGAGAGAAGCCTAAGATGAGTAAGCTTAAGCTATATGGAATGCTAGCGGCTGTTCTAATCGTTGGAGGCTTTATAGCGACAATGGCTTACCAGACTCACTTGTTGAATGTCAGAGATGATGAGTTCTATGAGTCCGTAGATAGATGGTTTCATGACGAACTGAAAGCCAATAACTCAATGGCTATGTCATATGAGTGCGGCACTGGTTATATAGACTGCTATCTAATAAACATCAATATTGACGATGAGTTTGACTCCTATTCTTTTTTGGACAAACATGATTATATAGTAGAAATTACGGATGCCTACGACAAGAAGCGGAGAAGTTCTTTACGAGATACTAAAAAAATAGATGACCGCAGATATATAAGATGGGATTCTCCTGAGTCAAAGGTGGTTCTTATCACTAGCCAGAACCAATATAGCTACAATGGCAAGTTTACTGATTCAGATGGTAAAGTGTACACGAGAGACGAAATTTCCACTATAAAATACCCAGAGTCAACCAAGAAAAAGACAGAGCAGAAAATTACTGTCGGTATGACTGTGGAAGAGGTAGAGAAAATACTTGGTAAGGCTGATGAGACATTATGGACTGAAGCAGATTCCTTGGGAGATGTCAGATACCGATATTTCTATGTGGGGAAAGGCTATGTGTACTTTGCTGACCATGTAGTTTGGCAAGTGCTTTTCAAAGACTATCAAGAACCATAACCTATCGACTAGGTGAGGTAACATCTCACCCATTTTTTTTATAGCACCCAAATTTCTACCATATTATTATATTAGGATATGAGCTTGGATTTAGAACATCTAGCTCGCAGCATCATTTTCTTTGGCTTCTTCTCGTAATGGCAAGGTGAGAGCTACTTGAGTAGAAGGGAATAATTACCCAAAGAGACACCATTCACTATGAGGCCGCTGAAAAAGTCCTTCTGATGTAGATGAGGTACAACCAACCAAGAAAAGTGAGGAGGGGTTGTACCTTTTTCTTGTATAATTAAATCATCAAAGGGAGCTGGTGAGCCAAATGATTCAACTGCAGCAAATGCTGGTTGTAATCCCTACTGCATCAGAGTCCTGAATAGGCCAGTGTGCTTCCTTTATCATTATTTTCCTCGCATCGACAAATTGCTACAAATATTGTAAAATATTGTACGTTGCAGTGTCGATTGAAAGGAGTGCTCCATTGTGGATGTATGTGAATGCAGTAATAAGATTGAAGATCTGCGGAAAAAACTAATCCATGCTTTTGAATTAGCCAGGTCCTTTACTGATAAATCTGTTATTGATATTAGTGAGGCTCTAGATAAGTCACTAATCCTTTATGAAAATTGTAATTGTAGAAAGAATTTTGCAGAATCTATGGGTATATCCAAAACTAAGAAAAATGATATACAACTAGCTTTAAAAGAAAAAATGATTCAGGTTATTACTGCAAGGCAATCAAGAATCTTTTCAGATCTTTCGAAAACGAAAAGTTACTGAGAGTAAATTAAAGCCCACCTGCCACCTAGGGCTTTTTCAAGGAACTTGAGATAAAATTAAGATATTTTATGTTGCAATTCATAAAATATCCGGTTGATGTCTTGCATGATCTCGCATTAGGTGCTCAATTTATTTGTAGTATTGGAACCTAGGTAGGTAATAAGGATCATCACAGCAAACTTTAGTATTAATCGTTCTTGACATTTTTCGACGTTTCTAAGTAAAATCGTCTTAGGAAAATTTAGGAATATGGAGGGTCTGAATTTGCTTAAAAAATTTTTTTCAGTTGTTCCTGGGTTTAGGACAGGGCGATTATGGAAACGAATTTTAGCTAGTATAATGTATTTTGTTATATTCATTGTCGTTGCTGTTACCTTAGGTAACGCTAGCTCCTCTGTGTCATCTTTGGACAGCACTATTTTAAAGTGGGAAAGTGCGGCCTTCATATTTTATTTAATCGTAATCCCTTTTATTATATTGACGAATATAGGAAACTTAAGGAATCGATTGCCGTTGTTTAGAAGTCATAATGCAGTTAAAAAGATCACAGCTTGGATATTATCTTTTGTAATAGTACTTGTAGGACTGTCATATACCAGTTCCTTTCTTAGTAATAAGCATTCACCTGAATATATAGCTCTGGAGCAAAAATTAAGTGAGGAACGGTCTATTCAGAAAGCGCTTGAAAAGGGGCGGAGAGAATCCGATCAACAGGCTAAATTGGCAATGGAAGTTGAGAAGGAAGCAGTACAAGTGCATGGCAAGCAAGCGCAGATGGATAAAGAAGCAGAAAAGGCAAAGAATCAGCAAGAACCTGACAAACAAGCTAAAGGTGAGGCTGAAGAACAAGCCAAATTAGTTAAGCAGAATCAAAAAATCATAAGCCAAATTGATAATGTCATTAAAAAGGGTGACTCCAAAAAAATACTAGATATCTACTATTCATCTGATAATCAAGCTAAGGAATATATTGAAGAGAACATCTCCAAGAAATATCTCGAGATTTTAAGCGGAAGTAAGGAGATATACACTAGTAACGAAGTGGATAAAATAAAAAAATATACGATGAAATGGATTTTATAAATGAAATTGCTAATTTGAAAACAAGCGAAATTGGCATTTTGTTGACAGAGACTAAGGCACTAATAGAAACGAATACTGCCTTAATAAGCTTCAATAAAGAACATCCTAATTTGGGATATGGAATCATAAAGGATATCTCCGAAGTCCAAAATATTAACTGTTATGTGAACTATAGAATTAAGAAAAGTGGCACAAAAATAGGGGACTTTACGATTGGGAATGATAGCTATTCGGACGAATACTTTATTTCAAGCTATTCTTATTCGCAAATATTCGGTTACTTACCATCTGATGATTGGACGGCCGTTTTGCAATTGAGCGAGGCTTCGAGCTTGTCAGAATCGGGTATTTATGAAACAAGTGTAGTAGAAATTGGTACAACAAGACTTATAGACAGTAAAGGCTTTGAGAAAGACTACCCTCGCTATCGAGAAGTAACTCAAGAAGATCTTGATAAATATTATCAAGTTAATGAACTGGTGAGTCAGCAAAATGAGCTTAATCATTTAATCAATATGAGTATAAATCGTATTACCGAGCGTCTTTCATAAATCTGGCTTCAGCGTCGGAGGTCTTGAATGGATCATTTCGACATCATACCCACCAGCATATTTCTTACCGGCTACATATTCTACAAAATTTCTGATTTGGGCCAATATATTTTGTGACAACAATCCTCTTTCAGACTCAAATAATATAAAAATAATATTTCAACAAAGGAGGTTCCAGCATTAGATGTTTTTATCATGCAGGAACTTCCCCAGTGTTGGCTAATTCATCACCTACTACCAGTAATCAAAACTAATTAGATCAGACATGCCTAACTTCGTAATTCAATTATCGAAAATAGCACTATGGAATCATTCGACAAAAGTAAGTAATTTCCCGCTACATATTACAAATGCTGTAGAAATTTCTGTTGATTCCTTAATATATACAGCCTACAGGAGATTCTCAGCCATGCGATATAGAGGAGGGTCATGACGTGCGTAAATTTATGAAAGAGAGAAAATAAAGATTCAAAATATGAAGGCTCTGCAGGCGAGGAATTTAGAGAGAAGGGCCATGAATATTTCGGTGCGGCAGAGCCGCTTGGTTAAACGAATGAGATCCATCCCGTCAGTACCTATTCTGTACCAAATCCCCTGTGTAGTGAGGATTGCATTGATTTCATTCTCAGGTCAAATGCTCTTGGCAGTGTGGTATGAGCTATCCAATATTCCATCAATGGATATTGTGTTCCATATTGCAGTTGTTTCTCTATTCGTTCTAATATCCGTATACATAATCATTAAGTTTTTGAAGCCAAAAAAAATCGAACTTTTATGCAAATGGACTCTCTGGTTATTTACCATTCTTTTACCTTTGTATTCCATAGAGCAAATCATTCACATGTTATAAATCCTGAATTAATAAAGCGTGAGGGGCTTCCGCCCCTTTCTGCTACTCCTCCATTTTGAAATAACGTTTTAAATCGGGGGCGCTAATTGCTTAACATCTGTACTATATTCCTCCCCTGTAACATCAGAACGAGTATATTTCTCATCGAGTAAATCAATCAAATTCTCCACTTGACCAAATGTATTCAAGACAATCTTGTCATTACTAAGTATAAACTTCCCTGACCATCGAGGTAATGTTTGTATTCTTTCCAGTAAGAGTTCAGCAGACAATCTAAGCACAGCAGAATTCTTAATTCGCATCATCTTTTTAGCATATGTTAATTGACTACGTTCTGCATATAACGACAACTTTTCTAGGTTATCTACCAAATCAATATTGCTAACCTTTTCAATAACAGTTTGAGCGGAATTCCTGATAAACGTTTCGAACCTAAAACTACGTTGCATAAGTGAAATATCTTTAGTGACAATCTCATGCTCGATAATAAGCAAATGAACTTTCTTGGCAATCGGAAATAGAGAGAGGGGCATTTCTTTAAATACATCTCCATCCTGTATAGAAAGCCACCCTTTTTTTGATTTGTTTGGAACCGTGACCGCATAAATATGTTGATAACCCCATACTTTAGTATCATCTCGCTTAAACATAAACAAAAGTCCCTTTGCCTCTGGTCTATCATCCATACTAAATGTATCCAGACTATCAATAGGTGTATTTAGCATATTAAATGGTCGGTATGCATCAGTTTGTTCTATCACATAGTACTTATGCTGATTATCCGCAATTTTTTCTGCCAGCTCATATTCCGCCTCAGGTGACAAATACTCCTTAATAATATACTCAGATATATCAGCCCTTATTGCTTCTTTAAAATTCTCGTGCTTATTCGTCCTTCTATTACCCGGGCTTCCTTCGAATAGTATCAATCGCTTTAATACGTCGTTTTTCATAACTACAAATGCTTCAAATCCGTATTCTTCATTTTGGAATATTCGGTTGATGCTTTCAACCGTTCTTTCTCTATGCATTGTATCGTTCTCCTTACTACAAATTTTTATTGTCGTTAATAAATAGTAATTCTATGTAAACAGCATAATGTTTTGGACAGAAACTATCATGATTCGACATTGAGCAAAAAGAAGTAGATTGAGGATATTATTTCTCGACATAGCGCCGTTGGCATGCTAATAAGGAAATGATAATGTTTGCATAACAGAAAGAAAATGAGTATGGAGCTAGTAGTTTTTATAGCATCAGACGCTTCACTTTTTTCCTTCTGTTTAGCATGAATCGACAAAAAGAGAGGGGAATAAATGGATGTTTAAATTTATAAGCATGAATTCACTAAAAGAGAGCCATTCCTGTAATGAAGTAATTTAAGCTTTGAATGAAAAAAGCGCCTCTAGTATACTGGGAAACGTTCGGTCCAAAGAACAAAACCCAATACGAAAAGAGGCACTCATCATGAAGCATAAGCTAAAAAAGAAAAAGAATCAACGGATTACACGAATTACCGGATTGACATTGGTCGTTGGAGCGGATATTGCCAAGCGGATTCACGTGGCTCGTGCGGTGGATTTTCGCGGCATCGAGCTTGGCAAAGACTGTGTGTTCACCAATGATCAGGAAGGACTAACGAAGCTCGCTACATGGATGAAGGAGCTCGGACAGACACATGGCAAGACAGACATCATATTTGGAATCGAGCCTACTGGACACTACTGGTTTCCGTTAGCCGCCTTCTTGCAGGATCAAGGGATTCAAGTCGTTGTGGTCAACCCGCATCACGTCAACAAGTCGAAAGAGCTTGAAGATAATTCACCGACGAAGAGCGATTACAAGGATGCCAAAGTCATCGCAAAGCTCATTCGAGACGGGAATTACTCGGAACCAAAGCTGCCGACGAAGGAATTTGCAGAACTGCGGATCCTGATGAACCTACGCGAGAAGGTGTCGGACAATTTGACCCAAGTCAAAGGCCGAATCGGCAATTGGTTGGATCGATTTTTTCCAGAGTACGCAAATGTGTTTAAAGACTGGAGTGGCAAGGCGTCGCTCATGACCATGCGAGCGTTCCCGTTGCCTGCTGACCTCGTGTCCAAGGGCGCTAGAGACGTCCTGGCGTATTGGAAGACAGAAGTCGGGCGTGGCGTGGGAATCAAGCGAGCAGAAGCACTTTATGCCGCAGCAAGCGTCTCGATCGGTCTGACAGAAGGCGTCGTTGCCGCCCGAGTGGAACTCAGCACGCTACTGGAGCAATTTGACTTGTTTAACAAGCAGCTCGAAACGATTATGCAACAGGTGGCCGAAATCTTGGAGGGCATTCCAGGAACGGGAGAAATGTTGACTGTGCCTGGAATCGGTGTTCTAACCGTAGCTGGATTTCTGGCTGAGGTGGGCGATCTGAATCACTACGATCACGGTCAGCAGATCATTCGTCTGGCGGGCTTAAATCTCATGGAAAACAGTTCGGGCATACGGAAAGGACAGACGGGTATAACCAAGCGAGGGCGATCACGTCTGCGGGCGCTGTTGTTCCGTGCAGTGATGCCGTTGGTTGCAAAGAATCCAGAGTTCCAAGCGCTTCACCGGTATTACACGACGCGAAGCCAAAACCCGCTGAAGAAAAAACAGTCCCTCATTGCCCTGTGTGGAAACTGATTCGTGTTCTCTATACCCTGGGGACAAAGCAAAGAGTGTATAACGCCATTGATGTTGTTGGCCCCGTTCGGCAAGCCCAGCTGCAACAATTGGTTGCATAAATCAAGGAAGCATCACCTGCAATATCGCTTATTCACATGTGAACAACCCGACAATGGAAGCACCGGAGAAGCCGACGCACGACACACCGTAAGGGTAACAACCCTGTAAAGGAGCGAAAAACGGCATCCACCCCTTGAGAGGTAGAACGAAGGAATGTAAGGGCATAGACCCAGCGTGACATGGGAGGGTGAACCCCAAGGGTGAATGTGGAGATCCACTGTACGATCATAACTAATTATCCACAGTTTTGGAAATGAGAAGTTCCTAAGCTCTGTTCCCGCTTACGCTCTTACAGAACATCGTGGTGTAGATTATATTCTCCACCAGTATCTCTCAAGCTGTCAAAGTTGAAATATTAAGAATGAGCGAGAAAACAAGAGAAAATATTATTTTATAGTGGGAGGAGTAATAAACGGATGCTTAAAGTTGTGAGATGGAAGGTCTTCATGAGTATATTATTATGTGCGGTAATGTTGCTGGGAATGGTGTCTCCTGTAGGAAATGCTGTTGCCAATAACATGCAAGGAACAGAGACAGTTTTGGCTGTTCAACCAATCAAGATTGCAACTGTTGGTGACAGCATTACTGCAGGTTCTGGAACTTCTTCGGGAGAAAGTTATCCTGATCAATTGCAACGGCTGCTGGGAAGCGAATTCCAGGTCAATAATTATGGAATTAGTGGTTCTACTTTGCTGAAACAAGGGAATAAGCCTTACTGGAATGAAACCCAATATAGTAACAGCAAGAACAGTTTTCCGGATATTGTTGTCATTCAGTTGGGAACAAATGATTCCAAAGATAGTAACTGGTTATCACATAAAGACGAGTTTCTGACAGATTATAAGGCACTTATTGCTGAGTATCAGGGGCTATCCTCTCATCCTGAAATATATGTAGCGTTACCACCAAAAGTATTTGGCTCGAATTCTAGCAATATCAAAGGCGAGGTACTGGAAAACGAGATAATTCCGTTAATTACACAAGTTGCCAAGGAAACAGGAACTACCCTCATTGACAATTACGCAGCAACAACCAATTTAGAAGCTTACTTTCCAGACAAAGTGCATCCTAATGACATAGGAGCTTTTGCCTTAGCTTATAACGTTTACCGTCATTTAAAACCTTCTGACGATCAAGTAGCGGCGGTGTTTTATGAAGGGGAATCTTATACAGGTCAATCTTTTTCGTTAAATGGAGGCGCATACACTAGAGATATGTTACAAGCGATAGGCATGTTTGACAGCGGCATATCATCACTAAAAGTAAACAAGAGCAGTCTTATTGAGACATATGCCAATAGCGATTTGACAGGAGAAAAAGCGACGTTCCACACTGACACTCCCTCGTTAGCGAATCAGATATCTTCATTGAGAATCATCGTACCAGCGGAGCCAATTCGATATGAGGCAGAAAAGTTGACGGCTGCGACCTCCCATGGAAGAAATATGGTTAGTGTTGATGACCATGCAGCTAGCGGGGGGAAATGGCATAGAGCTGATCTGAGTGGTGTGGGTGAGTATATAGAATATAAGTTGTCTATTCCTGCAGCTGGGAACTACAATGTTACATTTAGAACTAAAAATCACCCGGGAAGACCTATATTTCAGACCTATATAAACGACACTCCTTATGGCTCTGTACATAATGGGTATCAGCCCGAGCCTGGAGGTTATCAAGAAGTAGATCTTGGAAATATTACATTTGATACGGCTGGCGAACAAACTATTCGCTTCCAAATTACAGGTAAAGATCCGGAAAGCACTAACTGGTATATTTCTATTGATTATATTCAACTTATTCCAAGTTCGTTGACTATCAACCAAGTGGAAATAGAAGGTGACGGATATATAGGCAGTGAACTTAAGGCGAAGGTAAGCTTTAATAGTGGATTACATGACGCGAATGAAAGCGACTTCACTTATAAATGGTATCGCAATGGGGTTGAAATTCCAGGAGCTGATAGCCAAACTTATAGGGTATCTGAAGAGGATGAAGGAAAAGTGCTCTATGTTTCGGTAACGGCAAAAGATGTTTTTGGCACAGAAGGGAATACATTACGCAGTGCTGCCATTGAAATTGGAGAAATTATGTCTACAAATTCATGGCTTCTGGAAAATGATGTGCTGAAAGCAAAAATTGAGTTTACTAGTGCAGGCGCCATAAAGATGACCAGTTTTTATAATAAGGCTGCTGAGAAGGAGTATTTGCCACAGGGAGCTGCTCCAAATCAGTCGACACTTTTTCATTACAATTATCGTTTTTTAAAGGAAGGGGCGACTGGGCAGGAGCCGGCTATCACAACAGCCAGTTTGAATGCCAATGATCCTGTATTTACGCTGGGTGAGGTAGTTCATCAAAATATTGAAATGAAAACTTCCAATGGAACAGTACAACAAATCGGCGAACGCTGGGAAATTCCAGTTACAAAGAATGAACTGACCATCACGCTTTCCTTTGAAGTCTATGATGGCAAGGCGGGCATAAAATATCAGGCTTATATTAAAAATAATAGCCCAGATAAACGTTTGCAAATTACGTCAGCAGATGTGATCAAGTTAGATTTTCCTGATGAATCGCGAAATTTACATTATTCATGTATTACGAAATGGTACAGTACAACTGCTGGGGTTGATGCGAGCAATTGCGGTAAATCTAGTGAGGATATCAAGGTTGTCATCAACCGCTATGATACAGGAGACGGTTTTTATATTTCTCCAGAGGTGAACGGAAAAACGCAAACTTACAGAAGAGGAAGCGATACTTCGAAGCCATACATGGGCAAGTCTTTTGCTGGCATTGATGCTTTTACTGGCGATCAGGTTAAGGTAGCGGTTAATGAAGAGGTATTTAAATTAGTTTTATTTCCGCAGGAAGAATTTGAATATATTGCGGTTAATATGACAGCTTTCAAGGGTGATATTGTCGATGGGAAAATGGCTGCTGAGGAGCATCTCAGAAAGAGATTTCGTTACAACGATACGTCGACTATTCTCATGACCAATGATTGGAGCTGGGGGCCGCCAGATAGTCCACTTCCAGACCTCAGAACAGAACAATATTATCGAGAAACAGTCATTCCGAAAGCGAAAGAAGCTGGTTTCGATATGATTATGTGGGATGATCTATGGAATACAGAGGAGTATAATACTCCAGGAACGTTTAGGGATTCGATTATTGCTATTCCGAGACTAACGAACAATATGGCAAATCTTACTTCATTTTATCGGGACAATGGATTTATATTCGGAGCATGGTATTCGATGTCGGGAGGTTATCATAATAGTGGAAATGATCTAGCTGACCCAGCAGTTATTGCTGCTAAGAAGGGGATGATAGAAACTCTGATTAATGACTATCAATTGAAGCATCAAATGGTTGATTTAACGGAGTATTGGTTGAATGACAACGTAACCGATTATTCACATCCTACTGACAATGTGTATAGGAAAAACGTGTTAACTCGAGATGTTTTGAATGAATTGGTAGATAAGTATCCTGATTACAAGGTTAAACTTACTACGGAAGTGGATATCTACCCGAGTCAAGGTGATCGTTCTAATGAGTTGCTTCATGTCATTAACAATGGCTGGACGACTTCGTCAACAGAATTAGGAGAAACGATCGATATTCAAAATTACACCAATTTATTCGGTCATTTGCCGCTTAACTCTGCTTATTTTAACAATGGTGACATGAAGAACGGTAGGATGGCGACTTTCTACAAATATATGTTTGCTAGAAATGTTAAACACGGATCATTGCCTCATGAGTGGAGCCAAACTTCCATTGATCTAGTAAGTGCATTTAATGAGTGGAGGAAATCAGCACGTATTCAAGACTTGACTAATACGATTATTCGTCCTGTATATAACGGACAAGGCTGGGACAGCAATGTAGCAGCTAACTGGGATCAATCGACCGGGCCTTATGCAATGATGTATGTATCAGAGCAGCAGGATCAAGCCTTGCTTATCGCAACGGATGCCGGAAAAGGTGATGCGGCTGCACTTGAGGTGGATCTGAGATGGCTGGATAAGACGAAAAAGTATTTGATTCAGGATATTTCACTAGATGATACGGGCGAGTTTACTTACCGTTACAAAGGTTTACTAACAGGTAGTCAGCTAAGTAGCTTTAATATTGATTTTACAGAAAACGTTGCTAATGCTAGAGCTTTTTGGATAACTGAATATATCGATCAGGATTATCAGGTGTTGTACGCGGATCACCGAGTTGACGGTTATGAACTCCGAGTAAATGCTGATCACAGTATGGTTGTAGAAGCTTCAGGAAAACCAGGTGCAACGGGGAAAGTTATGGTTCATAGTAAAGCGGAAAACAAGGTTATGATAGTGGAGCTGCAATTTGACGATACCGGATCAGCGGTTGTAGAGATTGCAGAATTTACGGAAACCCCTGAGCCATTTGTTGTAACTCCACCTGCTAAGCTTACTGTACTGGCTGCTACCTTGCATCATTCTGGAAAAACTACAGCAGTTGGAGGAAACTCCAGATTAGCTGATGGTGGAGGAACTACAGGTACGTCACCAACGGGTGAAACTGTGAAAGCTTCGGAGAATGTTCTCATTTTTGAAAACATTGTAGATACTGACAGCTATATAGAATTTAAAGTATCTGTACCACAAGCCGGTGTTTATAACGTACAGGCAGTCTCCAAGTTTACGACCAGCAGGGGAGTTGGGCAATGGTATGTCGATGGTGAAAAGGCAGGAGAACCATGGAATCAATTGCATACGAAAGATGAGATGAAGTTTTTTGACTTTGGAGATATGACCTTTGCTACGCCTGGAGAAAAAGTGTTCAGACTTCAATATCAATCAGGTATCAAAATGTTAAATGTGGATCGGTTTGAGTTTACGCCTAAAGTGAAGCTGGATGAAAATATTCCGGCATCGATTGAAGTAACTGGGGAAACAACATTGGAACTAGGCGATACATCAATGTTGCAAGCGCAAGTAAATAATCTACATCCCGTTTACGTAGATGGCGACCAAATCAGATGGATGATAGAAGAACAGAACCCTGTCAGTGGCACCGGCAATGTTATTTCTCTACGTACAGATGGGCTTAAGAGTGAGATTATCGCTAAAAATCCAGGTACAGCGAGAGTGAAAGTGGCAAGCCTCGTATCTACTGAAGCTGTAACCTATGTGGATATAACAGTAAATGCTCCTGCGTCTGCTATTGTAAGTCTGACGCCAGTAACAGTCGTTACCTATATAGGAACGGCACCTGTACTGCCAGCAGTAATTACCACTACGTATGGGGATGGAAGTAAGGCGGAATTAGCAGTGAGTTGGAATACGATAGATCCCGTTCAGTACCAAGAGGCAGGTCAATTTGTTGTATATGGTGCAGTAGAGGGAACGTCACTAGAGGCTGTAGCGAATATAACTGTTAAGGCAAATACTAGTGGTCAACCAGGTGGTGTGTATCCAGGATATAACAGTGATGATGACGATGATAATGTTTTGGAAGAGACGCCTAAGCCTGAGTCTGAGCATGTTTTGGCAGTAGAAGTTACATCTGAAGAGTGGAACAAAGCTATTAAAGATGCACGTAGCGGTAAGATAAGCTTACAAATTCCACAACAACAGACAATTACGGATTACCATATTAACTTACCAGTGGAATGGGTGTTGGAAGCAGCCAAATCAGACCAATTGACTACTATTGAGCTTTTGGTAGGTGGAGTAGCTGTAACTGTTGAACTGAAGGATATTGTGGCTAGCCAATATAATAACGACCAACTGCAATGGCAAATTGTGCAAAAGAAAGCTACGGGCAAACTTGCGGCACAAGCGGAAGGACCAGTTTATCAAATTGATATATTGGCAGATGGTCAATCATTATCCAAAGGACTACCCGCTCGCTTGGCGTTAGGAGTTGAATTACGAGCTGGGCAGACACCTGAAAAAATGATTGTATATCTCATTACTCCAAATGGTGATATGCGGCCAGTAGTTAGCGCTTTGTATAACAGTGAGGAGCAGGGTATGATATTCGCCGGCAGTTTGGATCATGCATATGTGGTCGTTTATCGGGATGATATCCGGTTTGCCGATATTGCAAACGTACCATGGGCAATATCAAGCATTGAAGCACTGGCTGCTCGTAATATTATTGAAGGTGTAGGACCATATACATTTGCACCTAGTAAAAATGTGACCAGGGCAGAATTTATTACGATGCTTATGCGTATTTTCGGCTGGGACAGCAATGCTGCAAGTGATTCGAATTTTGCAGATGTACCAGATAATGCTTGGTATAGTGGAGCAATTTCTGCGGCATTTGAACGCGGCATAATTAAAGGGAAAGGGAACGGATTGTTTGGACCAAATGAAAATATAAGCAGAGAAGATATGATGGTTATGCTCTATCATACGTTGAACGTGGCTGGAATAGAGCTACAAGCAGTAAACGGCAATACATCAAGCTTTATAGATAGCGCAGAGGTTAAAGATTATGCAGTAGAGGCGGTGCTGAAGATGCAACAAGCCAGCATTGTCAACGGCAATGGGGCAGGATTTTTCTTGCCACAGTCTCATGCATCCCGCGCTGAAGCGGCAGTTGTACTATATCGCATGTTGCCGTTTATGAACTGAAGTTTAATTGTCATTACCTTCAGTCTACTTCGATAAATCTAATCGATTTGCGGGGGAGAAGTACGGGTACTCGATCCAGAATGGCATAATTTCGATGCCTATTCATTGTACGGACAGCTTGAAGAAGTAGAAGAAATCTTTGTACAAACTTGTTAGATGGAGTTTCACGATTTTTTAGTATGCAAATAGTTATGTTTCTATAAATCCAGCAAGAGCGATTGTATCTTTGTTCTTCAGCAGAGCAAAGTAATCTACTCTTGCTGGATTTGATGCTCCCATCATACAGTTATAGACTCCGTTTAATATGGGCAGTTTAATATACTAACTATAATGAGCCAAAATGGATACAGGAAATGGAAGGGACACTTTACGCCAGCTTGAACTGCTCACAAACGACATGAAAGGGGCCCACTTTTTGCCCACATTCATATACGGCTCGGAATCGATCCTGCTGGACTTGTTTTCGGACAAGACGTAAGCCGTCACCAAACGCAAGAGGTTGTGCCAGGCCGGTGGTACAGTACAGATGGGTAGACGCAAGCAAGGCCCATAGACGAATAAAGGCCGTGGCGGAACGCACTTGATAGGTATCAAATCCCAGATTGGTCTTGGACTGTCGGAAAAAGATTTCAATTGGCCAACGTTTGGCATAGTAGGTTGAAATGGTTTCGGTCGCCAAGGAAACATCGGTGCATAGGAACGCACGCAGCGCTTTTGGTTCTCCAAATGCTTGCTTCGACCAGCACAACAGGACAACAGCATTATCGATCTCGTTCAATGCACCTTCGTACCGATACGTCCAGTAAGAAGAACCGTTCATGGTCACGAGGCGAACGTCTTCCTTGCGAATGTGTGAGGCAAAATCCTGAACGGAAATGCGAACGCCCTGCGGGTAGAGATTGCGATTGGTCTTCAAAGCCCCAATCAAGTGATAGCTTGCTGCTGCATAGCTGTCGATGACACGAGGGCAGGTAAACCACTAATCAACCAGCACGTATCCACCATGAGTCGGAAGGGGCATCGACACGGACATATCGCAAAACCGGTCTATCTTTGTATAGACGGTGCCATCAAGCGTGGTCTTCGTTTTGTCATAAAGATCAATCGAATGGATGAGTGATAAGTCTGCACATTCCACAACAGTAGCTTGAGCCTGGTGGCCCCACACGACTTTGCCAAGTAGATGTGAATGATTATAGGAGCCTCAGCCTGTGACGAAGGCTTGGTCTTCTGAGCAATCGTATCATTATGGATGACAAACATCGGCTCGGCTGTCCGTATGGACGCTTGCATCACATGACGAAGGGATTCGGCCTTCACTTTGGTTTGCAGTACGCCTTCATCCCACTTGCCCTGAGCCGGAATATGGCCGAGTGTTGTCCGGTGGCAATTGCTGTATTCTGCCAGATCTACCACTTTACCGCGAAATCCTTCCGCGGTAGCTGCCGTCATATACGTCTCAATTTGTGCCAAGACCGGCTTTAAAAAATACAAGGGTAGCCGATGTTGCAACAAATAGTTGCGTAGTGTGACATGATCGGGTACGATGGCGGTATGAGACATAGCAGATTCTCCTTCGTGTAAAGATGTGTTGTGGTGATTATTTTTACCACAAGGAGATCGCTTTGTCTCTATTCTTTTTTAATTTACAATTTATTGGAAGAAAATTTGCTCATTTATAGATACTAATAAAGATATAACGACATTTTTTTAAAAAACTATCATCAATCGTCTATTAACTATTCTTGATCGACATTCTCTAAAAACGGAAGATTACAGATATTTTATCTCAAGTTAGCGTCGTATCTCTTTGATGTAAGGAATGATAATATACTAATCAAGCACTACTGAAAGTGCTTACAAATTTATTTCGAGATAGGAGAGAAAATGTAATGTTTACAAAAAAAATGGGTAAGATGTTAGGAACAGGTATTGTGTTAACGGCTCTTGTTGCATCATTAACAGCATGCGGTGGAAGCGGTAACGGTAATGGTAATAACAGCAATAATAATGTGGTTGACAACTCACCTTCACAAAGCCCAACTGAAGTAACAGAAACAAAGAAAGAACAAGTAAATCTTCGCTTCTCATGGTGGGGGTCGGACGCTCGCCATCAAGCAACTTTGGAAGCAATAGATGCTTATACAGCTCTTAACCCTCATGTGACGATTGAAGGAGAATATCAAGGTTACGATGGGTATCAACAAAAAATTATGACACAAATAGCGGGGAATTCTGCTCCCGATTTAATGCAGCTCGATTATCCTTGGTTACCTGATTTGTCTGAGCAGGGAGACACTTTTGTAGATTTGAGTAAAGAAGAAGCAATTGATCACTCTCAGTTTCCAGCTAGTGTACTAGAAGAGTATGTATCTATAGGCGATAAACTAGTTGCATTACCAATGGGAACTAACGGTTACGGTACCATGATCAACAAAGCGTTTTTTGACAAATTCGATCTTAGTGTTGATACACAATGGACATGGGAGAAGTTGATAGAAGAAGGTTCGAGAATTAACGCTGAGAACAAAGATCATTATTTGTTTGCGATTGAGCCTGGTACAACAACTGGAGGACTTGGAGAATTTGTATTAAGTGAATATCTGTATTCTAAAAACGGCGAGTACTGGATTTCGGATGCTCCTGCTATAACTGCAACTAAAGAAGATATTATCGAAGCACTATCGTTGATGAAAAAGTTATTTGATAGCGGAACAGCACAACCACTTGGTGACGCGGCTTTATTTACGAGCAAAATGGAACAAAATCCGAAATGGGTAAATGGTGAAATCGGGATGGTGGTTGACTGGTCAGCTACTGTGTCTAAATATAAAGCAGCTAGCGGTGAAGATAAGTTTGCGGCAGGATTGCCAATTTTCGCAGATGGCGGTAAATCAACTGAAGTGAAGTTTAAGCCATCCATGATTCTGGCTGTTAACAAAAACTCGGCACATAAGGATGAAGCTGTGAAGTTTGTCAATTGGATGCTCAATAGTGAAGAGGCAGCAATGATTTTGCAAGATACACGTTCTGTACCGACATCAGACATTGCGATGAAAGCATTGGTCGATGCTAAAGTGCTGGATGACGATGTTGCGATGATGGTAGATAACGCGTTGAAGAATCCAATGTCATCACCACCAACTGTTCAGAATAAACCGGAAATTGCTGATATTATTCGCGATCTTTGTGAAAAAGTAGTATACGGCAGTTTGACACCGGAAAAAGCGACAGAACAATTGCTGGAGCGGTTAGAGGATAAATTTCAAGAGTTGAAATAGACATTGACTTAAAGAGCAGGTGAGGAATATGGGAATTAGGGTAAGGAAGTGGAGTAAAAATTATATTGGGCTTTTATATATTTTACCTTGGATTATCGGTTTTTTGATCTTTCAATTTTATCCATTTGGCGCTTCGTTCGTTTATTCGTTTACTGATTATAGTATTACGAATAAGCCCAGCTTTGTAGGTTTAGATAATTATATAACGATGTTTACAAAAGATAGTAATTTCTATCAATCATTAGTTACGACGTTAATTTATGTTTTTTTCTCTGTACCACTAAAGTTAATATTTGCTCTACTTGTGGCAGTGTTGCTTAATGTCAATATCCGTGGTGTTAATACGTACCGTACATTGTTTTACTTGCCATCGATCTTGGGCGGAAGCGTTGCGGTTGCTATATTGTGGCGTTTCCTATTTATGAAGGAAGGTTTTATTAATGGGTTATTGGCAAAGGTCAATCTTCCTCCTATCGATTGGTTAGGTAGTCCGAATATTGCTCTATATACGCTAGGATTATTAGCAGTATGGCAGTTCGGTTCTTCAATGGTATTGTTTTTGGCCGGATTAAAGCAAATTCCTCAGGAATTATATGAGGCTGGACGTGTTGATGGTGCATCTCGTCTACGAATGTTCTTTATGATTACATTGCCTTTACTAACACCGATTGTCTTCTTTAATATTATTATGCAATTAGTAAATGCATTTCAAGATTTTACAGGAGCATTTGTTATTACCAATGGCGGCCCAATGAATTCTACTTATTTGTTTGCGCTTAAACTTTATGACGAAGGGTTCAAGTTTTTCAAGATGGGTTATGCATCAGCACTGTCGTGGATACTATTCTTACTTATCCTTATTGTCACATTTGTTCTATTCAAAACTTCGAAGTATTGGACGCATTATGAGGATGGAGGGGATAAGTGATGGTAGCTAATCAATCACGACTTCGCACTTTGGGGAACCATCTATTTTTAAGCATATTTGCGCTCATTATGGTTTATCCATTAATCTGGCTATTTTTTGCATCATTCAAAGCGAACAACGAAATATTCGGATCATTGTCGCTGCTTCCTAAAGAAGTGATTTGGGATTCTTATTCAAAAGGATGGAAAGGAAGCGGTCAGTTTACATTCGGTGTTTTTCTCTGGAACACTTTCAAAATGGTTATTCCGGTTGTAGCCTTTACTCTCATATCTAGTGTATTTGTAGCTTACGGTTTTGCTAGATTTCGGTTTCCGATGAAGAACATACTATTTGCAATTATGATATCGACGCTTATGTTACCAAATGCGGTAATCATTATTCCAAGGTATATTTTATTTAATGAGTTTGGGTGGCTTAACAGCTATTTGCCGTTTACGATGCCAGCATTGTTTGCCTGTTATCCATTTTTTATTTTTATGCTTGTCCAATTTTTCCGTGGTTTACCTCGTGAATTAGATGAATCGGCAACGATTGATGGCTGTAATTCTTTTGTTGTGCTAGTACGCATTTTGCTTCCACTATGTAAACCGGCTTTATTCTCAGCTGCTATTTTTCAATTTATATGGACATGGAACGATTTTTTCAACTCGTTAATTTATATTAACAGTGTCAAAAAATTTACATTAGCGCTAGGTTTACGGATGTCTTTGGATATTAGTTCAGCTGCAAAATGGAATGAAGTAATGGCGATGTCTATGGTAGCTATTATTCCATGCGTTATCATTTTCTTCTTCGCTCAGAAGTATTTTGTTGAAGGAATTGCGACTACAGGTTTAAAAGGATAAACATACTGACACAGAAGCAGTCGCTAACGTAATTAAGTTACAGCGACTGCTTCTGGCAGTTCGAAAAGTAGATTATATTCGTTCATTATATTCATCATTATTTTACCAATAGGATCTAATTGAATATTATTTCCAGTTGACAACGTTTGTAAATATAAGCTAAATTGTGGGTTAAAGTGATAGGTAGACGGTGAAAAAGCATTTGTCTGGCGTTTGGAGGGTAAGCATGTATAACTTACTTATTGTAGATGATGATTATGAAATTCGAAACGGTTTGTGCAAATACTTTCCTTGGGATTCTATCGGTTTTCGTGTAGTCGGCAATGTCGAAAATGGCAAAGAGGCCTATGATTTCATTCTCAATAATGAAGTGGATGTTGTACTTTGTGATATTAAAATGCCAGTGATGTCCGGTCTTGATCTAGCCTTAAAACTCAATGCTAGTAATTCGCATGTACAGATTATATTTTTTAGTGCCTATAAAGATTTTGAATTTGCACAAATAGCGCTCGAGGCGGGAGTGAGGCGTTATCTGCTGAAATCGACCAACTATAACGAGTTGATTCGGGCGTTCTCCAATATTAAGGAAGAATTGGACAATATAGAGGAACTGTCTCAGAAGTCGCAAGATCAGCAGGATCCCTCTGGTGGTTTTACGGAAAAAGTCATTGCCACAGTAAAGCAATATGTAGAAACGCATTATCGAGATGTGACGTTAGAAGTGCTATCTCAACAAGTTCATATGAATCCTGATTACTTAAGTAAATATTTCAAAAAACATGCAGGTCAGTTGTTCTCTGATTATTTGACAACTGTAAGAATGGAGGCAGCTGCTCGATTGTTGGCAGATATTCAACTCAAAATATATGAAGTTAGTGATATGGTCGGTTATAGTAATTCCTTTAACTTTACAAGAGCTTTTAAAAACTATTATGGAGTAACTCCAGGTGATTATCGAAATGGAAAAACTCATCTTGACTCCCAGAAAGAGGTGAAGGAGTAAATATGAAAAAATCTTTTTTCGTGAAGGGGTTATTAAGATTTACTATACCACTATTAGTACCGCTCATTATATTGGGCGGTTTTTCCATTGTTGCTACAACTAGTTATGTCCGTAATGAGCTTGATACTAATAATTATAAGATGTTAGAGCAAACACGCAATACGATTGAATTGTTGTTCAAGGAACTTGATTCTGTTCACTACACATTAAACTACAATTCGAGAATGATTACTCGGATACGCTCTTTGCTGACAGGCAACGAGGCTAGTCCAAGTGATATTGAAGCATTGAGTAATGTGATGACGATCATTAATGCTCCAACCAATATACGACCACATATACATTCGATTTATTTGTATTATGACAACGCTAAGAATAACTTCTTGGTATCTAATGAAGGGAGGGTGAATTTTACATCCTATAACGATAAAACTTGGCTTGAACGTATCCATAGTATGAAGCAATTTAACAAGGAACGAGATATTGAAACACGCAAAATTAAAAGATATGCATTCGATCGCAGTGAGACGGATGTGGTTACTTTGTATAGACGATTCGTAGCACCTGGACAAACGAAAACGGAAGGTTATATCGTCGCCAATTTACGTAGCAAAGCACTGGAACAAAGTATGGAAAAGTTACTTTACCAGAAACAACAACAACTTTTTATCGTGAATAGTAATAAAGAAATTATCGCATCGACGACCGGTACTGATTATACGGAACTTTCTAATATTGCTAATATGGATTTATCTGAAACACATATTTATGAATCAGCAATATCCAAACAAAACTATGTCGTTTCTAAACTTAGTTCCAATGAATATGATTTGGAATATATTTCTGTAACTCCGAGAAAAGGGTTTTATCAACTATCTAATAATTTACTTTATGTAACTATTGTACTTGTACTCGTCTCCCTTGTATTAGGAATTATTCTAACCCACTATATTGCGCGACGTGATCATCGTAATCTCTTCCGGATATTGCGAATAATTAGCCATGCGGAGCAAGGAATGCCATTGCCGCAGTTGCCGGAGAAAGTAACTGATGAAAACAGCTTTATTCTGCAAAGCATGATCAAATCGTTTGTGGAACGTAGTTCGCTAAAAATTCAACTGACAGAAAAGAAATATATGCTGCAAATGATGGAGTTAATGGCGCTGCAATCTAATATTAACCCGCATTTCATGGCAAATACATTGCAGACAATATTTTGGAAAGCAGTTGCTTTAACAGGTGGACAAAATGAAGTAAGCCGAATGATAGACCATCTAACGGGCGTTGTTCATTATGCAATTAGTACTTCGAACAAAAAAGTGACATTAGAAGAGGAAATTTATAACACTAATAATTATACCGAAATTATGAAAATACGCTATAAAGATAAGTTTCAGTTGGAATGGGATTATCAGGATGAAGTATTGTATGTAACCGTGATGAAACTATTACTCCAGCCTCTGATAGAAAATGCTATTTATCATGGGATTAAGGAAAGCGAACGCTTCGGTAGAATCCGCATTAAAATACGTAAACAGCAAGGAAAACTCTATATTGCAATTGTAGATACCGGACTTGGAATGGATCGTCAGCGCTTAATGGAATTGCGGCAACTATTTACAAGCGAGGAAGAGCCCAAGCGGATCGGGCTTTACAATACTTACAAAAGATTGCAAATCATTTATGCTAATCAGCATAGTTTTCGCATTCGAAGTAAGCTTGGATGGGGAACGATGATCGAATTAGTGCTGCCAATCGATGAGGATTGATTTTGTACCATTTGCTGAACATACGAAGTCACGATATCAGGTCGCTCAGGTGATAGTCTAGTGTTTGTTGTTGGGCAACCATTACCATTTCATTGCGATGATTTCCACATGGCGCAGCTATGCTAATCAAGTGCTAAATGTATTTCCTCAGGCTGTTGAAAAAGACATATTAATCTGGAGACGGCTTCATATACCTTTTTCAACAGCCTGGCAAAATGCAGTTAGCTAGCCCCCTATGTCAGAATAGTTGTCGTACCCCTCAAAAGAACGTATAGTGAGGAAAACGAGAACGAGGTGGATGACAATGAATCCAGTACT
Organism: Paenibacillus sp. IITD108; assembly: GCF_036541265.1. Classification (NCBI taxonomy): domain Bacteria; kingdom Bacillati; phylum Bacillota; class Bacilli; order Caryophanales; family Paenibacillaceae; genus Paenibacillus; species Paenibacillus sp. IITD108. The sequence goes on along the minus strand of NZ_JAZHCT010000004.1, from coordinate 63,195 downwards.
GTTACTGCCAACCTATAATGTCAGACTATAAAAGAAATAAAAGCAAAATATCCTGATGCTAATCTCCAGGCAGCTGTCGCTGATCTGGGAACAGAACAAGGATGCCAAGAAGTTATTGAGAAGTACTCTGAAGTAGACATTCTTATTAATAACCTGGGAATTTTTGAGCCTGTACAATATTTTGATATCCCTGATGAAGATTGGTTTAAGCTGTTTGAAGTCAACATCATGAGTGGTGTACGACTTGCTCGCAGCTACCTGAAACAAATGATTCAAAACAAGAAGGCAGAGTCATCTTTATCGCTAGCGAGGCTGCGATTATGCCATCCCAAGAAATGGCTCATTATAGTGCGACTAAAACGATGCAGCTCTCGCTCTCCCGCAGTTTGGCTGAACTGACTAAAGGAACAAATGTGACAGTTAATACTATTATGCCTGGCTCCACTTTGACAGAAGGAGTGGAAACGATGTTAAATAGCCTGTATCCAAATGAGAAACTGACAATAGAACAAGCAGAGAAGCGATTCATGAAAGAGAATCGGCCAACCTCCATTATTCAAAGGCTTATCCGACCAGAAGAAATTGCAAATTTTGTCACCTTCTTAAGTAGTCCTCTCTCCTCCGCCATTAATGGTTCCGCGTTGCGAATAGATGGGGGATTAGTACGCAGTGTGTTTTAATAATCAACAATAACATATATCGTAGACAAACAGAAGGCCACATTATTGCGGCCATTGTTCCCTTATCTTATTATACCGGTTTGTTTCATAGGAGGTATACGACAATATTCAATATCAGCCCATAGAAGATGAACTCACTGAGTCTGCTTACAACCTACTGATCCGTTCATCGAACGAAAGTCTTGGAACAAGCAGCCTGTAATCGGTTAAGTATTGGTTGGAGTGGCCGATGATCTGCTACCTTCCCTCCCACTCCAGTAGCTGAATGATCTGGCGAACACTGCAGCCGGGGACTTCCCGTCGGGTCGAATGTTTTTTTTAACCGGAGCGGTGTGCTTTGTCTAATCTGTTCCACGCCTGATGAGAATTGTGTGCAAACGTAGAGCAGTAATAGAGGACTTAAACGGCCCTATCCGTATGCATGGCCATATCTGAGTGGGAAATAGAGGATATTTTCAGCGTTATTGGCCCGTATGAGACTCGAAAACGATAGGTCAGAACTAAATAGCTCCGTTTATAACCTTTAATTTGCCAAAGACCGGCGGCGGGCAGCGTCACACAGTCACCAAGCCCGTTCTTTCTTTTTTGTGTCGAAGTGTCCGGGTTTGTTTCGCATAGATTCTTTTGGACTGCTCGAAAACATTATTTATGGATATATATTACCAGTCCAACTATTGGTATACTTGCAAGCATAGTGTTCATAATCAACAGAAGGAGGAATGTCGATGTTTAAAGTTTTGGTATCGGATCCGATCAGTGATTTTGGATTGCAGCAGCTGACGAGCGCTAATGATGTGGAGGTTACAAAGATAACGGGGCTTAGCGAGGAGGAGCTTGTTTCCATCATCCATTCCTACGATGCGCTGCTCGTCCGTTCGCAGACGAAAGTTACCCGGCGCATCATGGAAGCCGGCGTTCACTTGAAGGTCATCGGCCGGGCAGGAGTCGGCGTGGACAATATTGATTTGGATGCTGCAACGAGCCGGGGGATTGTCGTGGTTAATGCGCCTGACGGCAATACGGTCACGACGTGCGAGCACACGTTTGCGATGATGATGGCACTCGCCCGGCATATTCCGCAAGCTTACGCCAAAACTGTGGCTGGGCAGTGGGATCGCAAAACATTCCTTGGCGTTGAATTGCGAAACAAGACACTCGGCGTGCTCGGGCTTGGCCGTATCGGGATCGAAGTGGCGAAACGCGCAGCGGCTTTCGGGATGACCGTTATCGGCTACGATCCCTTTCTGTCGGAAGAAAGGGCAAACAAATTGGGCATTAAGCTTACGACAGTCGATGAGATTATACGGACAGCTGATTTTATGACGGTTCATACGCCGCTAACGAATGAAACGCATCATATGATTGCCAGGCCGCAATTTTACGTCATGAAGCGGGGGATGCGCATCATTAATTGCGCCCGAGGAGGAATTATTGACGAGGCGGCTCTTGTTGAAGCGCTCGATGAAGGGATTGTAGCAGGTGCCGCTTTTGATGTATTTGAACACGAGCCTCCGGCGCCGGATCACCCGTTTTTACAGCATCCCAATATAATTGTTACCCCGCATTTGGGTGCGTCTACCTTGGAAGCGCAAGAGAATGTAGCCCTTGACGTGTCGGAGCAAGTGATCCATATTCTGAGGCATGAGCCGTTTAAGAATGCAGTCAATATGCCGGCCGTTCCGACCGACCTGCTGAACAAATTACAACCTTACTTCATATTGTGCGAGCAACTGGGAAATGCGCTTGCCCAGATGACCGATGGCGCCGTACGCGAGGTTACAGTGGAATGCTCAGGAGAGCTTGCCGATCTGGATATATCGCCGCTCATCCCTTATGTGCTGAAGGGGATACTTTCTCACCATCTCGGCAAGGAACAAGTCAATGTCGTTAATAGCGTTCACTTGGCAAAAGCTCGGGATATTCACCTTGTGGAGCGTAAATCATTGTTAACCCAAAGCTCATCCAATGACATTACGCTTCGATTAAAGACGACAATCGAGGAGAGATGGGTGACAGGGTCTGCTCTGCCCGGCGTCGGAGGACGCCTTGTCCGAATCGGTCCCTATCCGGTTGAGCTTTCACTCGAAGGATATATTCTGTTAATTTCGCAGATGGATAGGCCAGGCATCATTGGGCGTGTTGGAACATTGCTCGGGGATAACGGCATTAATATTGCCACGATGCAAGTGGGACGCAACGAAGTTGGCGGTTCAGCGGTCATGATTTTAAAAATCGATAAAAAAACATCCAAAAACGTGATGGAATCGTTATACGCCATCCCGGAAATCAAGCGCGTAAGAGAAATTACCTTTGACTAGATGGTTGTAGAAAGAGGGTGGGAGTCATGGGGCATCTGGTTGAAGACAATCTCAGAACCGTGAAGCAGCAGATGGTATTGGCCTGCCAGGCATCGGGGCGCAAGATCGAGGATGTGCAATTGTTGCTCGCGACCAAAACCGTACCACTCGGAAAATTGCAAATCGCTATACAAGCGGGTGAAACGTTGTTCGGGGAAAACAAAGCGCAGGAACTGCGGGACAAGTTCCGCTTATGCAGCAGTGGGCGGCATGATGTAATATAGGATAAAAAGCCTTGATGTTTAAGGGGGTTGGGGAGTGGGGAACAGCAATTCCCCACATTTTCCCCACATTAGGTAAAATGAATAGAGGCTTCTCATTAGTTGACCAAACTATTGAGAGGCTTTTTTTGTGTTCCTTTTATCATGTATTAATAAACTTGTGTAGATGTTTTATCAAGAATTACAATCATTGCGGTTTATCTTTTATGAATAAGGGTATAGATTAATAGCATTAATATCAAATAGAATATTTTTCTGTTTCAGCGAAGTATTCTTTACCGCAACTATTTATTGTCAGCAGTTTTCAAAAAATCTATATCCCAAGGGTGTTTCTTTTTTCATATGTTGTTAACCGTATAACCAATTTTCAATGGTGGAAGGATGTATGTTTATGCAAAAAACTGTTTTAATTAATAAACTGGATATTCAACGTTCACATATGTCGTTCATTCTTCCTATTGGTTATAATGACAGAAAAAAGAATGATTTTTCACAAACGTTGGAAAAAAGTGGATATAGCTATTTTCAAATGGATGAAAAATTAAGCGGAATGGACATTTACGGAGAAGGAATTGTAGTTAATGGAAAAGAGCTTGAACAAAACTTTCTTCCTTATGTCGGAAATAAAATTTTTCCAAGCTCTTTAAAAGAGCACGGATTTCACAGATATACAAAGCCATTCACGGAGGAATTTAATTTTAAACTTAGAAGTACTCACATGCCGTTTTTTATCCGTAGTGTAGATATTATTTTAGGACCTTTCGGAATAGCTTTTTTGACTGTTAGAGTCCAATTAAAGACCTTAGGAACAGAGCTTTCAGATGTTCTCGATTTTATGAATCATTTCAGGGCGGTCGAAACGAAACTGAAAGAAGAACAAGGAGCGGTTATCGTCAGTAGTGAAAGTGGCAGTCATTTGTCTATTAATGAACTTTTGTTTGAACATCTTTGTCCATTTTTGAAAGGGTTTATTCTGCATGAAAAAAAATTGAAGGGGTATTTTGGTTCTTTCCCCTTTTTTAATGACGAAAGAATGTATGCTTCAGCGTTTCTGTTCAGCAAGGAAGGATCACAAATGACCCAGGATCAATTGTATCGAATGGGAACTCTGGATGGGAGGACCCCTACCGGGGAGAAGTTCATCTCAGCAAATAATCCTGAATATATCCAACGTTATTTGGATCATCACTTACATGATCGATGGGCACCCAATTCCTATACCATAGTGACTGAACATGCATATATAACAGCAACAAGCGTCCTACCTAAAGATATATCGAGGGAGCTTAGTCAATATATGGGAACCCATTATTATAACTTTCTTTTGCATTACTTCTATAAAATTATGTTACTTCGAATTTCTTATGAATACAGTGAAATCGATTGGGAAAAAGATGATGAATATGTCAAGTCACTTATCAAGTTCATAACATTATTTTCCTCCTGGTACTTCTTCCAAGAAGTGAGTACAAGATCTGAAGGTAAAGAACTTTCGAAGATGTTTCGGGAAGCATTCAATATCGACAACCTTTTTAAAGAGGTGAACAAAACACTGCATGAACTATATAAAAGTCAAGAAAAAGATACATCCGCCAGAATGAATATGCTCCTGTTCTTTCTAACTGTTTTCACTGTGGTTTCTGGGATTTATGGTATGAATTTGGTTATCAAGGACTGGGAATCCCCTATTGGTTGGAAGGAAATTTCTACGTACACATTTCTTGAATGGGTATCTCTAATTACTGCAGTGGGCGGGATTGGACTCTCGGCTTATTTAATTGCAACGACTTCAGGCAAGTTGTTGATGAGCAAATTGCGGAAAAAGAAATCAAAATCTCGTATATTATGATTATTAGTTTCGAAGCCCAAGCTTCGTTAAACCATGATATGATTAGGATAGAAATAAGGAGCCGGATGGATTTTACAACGAGATGGGGGTATTGAATTATGAAAATAAAAACTGCTGTGTTAATAATAGGTCTAATTATTGCAGGCATATATATATATGCCGATAATACAGTAGAAAAAGCTGCTACCATTTCGGCAGATCATATTATTTTCGAAACATACGACGACGCATTGAAGTATTCTGATATTGTTTTAGAAGTAACTGCAACTGAAAATTTTAAGAATATAATAAATAAAAATAGCGGGTATTCCACTGGCTATACTGCGAGTGAAGTTGAAATAAACAAGGTTTTCGAAAACAGACATAAAGAACAAGGTGGTATTTTGTTAAAAGAAGGGGAAATCATTAAAATATTAGAACCAACATATACGGTTAGCAATGGCATTGCACCTGGAGTAACTAGATTCAATTACGAAGATTATATAAAAATGGAGCCTCAAAGAAAATATGTCCTGTTTTTAAAATGGGATGATAAAAGAAAAGCATATTGGGTAAACTCCCTGGAACAAGGCAAATTCAATGTCGATAATACTGACAAGAGGGAATTATTAATGTCGAGTGGTAACACGCAATACGAAAAATTAAAAAAGGACGTAATGGATCATTTGTATCCATAATGTTTTAGAGAAAGTAGCTGTCCAATAAGTTCCTACAGACGAGCTATAAGAGTCTGTCGATTAATTGTAGGCAACTAATGATAAGCAATGAGAAAGGGGAACGGAGAGCAAGAATGGGAATGGAGAAAGCGGCAGCGTCCGCCTTTGTAGGCCAATTTTATCCTTTAAAGGGGGTATTTCATCAAAAAAATTGGACTACAACAGCGGTCGGAATCCCAATCTTGATCGCAGTGGCACCCCTTTCTATTGCTTGGTGCCCTATCCACAATTAATCGACATCTCTCACGCCAAGGTACAGAGAAAAGGCCCAAAGAATGGGCCTGGGGGCGAAAAGTATAAGAAGGTAACTTACTTGTTGGGGGCATTCAGAAAATTAGAAGCCAAATCCACCGAATCCGCCGCCAAATAAACCACAAGTACAAGTAATGATAACTAAAAGAATGAAGAGTACAAGAATAAAGCCAAAGTTGTTATGACCAAAACCAACACCACCTACAGCACCCACTAAGCCCTCACCTCCTGTGTGTTAGTACACGATAATATATGCACTTTTATCACTATGTGACTGGGTGTTTGTAGTGGGTCATTTAAACCGTGATAGTAGTTTAGATGACATAACAAAAGCTTACAAAAAGATGTTGCAAAAATTGAACACCCATTCTGAAACAAATATGGTAAAATTATATTTCTTCAACAATGCCCCGCACGCCTTTTTCCCAAGCCCTTGAGCGGCAATATAATTAACTCAACGTGCAAAAATTATTACGTGGATTGTTGAAGTAAATTATCGAAACGGAATAGGAGACATTTCAATGTATTTTAAAAGATCACTCTTCTACATACTTACGTTGTTCCTTCCATTTTCGATCGCAGCATGTGATAAGCAGTCACCTACACAAATGAATGGACCTGAATTCAAATTACAAACTTCTAACATTGAGATTTCCGAAATCAAAATGAGATCAGTAAGTATGAATGAAGATGAAAGGGAATACTTGGGTGTGGAATATGGGATCGTAGTAATATTGAATAACATTCCATTAGAAAATGAAGATGAAATTGGATTTTGGCTGGTTTTTAAAGGAAAGACACAAGAAATTCATGGGCATAATGTAGGGGGATGGATAAAAGGCTTTTCAGTTTTGGAGGAAGAGTCTTCATCAAAAAAATATACATTCCGATGGCTTACTACTCCAATCATATGGAATTATCCGGCCAAGAATATCTTTTAAGTGAAGCTGCGAAAAAGGATCTGGAAATAGAAGTATTTTATAATGAAGAGTTTATGTTCTCTTTGGATGCTCCAAAATTTAGCTAGCTTCTTGATTATTACTATATAACTTGCTAGTATAGTAACTGCGGCTTGATGAACATGCAGCAGGAGTATTTCCTAGAAAGTAAAAGGGATTCTAATAGATTTTGAAAGTAACTTGAGCGAGTTACAAGCATCCTTGGTTATTCCAGGGTTGCTTTTTTGCTATGCATATAAAAAAGAAAAGACAGGAGTAGTAGAGACTATGAAAAAAATGAAGTTAGCATTTTTAGGCTGCGGATATTTAAATGAAATTGTTGCAGCTGCTTTACATAACGGTTATCTTCCAGAATATGAGCTTGTTGGGGCAATGGGGAGGAATCCGTTGCGGACAGAGGCTTTTGCCGATCGTCATAGCTGCAAGCCTTGCCATAGTATAGAGGAGCTTTTGGCACTAAAACCGGATATTATAGCAGAGGCTGCCTCTCCGCAAGCGGTGAGAGAGTACAGCGAAACCATTTTAAAAGGCGGATCCAACTTGGTAGTATTGTCTATCGGTGCTTTTGCGGACGCTGAGCTATATAACCGTGTAAAAGCAACCGCAGCCGAGCATAATACAAAGGTTTATATTGCTAGCGGTGCAGTTGGCGGCTTTGATGTTCTACGTACAGCAGCTTTAATGAGCCCGATCAAAGCAACCATGACATCTAAAAAATCATTACGTTCCTTGTATTACACTCCGCTTTTCAAAGAGGAGCTAATGAATATTACAGAGCCAGAGCAAGTCTTTAGCGGAAATACGAAAGAGGCTATTGAAATGTTACCGTTTCACTTTAATGTGGCGGTTGCTACAGCGCTTGCCAGTGCCGGCCCTGAACAGACAACTTTGAATATCGATGCAGTTCCCGGATTTAGAGGGGATGAATATAAGATCGAGATTGAAGGCGAAGAAGTAAAAACAGATCTTAATATTTATTCCAGAACATGTAACATTGCTGGCTGGAGTGTAGTCGCAGTGCTGCGAAACATCGTATCACCAATTGTATTTTAATAGCTCGGTGAGAAAGTCCTTTTCATTTTGATTCTAACGGTTGTACCAGTGGCTATTTGCATCAAAAAGAGGCGTTTGGAATTCTAACGGTTGCACCAGCAGCTAATTTAGCAAAAAACGCAAAAATTTATTGAAATACACAAAATAAGCGCTGGCACAACCGTTAAAAATCCAGAGTATGCAAAAACATCGAAATAAGCTCTATTACGACCGTTAGAGAATGAAAAACGGTGTTATCGTCTATAACGTAGGAGCGTGAATATGACCCTAATCCGATTAAAACAACCATCTGAAAAAGTTTATAATTAGACGTGGAAATAGCGTTACTACTTCTAGAAACAGATCAAGAACAAAAGATGAGCGTTCGGTGTGTTTCTTCATTTTACTCATATCATCATTCTCCTAATTAAAAAAGTAAGGGGACAAATACAAAGAGAAATACAATCAGGGCGATTATGCTGCTGATTCGGCTCATGAGCAAATAGGCATCACTCGGTTCTGAAGCGCCTTTGACCATCCAGCCATAGCGAAGGTACCAGCCGAAAGCTGGAAAAAGTATATTCAGAATTGCCAATATGACAAAAAGAATCGCAAAGATAATCATGAGCATCATCTCCTTTACGAATAATACGCAGCGGTTAATCGGAATGTTTCAAATATTCATTTTTGTTTATTTATGTATATTTCAAAGTGATGGATGGGATGAATAGGACAAAACGGGACCTTGTCGGGCCCCGTTTTTATGAAATCAATTTATTCAGCTGCCATTGCATCTGCTTTTGTATTGTGTACCGTACCGAATGGATGTTCAGGCGGTGCATATATGGTATATAGCTTCAGCGGTTTATTGCCTGTATTGGTTAAATTATGCCATGTTCCAGCTGGGACCATAATCGCATAATCCTCATAAACATTTGTTGAAAAGGTTAAATTGTCGCTCGTATTCCCCATCTGAACGATGCCTTCCCCCTCTTCAATACGCAAAAATTGATCGACATTCGGATGAACCTCCAGGCCGATGTCTTCTCCAACATTAATGCTCATTACAGTTACTTGCAAATGATCACCCGTCCATATAGCGGTCCGAAATGTATCATTTTGCTCTGCAGCTTCCTCAATATTTATAACAAAGGGATTTTTTCCATAGTCCTTTAATTCAATACGATTATCCCTGATTGCTAATTGACGATGAAACTGCCAGTATTCATAGTTTATTTGCTGAGGTGCCGCCCAAACGATAGGGGCTCTTCCACAGTTATAAATATGTGGACATGGATAAGCATATGGATACATGAATGGGGTGTGATACAACCTGCTCATTCCCTTCAAAGAGTAATACGATATCCTATGCCCAGGGAATGCACAATGTTAAAAAACAAGGGGAACTTTTAGGCTTCCGTGTTTTTATATTTATTAGCCGGTCGGTATTTCTCCACCGAGCGCTTCATAGGCATCCAGCGTGTTTTGCAAAGCTTTTTTCTCTTTATCGGTAACGACGTGATCATAATAGTATTGGCCTTGGTGCCTGACCGTCGTTTTTTTGGAGGATATAATCTTCTTTACCATTTCCCAATCCTTTGTCCCCATGTTTGTGTCGTAATACTCCCACACTTTAGTATCATTGTCTCTTTTAATATCGGACCCGGGATAGAGTTCAAATTTTTCGTCATCCACCTTAATAATGTATTTATCTACATAAACCCATTGGTCACCAAAATATTGGATTTTAAGACGAGGAGAAATGACGGTGTTATCATCATATTTACCAAAATAAATATGAAAGCTTTTTGCATTCACATATTGAGTCGTTGTTTTGTCCCGATACCAAGTAATCCCGTTTACTTCATCACGGTTACTGCGCATTTTTTGAGTTGCGGCGGCAATTCGCTTCTTTTTTTCAGCCGCTTCTTTTTCAACTTTCTTTTTTTGCTCAGCTTCAGCTTTTTCTTTTTCAGTCGTTAGCGTGTTGATCATCTCTTGCACAAGCTGTATTTCTTGAGCCTCAGGATGCTTATCCGCCAGTGTTTCCATTGTTGAGCTGATGCTTTCGAGGTCTTTATTTTCAAAATAATGTTTGGCTCGTGCCAAAAGCTTTTCAGGACCATTTTTTAGTTCTTCTATTTCCTTTTTCAGCTGTTCGTTTTCTTCTTGAAGTTTTACAATTTGCGCGTGTGAATCCTCCAAGGCTGCCGAAAGATTAGGACCTGTAGCACTACATCCAGTCAAAATAAGTATAAAAATAATAAAAAGAGAAATAAAACTTCTCACATACTCACCTTTTTAATTCCCCATCGGCTGAGGTACTTGTTGGGTAATGTTAGCAAGTTGATTATACTCCAGCGCTAAAAGTTTTACTATATGTGGTAGTTCATGCGGAAACAAAAATGGGACTCTAAGAGGTCCCGCGAGTTGCTATAAAGGAAGATTGGACAAATGCACGTGGGCAGGGTATCCACTGGAGGAGCGATAGCGTCCGCCTTTGTCTGCGCGAAATATCCGCTTATTCATTAACTTATAACAAAATTTCGTGAAGACAACAGCGGCCGTAAGGGATACCCTGCCAGCGAGAAATTAATTGTCCTCATTCATAGCTTTCTCAACGGGAACATCAAAAAGGTCCACGTTTTTCATCTTGACTGGAATGATGATTTTTGCTTATGCTCCTTCATAAAAGCAGACGGGGGTACGCCTATCGCTTTTTTAAACACTTTATTGAAATAGGATTGCTCGCAAAAGCCGAGATAATTGGATATTTCTCCGATGGTCATATGAGACTTTGTAAGCAAATCACGAGCGGCGGATAGACGGATTTGCTGTATGTATTCGGTAATGGTTTGTCCCGTTACGGTATGAAATACCGTACTAATATAGCTGGGCGTGCGATCGACAAGCTTGGCGAGCTTCTTCAGCTCGATTTTTTCACGGTAATGGTCTGCGATATATTCTTGAATTTGCATAACCAAATTGTTGGCAGCAGGGTTTTCCTGGTGGGTTAGCTCAATATTAAGCAGTGTAAGCAGCTCTAATAAATTATAGTGGCATGCGACCTGATAAAAGTTATGTTTGCGTAGCCATTGCTGGGTAAGCAGGGAAAAGCGCTGGCTATAATAGGCTTGATTAAATATTGCGGCTTGGCGGCCCAACGACTCTTCTAGTACCGGAAGAGTGTAAGATTCCTTCTCGTAATGGAAATGTGCGACATACATTTCGTGTTTCTGCTTAGCCATATGTCTGGCTGAACGGAGAGCTCCCATCGGAACGTACAAGGCATCCCCTTTGCATAATGTGAATTTTTCTCCGTTTACAAAATAGTCCATCATGCCATCTGTTATAAAAATAAGTAGATGATTTTCTATCGTTCTCTCGGTAACCTTCCAATCAAAATCACAATACTCATAGTATACAGCGATTGGCTCCAACACAGGCTTTCCCCCCTTATAACGACGTCTTTTTAGGCTAAGGTCGCTTAGCGTTTCTTCTATAATTCTAAGAATTTATAAGTTTTCACTATAAACTTGCTCTTAGAATTCTCGAAGAAACCGTACGTCCTCGATTAAGGACGACAGGGACGTTCTATCTTGATAATATAGCATATTCAAGCCAATAGAAACGCAGGGTTTCAAAAAATACGAAACACGCGATCGATCGCCATAAGGACGGCGACAGCCGTTTCACCTTGAATCGTAAAATTACTCAAAAAACAGAAACGTAGTTCATTGTTTTGAGGCAGCGCCATCCTCTATGATTAAGGCATTCTACTCGGATGAAGGAGGGGCAGCAGTGTCATTTACTCCCGTTAAGACACCAGAAAAGCAATACCGCGGTGTAAATCTATGGTTTTTAAATGACCGCTTAGAGGATGAAGAGCTGATTAGGCAGCTGGACAATATGGATAAGGCTGGATGCGGCTCGATTATCGCAAGAACCTTTGATGGCTTGAACACGGAATATTTGAGTGAGGAATTCCATGCCAGAATGCGTACCATTGTCGACCATGCCGGCAAGCTTGGAATGAAGGTTTATCTGCAGGCCGGCTATATGCCGGGCGGTATTCCGGAATTAAAGCCTGAGCATCGGGCTTGTGTAATAGCAGCCTTGCATGACAATGAGGAAATGGAGCCGGACGATCAAGTTCTGTATAAGGATAATCAGTTCAAATATGTCAGAAGATTCAGAAATAATTATATCAATTTACTGGATTATGAAGCAGTCAGCTCTTATTTGCAGCAAGCCTACGATGAGGCATGGCAGCAGCTGCATGAAGATTTCGGCAAAACTGTTTTTTCTGTGTGGGTAGATGAGCCCGAGTTTTCCCCGGATCAAATGCCTTGGTCGGAGCCATTGCTTATTCGATTTAAGGAAATGTGGGGGTATCGTTTGGAGGAACATATACCTGCATTGTTTCAACGTTCAGATACTTCGTATAAGGTGAGATATCATTACCGGCGAACGCTGCTGCAAATGTTTATAGAGGCTTATTTCGAGCAGGTTTCTCATTGGTGTGACGAAAGAGGGCTTCAATTCAGCGGCCATCTAATGGGAGAGGATAGGCTTGATTCGCAAATTGGTCTTACCGTGTCGGCTATGCCGCTGTACTCTTATATGCATCTGCCGGGCATTGATCATTTGACAGGCAATCTGAGATGGACAGCGCTGGATCGATCCGGCGAGATGAGCATTCCCTTTATTATGACACCGAAGCAATGCTCGAGCGTCGCTCATCAGGAAGGGAAGCAAACGGTTCTGTCAGAAATGTATGGAGTCAGCTCGCAAGGGCTTACGTTCCAGGATCAGAAGCGAATCGCTGAATACATGGCCGTTCTAGGCATTAATCATCGCTGCTTGCATGGCTCCTTCTACTCCATGCGCGGCAGACGCAAGCGCATCTATGTCCCGCATCTGTCAGAACAGCAGCCATGGTGGGGCGAATATGCTTATGCGGCCGATTATTTCGCCCGACTCAGCTATGCGCTGCATCAGGGACAATTCGCTGCTGATGTGCTCGTTCTGCATCCAATCGAATCTGCTTATGGCCTCTATGAGCCGCATGACTTCGGCGAGCGGAAAACAGAAGATGTGTTTGCTATGAATGCTCATTTGACGGAGCTAAGCGGCAATTTGCTTTCGGCTCAAATCGGCTACGACTATGGCGATGAGCATGTGATGGAGCAAAAAGCGTATGTCGATGCAGACGGTCAGCTTCACATTGGACAGATGTCGTATCGAATCATTATTTTGCCTATGCTTTTCACATTGCGCGAATCAACGCTCCGCTTGCTTGAGCAGTTTGTTGACGGGGGCGGGATATTGGCATCGACTTCATCGTTCCCTGAACTGGTAGATTGCGAGCCGTCAGAAGCGCTTCGCCGCTTGAAGGATAAAGCGATCTTGATAGATCACTCAATAGAAGCCTTAAAAGCAATGGCAGATAAATGGCTTGACCGCAAAATTCGGATTACTGCTGAACAAGGCTTGGAGTCCATATGGATACAGGAACGGAGTCTTGAAGATCAGCAGATGGTTTATATGATCAATACGAATGAGAAGTGTAAGGTTAACGTTGTTTTACATGCAAAAGAGTACCAGTCGGCCGAGCAATATCATCTGGATAATGGCGAGCTGAGCAGACTGCGGAATGAACAAATTGGCTGCGAAGGGGTGAAGGTAAGCTTCGCGCTGGAGCCTTGGGAATCGAGAGTGCTATTGTTTAACCCGGCATCCGAAGCGTTTGCGAGTCTAACAACTTCAACCGTAACTGAACAATTAATTACAGACACCATAGTTATTCCTGCTGGGCAGATGACGATGAAGCGGGTGAATCCGAACGCGCTGACATTAGATTTTTGCCGCTATAGAAAAGGCAGTCAGCTGTATTCCAGCGCTATTCCTGTTATTGCGGTTCAGGAGATTTTAACGGAGGAAGACTACGAGGGGCCAGTTTCTTTATGCTTTGAATTTCAAGCTGAGTCCATCCCTTCGTATATAGCAGCGGTTATTGAGCATGCGAAGGACTATACGATCAGGGTGAATGATAGAGATGTCTGCTATGAGGGGCTTCCTTATTACACAGACCCGTCTTTCCTTCCCGTTGATATTAGCTCTTATATTGTTCAAGGCAGCAACCAAATAGAAATTTCGCGGGAATTTAAGCCTTTGAAAAAAACGAATTTTTTTCACGCCAATCGCTTTCAAAACATTCCCGGTGTAGAGCTGGAGTCGATCTATCTAATCGGAGATTTTGCAGTTTACTGGGCTGTGTCAGACAAACCACAGCGTGATCGCTGTATTCGCTTGAAACCGGATATGTATATCGGAGAGGAAACTGTTAACGATGGCGCAAGCTGGCCCGAGGCAGGCTACCCTTTTTATTCAGGAGCTATGATGTACAGGACAAAAGTTTTATCAGATCGACTGGAGGCATCTGAGCGAATTGGGATTGCTCTATCTGGTCTGGAAGCTTGCATGGCGGTCATTCGAATCAATGGTCAGGAAGCCGCCAAGCTGGCGTGGAAACCGTTTAATGCAGATATTACAGCAATGGTAACTGCGGGAGAAAATGAAATCGAAATTATAGTCATCAATACGCTCAGAAATTTGCTGGGGCCGCATCATCATCCAAAGGGCGAGATGGATTACAGTTACGGCGAAGAATCGTTTTCCGGCCGCCGTTTGCCAGAGAAAGGAATGCTATACCCTGGCTGGTACAACAAGAGGACAGAGGATACTCTTGCTTGGACGGATGATTATTTCTTTATAGCTTATGGGTTAACTGGCATACAAATCATTCGATATTCCGCTGAACAGGCAAAATAAGAAAGGAGAGAATTTATTATGGGTATCATTCGTAAAAAAGCTAGAATCGGGATTGTTACGATTGGCCATAGGTTGTATTGGAGCCAATTTCCAGGGCTGGAGGAGGAATTGAAGGGGTATGGCAGACAGTTCGAGCAAATTATAGAAGGCTATGAGGTAGAGATAGTATCAGCAGGCTTCGTGGATGATATGGCCACCTCCTTTACAGCGGCAGAAAAGCTGAAAAACAGCGATCTCGATTTGCTCTTTTGCTACTTAAGCACGTATGTAACGTCAGCTGTCGCAACGGGTGTCATTACGAATGCAGAGGTTCCGACTGTGCTTGTTGCCTTGCAGCCGCGTCATGCACTCGACTATGCAAATACGACAACGTATATGCAGCTTGTGAATGATAATGTATGTGCGCTCCCGGAAGTAAGCGGAGTGCTGCTGAGAACAGGCAAGCCTGCCGCGGGCATGGTCGTGGGGACGTTGAACGAAGACCCTAGAGCGAGAAGGGAGCTTCAGGAGTGGTGCCGGGCAGCAAGTGTAAAGCGTGCGTTCAAGCGTTCTAAAATAGGATATTTAGGCCACACTTACGAAGGCATGTACGATATGCATTCTGATCCGACCGCTTTTACTGCCTCTTTCGGCTCTCATGTGCAAATGCTTGAAATGTGCGATCTGGCCAAAATGGTCCATAGTGCAACCAAACAGCAGATAAACGATAAGCTCGATGAAATTCATAGCGTATTTGAAATTGCCGAGCCTTATATTGATCCGATTACAAGATTAGTGAAGCCGGAGGATTTGGAGTGGGCGGCCAAGGTGGCGGTTGGCATGGACCGCTTGATTGTAGAGCAGAACCTTGTGGGGATGGCTTACTATTACCGCGGACTGGACGGCAATGAGTATGAAAGAATCGCTTCCAATATGACGCTCGGCAATTCACTGTTGACGGGCAAGGGAGTGCCGCTTGCCGGCGAGGCCGACTTGAAAACTTGTGCGGCGATGATGATCATGGATCGGCTTGGAGCAGGGGGCTCCTTCTCGGAGCTGCACCCTTGTGATTTTCATGACGATATTGTTTTGGTTGGCCATGATGGCCCGCATCATGTCAATATTAGCGATGGACGTCCTATTATTCGCGGCCTTGACCTCTTTCATGGCAAAAGCGGCTCCGGTATCGGCGTGGAATTCAGCATTAAGGCAGGACCTGTCACGCTGCTGTCCATTTCGCAAAATCAAGATGGAAGCTATCGTCTTATTGCTACTGAAGGGGAGTCGATCAAAGGAGCCATTCCGCGTACAGGAAATACAAATACGAGATGTAATTTTAACAGAGGCACGGCAGAATTTGTGGAGTCCTGGTGCATGGCAGGTCCGACACATCATTTCGCGCTGGGCGTTGGCCATGTGAACAGCCAACTGAAAAAGACAGCCAGCTTGATGAATCTGGAATTGTATATCGTTTAGCAGCCACATAGAGAGCTGTTCCGTAAGTAGGGGAAGGGTTATTCCCCGAACGGAGCAGCTTTTTTCTTTGCAGGGGAAAGTTTTTGCATGATATCTGCCGATTAAATATCTGTATAAAACCCTACTAGATCAGTATTTGACCAACTGTGAAATGAGCTGGACGTTATTTATGATTATAAATAGAAGGAGCAAAACGTTACCAATCGCTCCGAACATAACAAGCTAGCATTAAAAACCTATACTGGGAGGTCTTTTCTTTGAAGAAATTGGTTAAAGTACCACTACTGCTTTTGCTTTCGCTTATTTTTATCGTATCTGCTTGCGGGCAAGGAAGTAACAATAAAAACGGCAATCAGCCGTCAGCTGATTCGGGCTCCACACAGGCGCCTGCTTCTGATCAGCCGGCTGCCACCTCTAAGGAGCCGGCAAGCTTTACGATTTTTTTCTCTGACCATAACATTCCGATGCCTACTGGAAAATTAAAAGAGCTTGATGTAATCAAATATATGGCTGAAAAAACAAAAGTGGATGTTAATCCGGTAGCCATTACACATTCCGGGTACGCTGAGCAGCTGAAGCTGAAAATTGCAAGCGGGGACATTCCAGATGTGTTTCAAACATGGGGGATTGCAGGCGATGAGACAGTAGCCAGCGGCAAAGCGCTCGTACTGAATGATCTGCTGAAGGAATATGGCCCGAATTTATTAGAAAGAATACCGCAATCCAGCTGGGATGCGGTAACCGTCCAAGGAAAAATTATGGGCATACCGCAGCCGACTGCAGCTGCTGCCGCCAAAATGATTTTTGTTCGCAAGGACTGGATGGATGCTTTGAATTTAGACATTCCAAAAACATCAGATGAGTTCCTCGATATGCTGCGTGCATTCCGTGACAACGATCCTAACGGGAACAAGCAGAAGGATGAAATTCCGTTCTCGATGCGTGAAAATTTGAGCTGGGGCGATAACCTATTCGGCATGTTTGGTGTAAACCCTGATTCGACGATCATGTACGAGAATGAAATGATTCCTGGCATCATTCATCCAAATATGAAGCAGGCGTTGGCATTCTTTAAAAAAATGTATGAAGAAAAGCTGCTGGACATTGAGTTTTTAACAAATTCAAGCCAAATCTGGACACAGAAGATTAATTCCGATCTGGTTGGAGCATGGGTGCATAATTCGCAGAACGGCTATCATTGGAGAAATCAGCTGCTCGAGTTTTTGCCGGATAAAAAGACGGAAGTCATCGCGATTCCAACACCTCAAGGAGTAGGCTATGAAGGCCCGGTTGGCGTGAAGGAGACGGCTGTCAATAAAACATTTATTATTTTTGATACGGCGAAAAACCCGGAAGCGATCATCAGCATGTACGATTGGCTAATCTCTGACGAAGGGCAAATTTGGTCGGCGCTAGGCTTGGAGGGTCAAACCTATACGAAAAATGGCGAGATTTATACTTATGATATGGAAGCCGACAAGTCCAAAAATTGGGATTGGCGCGGAGCAGCATTTGGGATTCATGGCTTTAGCGAGAAGGTAGAGAAAGCAAGGCAAGGTGAGGAAGGCTTCCAAGCAATGAAGCAAGGAATCGACGTGGCCCTGAAGGAAGGACTGCCTAATCCTACCGCTGCAATGCCTGTTCCGAAAGCTTACAATGACAATCCGGAGCTTAAAAACACAGGCTCGCTATGGCTGGAGGCCGCAACACTAATTATTCTTGGCGATAAGCCGCTCGACTACTTTGACGAGTTCGTAGCACAGTGGCGCAGCCAGGGCGGCAATGACGCAATTAAGGAAATGACCGATTGGTACAATGAAAATAAATAATAGAACGGTTAGACAAGTGTGAAAAGTAAAGGGATCAGCACAGCTCCAGTGCTATCCCTGGACTTTATCACCTGATGAGAAATAGGAGAGTATCGATTAATTGTGGGCAACTATTGATAAGCAATAAGAAAGGAGAACGGAGAGCAAGATTGGGAATGGAGAAGCAACAGCGGTCGGAATCCCAAACTTGATCGCAGTAGCATCCCTTTCAATTGCTTGTTGCCCTATCTACAATTAATCGACAATCTCAATAGGGTGGAGAGGGGAGAGAGCATGGCTGAGCAGTACACTTTAGAACAGAATTCGCTGGCAGCTTCCAGTATGAACAAATCACGATTATCTTCATTTTTCAAATATGTGCTTCGTAACAAACCGCTTTATATGATGTTAATACCAAGCTTTATCTTCTTTGTTGTATTTCGATATGTCCCCATTTTTGGCAGCATCATCGCTTTTCAAGATTTTAATATATTCAAAGGAATATGGCAGAGCGATTGGGTTGGGCTTAAATGGTTTGATCAGCTGTTTTCCTATCCGCAGTTCAAAAGATTGCTGGTCAATACGTTGATTATTAGTTTTTACCAGCTGATTTTTTCCTTTCCGGCGCCGATTTTACTTGCATGCTTGCTGAATGAAGTGCGGTTATCTATATTCAAGCGCACTGTGCAGACAATTGTGTATTTGCCTCACTTTTTGTCCTGGACGATTGTATTCGGCTTTATCTACATGCTGTTATCGCCGCAGATGGGGATGGTTAATGGTGTTATTGCTGATTTGGGCGGCGAAAAAATTCATTTTCTGCAAAATAACAGCTACATTCGCTCCATTATCGTTGGTGCAGGCATGTGGAAGGAAATGGGCTGGAACTCCATTATTTTTCTGGCGGCTATCGCAGGTATTAGTCCTTCCTTATATGAAGCGGCGCGCATGGATGGAGCGAATCGCTGGAAGCAGTTCGTTCACGTCACGTTCCCGGGCATCCTTCCGGCGTTTGTCATTTTGCTTTTATTGAAGGTGGGACATGTGCTTGATTTAGGCTTTGAGCAAATATATATATTTTTGACCCCTGCCAATTATAGCGTAGCTGACGTATTAGACACGTATACGTACCGGGCAGGCATTATGAACGGCCAGTACAGTCTGACGACCGCGATCGGATTTTTCAAATCGATTGTCGGGTTTATATTGTTGATTGCAGCTAATCAGATCAGCAAATGGTTGACAGATGAAGGATTGTACTAGGAGGTAAGAGGATGAATAAATTAATTGGAGCGAAAGCTTTCGATATTGTGAATATTATCTTTCTGTGTTTGATCAGCGCAATTGTAGTTATTCCGCTGCTGCATGTTATTTCCGGTTCGCTTAGCTCGACTTATGCACTTACCCATAACATGGTAAGAATTTGGCCGGTTAATATGAATCTGGATAATTATGCGCTTGTCATACGCAATACGTTGTTTTGGAATGCGCTTAAAATAACGCTGATTGTAGTAGTAGCGGGCACCATTATTAATTTGGCGCTTACAACGCTTACTGCCTATCCGTTGTCCAAGACTGATCTTAAAGGCCGGAAACCCTACATGCTGTTTATTATTTTCACAATGATTTTTAATGCTCCTGTTATCCCGATGTATTTGGTTGTTAAATCGATGGGAATGATGAATTCCATTTGGTCATTAATTATACCAGCGGCGATATCGGCCTTTAACCTGATTTTGTGCATTACCTTTTTTCGCGGGCTGCCCGAGGAGCTGTTCGATTCAGCCAAGGTAGACGGACTATCAGAGTATGGCATCGTCTGGCGGATAGCCGTTCCATTGTCGGCACCGATTATGGTAACCTTGCTGCTCTTTTATGCCGTAGGCCACTGGAATAACTATTATACACCGCTGCTGTATATAACGGATGCCAGTCTTCGGACATTGCAGCTATACCTGTATGTATTAGTGGCCCAAAATAATACGACGGATGCATTAGCCGCGTCGGGCGGCTTGGACTTAATCGATACATCGCCGCAAGGTCTGCAGATGGCCACGATCGTTACCGCAACGCTTCCGATTGCGATCGTCTACCCATTTTTGCAAAAGCATTTCATTAAGGGTGCACTGCTTGGCTCGGTGAAAGGTTAATCTTTACACAATCTCTTCCACGTACTAATCTTTAAAGAGCATGTGGAGAGGAGCATGAGGACATTGTTTAATAGAATTCGCTCAATTAGGAAGAAATTTATACTTATCCTGATCATAGTGATCTCGCTGGCAACGATTTCGATTGGATGGCTCGCCATTAATCAAATGTCCAAAAACATAAGAGTAGATGTGGAGCGATTCAGCAGCCAGATTCTGACGCAGGTGAATCTAAACATTGACCGATATTTCAATCAATATGAGCAAGGCGTTTTTCTGCTCGGCTCAAGCACGGAGTTTTCCAATTGGCTTCAGGCCGAGGTTGGCAAGACAGCTGATGTTGTGCTTCGCTTCCGCAGGGTAGAAGAAAAATATATTAATCCTTTGATTGCCAGTCATCCAGAAATAATGTCGGTTACCTTTCTTAACGAAAACGGCAATGAGATGCACTATTCCCGTTCTCCCGGCTTGAAAAAAGGCTATACAGCTATGAACGAGCCGGAGCTCCTGGATGTGCCTTTCTCCAGAAAGCTGTCCGCTTATATTAGAAATAGCAAAGATTATGTAAATGCCAACGGCGGGATTGAAGAGCTGCAGGTCATTACCTTGGTGAAAAAGCTGCGCTACGGCAATTCGAACGGATTTATTAAAATCGACATCTCCTTGCAGCCTACTTTGGCTATTTTAAATGAAATCCAGCTTGGAAAAACTGGCGTCGGATTTATCGCCAATGAAGATGGCGTCATAATGGCTCATCCGAATGAAGAGCTGATGATGACAAGCATGGATGACGAATGGAGGGAGCCTATTTTCAATCGCCCTTCAGGAGCATGGTTTCATCAATCAGCAGGCGAGATGGTCATATTTGAAACGATTCCCTATACTAATTGGAAAAGCGTCGCTGTCGTTCCTTATAAGGAGCTTGCTCAAAGTGTCTACCGGACTCGCGATTTGATCATTATGATTGTTGCTGCCAGCTTGATTGTTGCAACCTCGGTCGGAATCGCGCTCTCCTCCTCTATTACTAGCCGCATATTACGGTTAAGAAGGGTAATGTCGCAAACCCAAACAGGCAATTTGCAATCGCGGGTTGTACTGGAGGGGGATGACGAGCTCACGGATCTTGGCAGATCCTATAACAAAATGCTTGATCATCTGGAATCTTCTATCGTACAGCTGGCAGAAAGCAGGGGGCATCAGCAGGAGGCTGTTCTGTCTATTTTACAATCGCAAATTAATTCTCATTTTTTGTATAACGCATTGGAATCTATTAACTCGATGGCGACTCTAGCAAGCCATAAGGAGATTAGCAGCACGACCTTGTCGTTATCGAATATGCTGAGGTACACATCCAACTATCAGAACAACTGCGTTACGATTAACGATGAAATGAATCATTTGCTGGACTATCTGAACATTATGAGCACCTTGTATGAAGATGATATTACGTGGGAGCTTCATTGCCCCTCCGTGCTGGGAGAAGCGCCATGCTTAAAGGCTATCGTACAGCCTATTGTAGAAAATGCGATCAAGCATGGCGTTGAAACGACAGGGCAGGCTATCCATATTTGTGTGAGAGTGGAACATGACGCTTCCGATGGCATTATTCGCATTCTTATTTCAGATAATGGCACTGGCTTTAGTGCAGATCGGCTGGCAGATATCCGACAGCGCTTATCCGTAGCGGCTGAAGTCGATAATTACAAACGGCAGAAGTCATTAGGGCTGTCTAACGTACATTACAGACTTAGGATGTATTACAAGCCGGCCTGGGCTGGGTTGCAGGTTGGCAATTTGGAGCAGGGCGGCGCGCTGATCAAGTTAACATTTCCTTTTATACAAGATGAAAAGTCAGAAGCACA
Source organism: Paenibacillus sp. IITD108 (assembly GCF_036541265.1). Lineage (NCBI taxonomy): Bacteria > Bacillati > Bacillota > Bacilli > Caryophanales > Paenibacillaceae > Paenibacillus > Paenibacillus sp. IITD108. The sequence continues at coordinate 41,023 of NZ_JAZHCT010000004.1, read as the reverse complement.
GGAGATGATCTCATTATGAATCGTGTACTTATTGTGGATAATTCACCTCTCATTCGCAGCAGCTTGAGCAAACAAGTGGAAGGTAGAAATGATCAATTTCTAGTGGCGGGGACAGCTTCCAATGGCCAGCTTGCTTTGGATTGGCTGGATCAGCATTATGCAGACATTTGCATTACAGATGTCAGGATGCCTGTGATGGACGGGATTGAATTGCTCAGACAAATACGCCAACGATATCCATGGATGGTATGCATTATGGTGTCAAGCTATGATGAGTTCAGCTATGCAAAGGAAAGTATTCAGCTGGAAGCGGTAGATTACATCCTTAAGCCGATTGATCCTGACATTCTTCATGCTACGTTATTGAAATCGGATGCCAAGCTGCAGCAATCTCGCTACAATGCAGCGCATAAATTACTGCTTCAGCATTTGCCTAGTCATAGGGATCTGTTAACGAAATGGATGGATGCGATTAAAACAGTACAGCATGAGACAATGCCTTTATTAATCGTAGATGCTCTTGATACGCTTATGCAGTGGACACAAGGCAGGCATTATTTGCTGAATGCCCTGTCGATGGCGTGGCTTAATTTGCTTGCTGAGGAAATGAAGCTGGAAAACTTAGAAATTGCTTTGTTTGAAGGTGTTGATCGCGGGTTGGGAGAGCCTCTATTGGCTATTGATCAGGTCAGGCATTATTTCCGTTTGTGCGCGGTTCGCCGGCTTGAGGAAGGGGCGCAGTCTTTTTTGGAAATGGCCGGAAATGCGCTGGATCAGCCGAATCGAAAAGTGATCGAGCAAATGAAAGAGTTTTTGCAGCAGCATTATAAGGAAAAAATCAATTATCAGCAGCTGGCCGCATCCGTTATGCTGAGCCGCAACTATATGTCCGATTTGTTTAAACAGGAAACAGGAATGACCGTAGGCAGCTACACGGTCTATTTGCGTATGGAGGAGGCGAGACGCTTGCTTCAGAGCACCCTGCTCAAAACGTATGAGGTGGCTCATGAGGTTGGCTATGAGGATTATATTCATTTTGCCAAAGTGTATAAAAAGCATTTCGGATATAGTCCAATGGAGTATCGCAAAAAATTGGGCGTTTAATTATATAATCGATTGGAGATGTGGGTAATGAATAGATGGCGTAAAAGTTTTGTATTTTTGATAGCGCTTACTTTTATTTGGTCCAGCTGCATTCCAGTTACTGTTCAAGCAAAAAAGGATGAGCTGCAGGCTCATTGGGCTAAATCTGCCATGGATCGATGGGTATCAACGGGAATCATTAAAGGTTATAGCGATGGTGCCGTTAAGCCGAATAATCCTCTCTCTCTTGCCGAAGCTTTAACGATTATTAACCGTGTATTAGGCGGTCCTTTGCATACTGATGATGAGCTATTAGAAAATACTCCAATTGTAGATGTTCGCTCTGACGCTTGGTACTTTAGCGAGCTGCTGAAGGCACAGACCTTAGGCTATGTACAAGGCTTTCCTACTGGGAGTCTAAAACCTGAACGCAAGGCGACAAGAGAAGAGGCCGCTATGCTGCTGGCTCAAGCATTTGAATTGCAGTATGCGCAGTCCAGTTCAAGTGCAGCCTATCCAGATGCTTCTCAAATAAGCCTTTATGCTAAGTCAGCCTTGGAGGCTTTGTTGGCGGAAGGCGTATTGAATGGCTACGCGGATGGCTCACTCCGGCCTCATGCGGGCATTACGCGGGCTGAATTTATTACGATGCTTGATCGTATCGTTGGGGCATTGCTTTATCAGCCTGGACAATATTCGGATTTGCAAGTGACAGGCAATGCTGTTATTAATAAAGCGGGCGTTGCGCTTGCTAAATCCAGTATCGAGGGCAATCTTTATCTTTCTTCAGGTATAGGGGAAGGCGAGGCAGTATTAAACGATGTAAAGGTTGATGGAAACGTGTTTATTGCCGGTGGGGGAGATCATTCTATCGTGTTTCGCCATTCGACGCTTAATAAAGCGGTCGTTAATAAACGCTCTCTTCCCGTTCGCATAGTATCCAGTGACGAGACACGCATTGGTCAGCTTCTAATTGAAGACAGCGATGTTCTTTTGGAAGGGGAGTATGAAGAGGTCTATACCGGTGCCAATAGTAAAATAACTATCCTGCCAGGGGCAAGCATTAAGAAGCTAATCCTTGCTGGTGAGGCACAGGTTATCATTCAGAAAGCTGCTGTTATTGCGGAGCTGCTCGTGGAAGAAGCTGCTGAGGGAGCTGTAATTGCGAGCGAAGGTACCATTAAGACGTCCTCCATTCTTGCTGGCATTGAGTTCAATGGCTCAGCTATAAAAGCTGGGCAGTCGTTGCTAGGAACTGCGTCGGGAATAATTAATAGTTTTACTCCTAGTCCCAACCCTAGCCCAAGTCCTAGCCCTATCCCTACTCCTGAGCCGGAGCCTGATTATGTTATTGCTGAGTTTACATTCGACGAGGAACTGGAAGGCTGGGAGAGCAGAAGTCATTTTCAAGCAGGCTTCCCTGCTCCAACTATTGAGCATTCAACAGCAGTAGGCGGAGGCGCTCTGCAAATCAATGCGCAAATAACGGAAATATCAAAATGGCAGGACTTGAAGCTGTGGAGGTCTATCCCGGATATCGGGCAAGCGACTACCGTTACATTCGATGTCTACATGGATATGTCGCTGCTTGATCTTCAATTGTACGGGAATGTCAACATTAAGCCTTATATTGCGGTTGATCCGGGCTGGATCCGGTTTGGCCAAAATGATAGTGTGTCCAAGGTGAGCGAGCTTGAACGAGTAGTGGTAGACGGCAAGGAATATGGCAAGCTGCAGGTATACAGCAGGCTGGTTGGCGGTCATGAGGCCGGGGATATATTAAATGTCGTTTATACCTCCGATGGCCTTATGTATAACGGACCCATTTACATTGATAATATCAAGGTGTTGAATAAGCCTCTTGGCGGTGAGGAGGGTGAGGCTCCGGGCGTGCTGCCGGACAATAGCCAGCCATTGATCGATACACAAGACTTCGATAAGAGCCCGGTCAAGCTTGTAGATCGCAATGCGACGGCTGAGACCAGATCCTTGTTCGCCTATCTTACCAATATAAGCGGCAATAATCTTTTATTTGGGCATCAAAACTCTACGACACGCGGAGCAACGATTACGAAAAACAACGGGACACAATCTGATGTAAAAGATTCAGTGGGCGCTTTTCCAGCAGTATATGGCTGGGATACAAATTCCCTTGAGGGTTACGGCGAGCCGTATACGATAGAGTCTATGAGAGAGGTTATGAGGCTTGCCTACGAAAGAAATGGCATTATTACGTTGAGCTCCCATATGCCTAACTTCGTAAGCGGTGGTAATTTTAATGATAAAACGAGAGTAGTCGAGCATATATTGCCTGGCGGCAGCCATCATCAGCAGTATTTAGCTTTTCTTGATAATATTGCAGAGCTTGCGAGTGGCCTTGTTGATTCCGAGGGAACCTTAATCCCTGTTATTTTTAGACCCTTCCATGAGCATAACGGAAGCTGGTTCTGGTGGGGGGCTCAGCACGCAAAGAACGATGAATATATGAATATATATCGCTTTACCGTTGAGTATTTAAGAGATATCAAGCAGGTTCGAAACTTTTTGTACGCTTTTTCTCCAAATGGATTTTTCAATGGCGACCCGGAACAGTATTTATACCGCTATCCTGGCGATGAGTATGTGGATGTGCTTGGCTTTGATATTTATGACAGCAGCTATAATCAGCTTTTTAGAGATCAGCTTGTCCAAGATTCACGTATGCTTTCGCAATTGGCTGAGGATAAAGGGAAAATCGCTGCGATTACGGAACTGGGAGTTAGCAATGGTCATAGTTTAAGCGGCAATCCGAATTTGAATTGGTGGACAGACTGGTTGAATGATTTAAAGGCTGACGAGGGAGCAAAGCGTATCGCTTATGCCTTGACCTGGACGAACAGCGCGGCTAATTCCTTCTGGGTGCCGTTCCGCAACCACCCTCTATACGGGAACCATGAAATGCTGGACGATTTTATTTCATTTTACAATGATGATTTCACTGCATTCGGTGATCGTTTAACAGGAGTCTACAACCTTGATGTTCAGGCTGATCCTGCAGCAGAACCTTACTTCTATGTCGTAAGCCCGACAAATAATACAATTGTAAAAGGGCCGATTACAATAAGAGCAGGCGCTTATAATGATCCTACAGCAAGTGTAGCCTATTCGATTAATAATGGCCCGGGGCAGCTAATGAACTTGAATCCGTTAACTGGCTACTACGAAGCAGAGTGGATTCCTGCCGCAGAACATAATGGACAAACGGTAACGATTAATGTAAAAGCAAGCTTTACGAATGGTGCCGTTCTAGAGCGTCAATTGCAGGCTACTATATTAATGGAGTCTATTGTAAAGGAACTGGACTTTGCTGATCCTGCTGATGCAAACTGGTTTTCGAACGGCGGAACCTATAAAGCCGGGTTTGGCGTGCCGGCGATGCAGCATAATGCGCAGCTTGAAGCGCTGCAGCTGAATGCTGACATAAGCGGAAGCAATATTAATGAAGCATGGCAGGAGCTGAAGGTGAAGGTGGAGCAAATTCAAAACCTTGTTCCTTTGTCTGGCGTGAATAAAGTTAAATTTGATATTTTGATCCCGACAAAGGAGCTTTCGCCAACACTAAATCAGACAGGGGTTACTTTAATGCCGAATATTTACTTGTTCCCTAACACCTCCACAAAATATGGCACGGATAATGCCAAGCCACTTTTGTCCGATTTGCCAAGAGTAACGCTGAGTGGGGAGCAGTTTGCCAAGCATTCGGTAAGCATCGAGATGAAAGGAACGGATAAGGATTCCGCAACTGCGATGGTATTCGCTATCGTATTTAAAAAACTGGAATACACGGGACCCATTTATCTAGATAATATTCAGTTTATTTATACACCTGAGGAGGCTCCAAGCGATCCGAGCGTGCTAGATAATTTTGAAAATTTTGACGGAGACAACAGTCTTTTGCGTGAAGTGTATACAAATGCCGGAGATGTGAGCAAAATATCATTAGTAGAAGCTCCGAAGCACAGCGGCAGCTATGCGATGAAATTTGATTATCAATTAGCTTCTAATGGGTATACAGGCGTTATCAAAACGTATGGAAATGCTGATTGGAGCGTCTACAGCAAGCTGAAATTCTGGTATAAGCCGGATGATTCAGGGCAAAAGCTTGTTGTCCAAATTAGAGCGAATGGCATTCCATTCGAGATCTATCCATCGCTTCTCGGTACAGAAGAACAATTGGTCGAAATTCCGTTTAGTGAATTCCATCCAGCGCCGCATGCGCCTAATCAGTCTGCCGTGCTGGATGCAGCCGCTTTGAAAAAGGTAGAACGGTTCGGGATTTACGTGAACGCTGCAAGCCCTGGGTTTACGGGAAGCGGGACGCTTTACTTTGATGATATACGGCTGATAGTTGACTAAAAATTTGATTACTTATTTTTAGGGGACCCTTAGGGGTCCTTTTTAAAAATTCCAAAAATTTATCCATTAACATTCGTAGTGTAGATCCAGGAAGTGAGTCTTGATTGTAGTTGGTTAAACCAGTGATATGCTGCTGGTGCTGTGTTTTACGAGTGACGAAACAGACTCGGAATGACAAGCTAGAATAGATATGAAAAAAATGTAATCTATGTATGAATGAATCCTGCATAAGTACATGATTTTTCTGATGCCAAAGCTAGTTTGGAGTAAACTCCTGCGAAAATACAGGATTTTTATCATTTTCAGCAAAAAAGTGCTTGATTGTACATATCTCCTGTATAATCGCATCATTTTTGTAATTACGGAACAAATATGGAAAATATGATGTATTTCTGCATCGTTATTTTAAGTCAGCTGCTGTATATTCTCGGTTTTGGATGACAGGGTCGTTTTTCTTGAAATATTGGAAAGTATTAGTTTCACCTTACTTGTGCCTATATTTCATTGGTAAACGCGCCTTTCCAAAGGACGGTGAAGCCGTTTATCCTTGATTGGCGTGTAGTTCGTATTCAAAGTATGCTTCTTTAACAACTTTCTCATTCCCTCACTTTCCCATAATGAAAAAAAGCGTTGCAGCAAAAGCTAACAGCGATATCGAAATTTTCCGCAAAGGTTGGTGCTGCTTATGGTTGCTCCATCAGAAAATCAGCTTGCTATGCTTCGCAGTCGATTGGAAAGAGAGCGCAAGCAAATTGAAGAACAATTGGTTAATAACGAACATTATGGGTTAGGTGAAGCCTTAAAGGAAACGACGGGAGAGCTTTCTCCGATCGACAATCATCCAGCCGATTTGGCTACCGAGCTTTTTGAGCGAGGCAAGGATATTGCATTGGGTGAGAAAAAGGAGCATCAGCTTCAGCGGATCGAAGCCGCGCTAAATGCGATAGATGATGGAACTTATGGAAGCTGTGCCACATGCGGCAAGCCAATTCCACAGGAACGGCTTGAAGCGCTGCCTTACACGATTTATTGTGTGGATCATGCTCCTCGCGACCTTATATCCGATCGGCGTCCTGTAGAGGAAGATATTATGAGACCTGCATTTGGCCGAACAAGCATGGATGAGCAAGAGGTAGCCGGTTTTGATGGCGAGGATACATGGCAGATCGTTGAACAGTGGGGAAATTCAGATTCTCCTGCTATGTCTGAAAATCGAGACGTTGAGGATTATGAACATGTTGGAATCGAAGCGCTAGAAAATGACGGCTATGTTGAAGCACTTGAAAGTTTTCTTGCGACAGATATAACCGGCCGTCATGTTTCTTTTGTCCGCAACCGAGAATATGAGCAGTATTTGGACAGAGGCGAAGGGGATAGCAGCTTGGAGGATTTTGAGAATTTCGAGTAAGTTATAATTCGAGAATAAAAATACTCAAGTTAAGCTTCACACGGGTTTATTGCGTGTGGAGCTTTTTAATTTTCGGAAAATAAACAAAATATATAAAGAAGCTGAGCGTTATGTTAAAAAAGTAATAGAAAAATAACCAGTAAGCTATAGCTGGAGGTTCGGTAGCCTGAACTTGATCGCAGTGCCGCTGTTCTATCGTTTGTTAAAAGTTACATGGTACGTTGATAGCGAAAAATGAGGACAGACGTTCCGCTATTGCGTGAAAAGTGGCTCTTTTCAAGAGGCTAAGTGACAGACGTTCCGTTATTGCTCAAAAAATGCAGGAAAAAGGGTGGGAAATGAGTGAATAACGGAACGGCTGTCCGCGAAACTTTAAATTCATCCATTCAGGGTCCAATAGCGGAACGAGTGACCAACAAAAATCTAAAACCATATTGAAGTCGACGAACAGAGTGCATGCAGGCTGGTTGCGGCTTCATTTTTATTCCATTTATAAATAAATTTATATACGAAGTTGACTTGGAAACATCATTTATATATGATGGAAGTAATATAGTTATTGAAGGGAATAAGAAGAATGAGCGTAAAAAAGAAGGATATTGCAGAGTATTTAGGTGTATCTAGAGCTACGGTATCTATGGCATTCAACAATTCGCCTACAAGCACGATATCAGAGGAAACGCGCTCCCGCATATTGCAGGCTGCGAAGGACCTGGGCTATAGAGATACGAATTTCAATTCCAATATTACGTATATCATATATAACCGTCCCGATAATGATCCCCGCTATTTGCATGATCTGAAGGAAATTGAGAAAGCGGTCAGAGAGCATCACTATCAATTGCAGTTTATGAATATTAGTTCTAATCCTTCAGAAAAGCTTAGCTTGATTCAGTTTATTAAAACGAGCGATCCCAAGGGTCTGATTCTTACAGGCGATATTGATAATGAGATCATAGATTTGATACAGAGTACGGGTGTTCCTTTTGTAATTTTTGGCGGTCATCGAAGAGAGGGCTTGCCGATTGTTATTCCAGATCATAAGAAAGCTGCCTATGAGGCGGTTAAGTATTTGCTTAAATTTGGCCACAGGCGAATTGCTTTGTTTAACGGTTCGATTGACTTCGAGGTGCATAGATTGGCTATTGAAGGATATACGCAGGCAATGAAGGAATACGACGTTGAAGTAGATAAGACGCTGATCCAAATATCCAAGGATGAGGATGGCTATGAAATGTGCGGCAGGATGAGTGCGCTGAATATCGAGTATACAGCTGCGTACTGTGCGAATACAGTGATCCAGTTCGGCGTCTTGCAAAGATTGAAGGATGAAAACTGCCAAGTTCCCGGGCAGAAAAGCTTGATAGGCTATGGTTATACGGATTTGAATCATCTTAGCGTACCGTCGTTAACTTCTATTTATGTTGATGTATCTGAGAAGAAGAGACTGGTTAAGTACATGATGGAGCTTATTAATAATCCAGAACAGGCCAAAGAATTGATGTACTTGACAGAGATGAACTTTTTTGAAGGCGAGACGGTAAGCGTACGCTTGAATAATTAGTTATACAAACGATAAAACAGATGCAGACAGCGGAAGAGCGAATAGCTTTTTCGCTGTTTTTTTATGCACAGTGAAGCCGTTTATCTTGCAGACAAAAAATAATATGATGCTGAAAAAAGGTTGACACTTCAATATAAACAATTTAATATTACTTGTAAAATATAAATTATTTTATAATATACAATATTATTGTTATGGAGGAGTCGCCATATGAATGCAATCTTATTCCATAGCTGTACAAGAGAGGAGCTGTCAACGCTTGCTCAAGAGGGATGTCCTGTCGTCATTCCTCTTGCTGCAACGGAGCAGCATGGGCCTCATTTGCCCGTATTTACAGATAGTCTGATTAGTGAATATATAAGCAAGGAAGCGGTACAACAGGCTTCTTCCGCCTCCGGCAATCCCTTTTTACTGGCACCAATTGTTTCAATAGGCTGCTCGCAGCATCATATCGCCTTTGGGGGGACGATCTCCTTCCGTTCAACAACGTACTTAGCTATGCTGCATGATATACTGGAAAGTTTAGTGAGCTGCGGCTTTACTAACATAATCATGCTTAACTGTCATGGCGGCAATGAGCCGGTCATGCTGCAGGCTGTCAATGATATGGCAGTCAAGCATAAAGGCTGGTTTGCTGCTGCTTCGTATTGGAATCTGATTCCTTCATCCCAAAAACAACAATTAACAGATGTGTTCGGCCCTACTCCCGGTCACGCAGGTGCGTTCGAAACATCAGCAATAATGGCAATCCAACCGGATTGGATTAATGACGCCGCCATCTCAGACCAGCATCATTCTGTTCCATGGCATCAGCATACACTGCCCAACACCTTTCTAGGGAAGCAAGGAACGCTTACCGGATTTGATGGTTATACTGATTCAGCCATTCAAGCAAGCCGTGAGAAAGGGCAGTGGGCGCTTGATCAGATCGTTATTCCGGCTGTATCAGAATGGTTGCAGCAAATGGCTGCTGCTATGAAAGTGGAGGTGTAACTATGAGAAGAACAACACTTGAACAAGCAGCAGCAAAGCCTAAAGTGTGTGTTGTCGTCACGGAGTATCGTCATAATTCCCATGCCGAGATGATTTTAGGACGTCTGCTCGGCAATTTGGGCTATACGCCGGCAGTGCAGGTAGTGTCACTATATACGGATCAAATCGCTCAGGAGGATATGAGCCGCCCTGAAGCCGCAAAGCACGGCATTCCGATTTATGACACGATTATGGAGGCAGTGCTTGCTCCTGGCGACGAACTGGCCGGAGTAGTGATTATTGGTGAGCATGGCAGCTATCCTGATAATGAGCTGGGGCAAAAAATGTACCCGCGGCGCAGGTTTATTGAAGAGGTGCTCATTGCTCTGGATGAGTCGGGCAGGAGAGTGCCAATTTTCTCGGATAAGCATTTGGCTTACGAGCAGGAGGACGCCAACTGGATCTATGAAGCAATAAATGAAAGGGAGATTCCTTTCATGGGCGGTTCGTCTATTCCTTATGTCCCGCAGATTCCGCCGGTTAGCGGCGCTGAACTGTTTAATATGAAAGAAATATTAGTTGCCAGCTTTGGACCCATTGAGGCTTACGGCTATCATGCGCTGGAGGTGCTGCAAAGCCAGATTGAGCGAAGCGGGGCAGACAGTGCCAAGCCCATTTCCATTCGGGCTGTTCAAGGGCAGGACGCATGGGAAGTTTTGAGCAAGGGGCATGGGCTGGATACCCTTCTGCAAGCGGCTTTAAACACGTACGATAAGCCAGGCTTGGACCATCTGAAGGATCATTTTGAAGCACCGGTATTATTCGAAATTAAATATAATAATGGTATAAAAGGATTTGTAATCCAGCTTGGCGAATGGATACAGCAGTGGTCCTATGCAGTCAGATGTGAAAATGGGCAAATATTAGCTGCGCGGATGGACTCTGGGCTTGAACGGCCATTTTTTCATTTTGACCAATTGACAAATATGATCGAGCAAATGATACTGACGGGGAAAACAGAAGTGCCATTAGAACGCACTTATCAGACGACAACTATGATTAATGCAGCTATGAGAGCTCTTTATAGCAAATCGACAATAAAACTATGAGCGGGGTGAACGGTGATGGAAGAGAAAACAGCGGTATTGCCTTTTTCTTCAGCGACAAAAACAGATGGTTTACTTTTCGTTTCCGGGCAAGGAGGCTTGGACCCTGCAACAGGGAAAGTGGTTGGAGCTTCTCTGGAGGAGCAAACGGCTCAAACGATGGATAATATTAAAACAATACTTGCGGAGCATGGGCTGAGCTTTAGTCATGTGAAGAAGGTTAATATTTATTTGTCCCAAAGAGGGCTCTATAGCGCTTTTAATGAGCTTTACGCTCACTACTTCCAAGCACCGTATCCAGCTAGGACTACTGTTTATTGCGATTTAAACTATGATTTGCTAGTAGAAATCGATGTTATTGCCAGTTTGAAATGAAGGGTGTGGGAGGCATGCTTTACAGCAGCAGTCGAATAACGGAAAATGAAGTTTTTACAAGCGGCATTGAAGGGCCGGCTTGTGACAAAGATGGCAATTTGTATGCAGTAAATTATGGTGAGCAAGGGACAATCGGCATTGTACGGCCGGATGGCAGCTCAGAGATATGGTTAAAGCTTCCGGGCGGAAGTATAGGCAACGGCATAAGGTTCAACAAAAAGGGCGATATGTTTATTGCAGATTACGTTAACCATAACATTTTTAAAGTAGAGAGCGGAACAGGAGAATTGTCGGTACATGCGCACGAGCCGCTAATGAATCAGCCTAATGATATTGCGATTATGGGCAATGGAATCATTTTTGCCAGCGATCCCAACTGGGCTGATAATACGGGGAACATTTGGCGTATTGATACGGACGGAACTGTAGTACAGCTTGCTTCAAATGTAGGAACAACGAATGGCATTGAGGTATCTGCTGATGAGCGTATTCTATATGTGAATGAAACGATGCAAAGATCGATATGGGCATATGATCTTAATGAGAATGGCGATATTTCAGGCAAGCGTTTGCTTATTGAGTTTAATGATTACTATTTGGATGGCATGCGCTGTGATATTGAAGGAAATATATACGTTACTCGATATGGCAAGGGAACGATAGCTAAAATCAGCCCTGAAGGAGTTTTACTGCGAGAAATCGCGCTGGAAGGAAGTAATTGCACAAATATTTGCTTTGGAGGCGCGGATGGGAAGACCGCCTATGTGACGGTAGCTGATGGCGGCAATGTACAAAGCTTTACAGTTGAAAGCGCTGGGCGCTGCTGGGCCATGTGGAACGATTAGAGGAAAGAAGCTGAGCGATTGAATAGCGCTCGGCTTTTTTGTTTGCGCGTTGAACGTACTGAAATTTTGAATTTGATAGAGGGGCGTATTGTCAGATATTAACCAAAACGAATGGGAATTATTGTTCATTCGGGAATTAAACAATGAAAAACAACTGAAAATGATAACAAACGATAAAAAATGTTGACAAACGAATGTGTAAGTGTGAAAATAACGATAATGAATCAGCTGTCTCCAGCTATATTCTATAGATGGAAAGCGTATTCAGTAAAATGCAGCTATCGGTTTGCCAGCAAGAAGCGGCAATTAAAATGATATAAGCTTCTGTGTAATATATAATAGAAGCTAAATAAGCTATTGTTGATTGGCGTGAAGGCTTTGTAGCTGCCCCTTGAAAAAATGACTATTTATAAGCCATTATAAAGGAGAATTTAAACGATGAAAAAACTTATGAACGTACCTAATGCCATTGTAGATGAAATGATCGAAGGGTATGCAGCTGCTTATCCGAAGTACGTAAAGGTGTTGCCTGAAAACAAGCGTGCAGTAGTCAGCGTTAATGCCGGCAAGCCAGGCAAGGTAGGCGTCATTGTGGGCGGCGGCTCTGGCCATGAGCCAGCGTTTATGGGCATAATCGGACCAGGCTTTGCTGATGGGGCGCCAGTAGGCAACGTATTCGCTTCACCGCCGCCAGCTCCGATCCTTGAAGTAACGCGTGCGGTGGATGGAGGAGCAGGCGTCGTTTATATGTACGGAAATTATGCTGGCGACTGCATGAATTTTGATATGGCTGCCGAGCTCGCAGAAATGGAAGATATCCGCGTTCAAACCGTACTTATTACGGATGATGTAGCTTCTGCTCCTGCTGATCAAATACATAGACGCCGCGGAATTGCGGGCGGCTTCCTTGTATTCAAAGCAGCTGGCGCGGCAGCAGATAAAGGCTATGATCTGGACGAAGTAGTTCGAGTATCGCAAAAGGCAAACAGCAATATTAGAACGATGGGCGTAGCGCTTTCGCCATGTGCGGTTCCGCAAACACGCCAGCCCAGCTTCGTGCTCGGCGAGGATGAAATGGAAATTGGCCTTGGCATTCATGGCGAGCCGGGAGTGGAGCGCGGCCCATTGAAAACAGCTGATGAAGTATCCGATTCATTGGTAAACCGCATCCTCGAAGATATGCCTGTTGCAAAAGGCGAGCGCGTCGCAGTCTTGGTCAACGGTCTTGGTTCAACCTCATACATGGAGCTGTTTGTTGTGTATCGCCGTGTAGCCCAGCGCCTTGCTGAGCAGGGAATCGAGGTGCATCGTTCATTTGTTGGCGAGTTTGTCACTTCTTTGGAGATGGGCGGCTGCTCGATTTCTATTATGAAGCTGGACGATGAGCTTGCAGAAATGGTCGATCATGCAGTAGATACGCCAATGTATGTTCAATCATAGAGAGGGATGGAACGATAGATGAGAGTATCAATAGAGCAATGGAAGCAGCTTTTTGGGCAAATCGCAGAGCAAATTGAAGTGAAAAAAGATGAGCTGTCCGAGCTGGACCGCGCAGTAGGCGACGGTGATCATGGCGTCACGATGTCACTCGGCTGGCAAGCTATTGTTGAGCATTTGTCCCAGCATTCAGGTCAGGACTGCGGCGCTCTTTGCAAAGACATGGGCATGACGTTTCTTAATGCAGTGGGATCTTCAGTAGGTCCGCTGTACGCGACGGCTTTTATGCGTGGCGGAGCGGCGCTGCAAGGCAAGCAGGAGCTTGAAGAAGAGGATATTGTTCAATTCTGGCTTACAGCTATTCGCGGTATTCAGGATCGCGGCAAAGCGCAGGTTGGCGACAAGACGATGATGGATGCCTGGCTTCCTTCAATGGAAGCACTTGAGACAGCTAGAAAAGAAGGCAAGCATTTAATTGAAAGCTTTGAGCTTGCGGTTAATGCGGCTGAGGCTGGCATGCAATCTACCGCACAAATGCTTTCTCAAAAAGGCAGATCCAGCCGCCTCGGCGACCGTTCCGTTGGACATATTGATCCTGGAGCAGCATCCGCTTATCTAATTATTGATACATTTACAAATGGGCTGAAGCAATTATAATTTTTACATTTGCGGAGCTAAAAAGCTGTCTCGCAGTTGTGTAAACGACTGCAAGGCAGCTTTTTTAAAAATATAGGAAAGTATATCATTCTACCATACTTTCCTATATTTCTCCGGAATGAAACGCGCTATCGCCAAAGGACGGCGATAGAGACGGCGTACGATGCGGCTGTTGAGCTCGAATCGCTCCTAATGATGCGGACAATAATGACCGTTAGCGCTCCATTTTGGCCAACTTCCACTTTCTAGCGGACAGAAATATCCGTTAGAGGGAAAAAAGCTAAGGAATTCGACTGAATTTTCTTCTAATGGTCATAAGTGTCCGCATATGCAACAAAAAGACTGCTTTTGGTTCTAACGGTCATGGATGACCGCACCGCAAATAGCGACGCATCGTTTGTTCTTTACACGATGAAGGCAAGTTAGATCACCGATAGGTGATTTTGTTCAATTATAGGAAAGTATATGTTTTCACTTTATACATGTTCCTATATTTCATCGGTAAACGCGCTTGTCCAAAGGACGGCGGAGCCGTTTATCCTTGTTATAAGACTTTACAGGTTTTTACTATAAACTTAAAGTTTGGGCGGGCGCTCCTACTTCTCCAGTACCAATCATGCTCTATGTTGCCTTTTTTATTGCTTGCTACAGGTTGCCCACAATGTATCGACTGATGCGGTCACACGTTCCGTTATTTGCCTTAAAACCGCCATTTTCTTCATTTCGCGGCCACACATTCCGTTATACAGCTCTAAAGGGGACTTCTCCAGCGATTTATTGACCAATAACGGAACGTCTGTCACTTTGCCGCCACTAAACTGCGAATTTCAACATAATAACGGAACGACTGACCAGCTAGTGAGTGCCATATGCATAACGGAGCCAATAAAAGTTGTTCGCACAAAAAAACTCGCTGCTTCTATAAGCGCGAGTTTTTAGCGTTAATCGTTATTTGTCATCTGCAATAATAACCTCGATGCCGGTCAAAGTTTTCAGGAATTCCGGGTCGGCGCCTGGATCTGTAATCAAGGTATCGATCTGGCTCATGTCCGCAAAGGAAGTAATGGAACGGCGGTTAAGCTTGGTATGATCAAGCAAAGCAACTACTTTGCTGACATTGGATACCATCAGCTTCTTCAGCTCGGCTTCATAGATACTGAAATCGGCAAGCCCCGCTGTCGTCGTAAAGCCGTGCGCAGAGGTGAAGAAGATGTCTGCATGGATTTGGGACAGCAAGCCCTTGCCCAGCATGCCTTCAAGCGAGCTGGAGCCTGGGCGGAGCACGCCTCCGACAACAATTACGCTAATATGCGGATTGCTTACTAGCTCCTGCGCAGTCGCAAGACCGTTAGTAATTACAGTCAAATAATCATATTGCACCAAGTGTCTGGCCAGTTCCAACGAAGTAGAGCTGGCATCAAGAATGATGCACTGGCCGTTTTGCACGAATTGGGCAGCGGCTTTTCCGATCATTCGCTTTTCTTCCTGATTGGCCATAATGCGGGATTGGAACGTATACTCAGGGATGTGCTGCTTGGGAAGGACAGCGCCGCCATGCGTTCTCTCGAGCAGACCGTCTTCTTCTAATATCTTCAAGTCATTTCTGAGCGTGCCTTCAGATACCCCTAGTTCAATCGAAACGTCTTTTACTAGAAGCTGTCTATTTTCATTTAATATTTGAATGATTCGATTTCTACGTTCAGGTGCTAACATTGTCGCATCTCCCATTGAAATAGTTATTCATTAAATTATAACAAACTAAATATCCGCAATCAACGAAATGATTGAAAAACATTCGAAAATGATAAAAAAAACAAATAAACGAAGCATATATTAGGAAGTATATGAGCTTAAATTGCCATAAATTATCATTTTGGAGTGAATCAACACCCCTTATATCTACCAAAATGAAAACAAACGACTGTAAACGATAATAAAAGTTAATAATACGTTGACATACTACAGGTGGCATGTGATAATAATGAAGAAGATCATCAGTCAAATAATAGTTGTCATTCATATTAATGAATATAGGGGGATTTTAATATGTGCAGCACTCATATTCCGGAAAAAATGAAAGCGGTTGTTGCCTACGCTCCGAATGACTACCGCATGGAAGTTGTTGATGTGCCAAAGGCTGGACCGGGCGAAATTGTTATTAAGGTAGAAGCTTGCGGGATTTGCGCGGGAGATATTAAAGCCTTTCAAGGTGCGCCCAGCTTTTGGGGAGATGAAACACAGCCTGCATATATTAAAGCGCCGATGATTCCAGGCCATGAGTTTATCGGCTTCGTAGTTGAGCTTGGCGAAGGCGTTGAAGGCTTTGAACTCGGCGACCGCGTTATATCGGAGCAAATCGTTCCCTGCTGGGAGTGCCGTTTCTGTAAACGCGGCCAATACTGGATGTGCCAGAAGCATGACCTGTATGGCTTCCAAAACAATGTAAACGGCGCTATGGCCGAGTATATGAAATTTACTAAAGAAGCGATCAACTACAAGGTTCCTAAAGATTTGCCGATGGAGCAGGCTATTCTGATTGAGCCTTATGCATGCTCCTTGCACGCGGTACAACGAGCAAAAATTGAGCTTGGCGACATCGTGGTTTTATCCGGTTCTGGAACATTGGGCTTAGGGATGGTTGGAGCGATCAAGAAGTCCGGTGCGAGCAAGCTGATTGTGCTTGACCTGTTCGATGAGCGTCTGGAGATGGCTAAGCAATTCGGCGCAGATATCGTTTGGAATCCTAAAAATGTAGATGTAGTCGCCGAAATTATGAAGTTGACGGACGGCTACGGCTGCGACGTATATATTGAAGCAACCGGTCATCCGAAATCTGTAGAGCAGGGCCTTGCAATGATTCGCAAGCTTGGACGTTTTGTTGAATTCAGCGTATTCAAAGATCCTGTAAGCGTGGACTGGAGCATTATTAGCGACCGCAAGGAGCTGGACGTTCTAGGCTCGCATCTTGGACCTTATTGCTATCCGCTTGTCATTGAAGGCATCGCGAATGGAGATTTTCCTACAAAGGGTGTAGTTACGCATAAGCTTCCGCTGGATCAATATCTCGAGGGTTTTAAGCTGGTAGCTAGCGGAGTGAATTCTTTGAAGGTTGTTCTTATCCCTTAATACGATTGAAGGAGTGCACAGCATGAAAATAGCAATTGGCGCGGATGAAGCCGGATATGCGTTGAAGGAACTTATTAAAGAGCTATTGGATGAGCGTAAAATCGAGGTTGTAGATTTCGGTCTTAAGGATGCGGAAGGACAAATCGACTATCCGGATGTTGGCTTCGCAGTAGCTGAGGAAATTAGCAAAGGCAATTTTGACCGCGGTATTCTTGTTTGCGGTACAGGTATTGGCATGACGATTACAGCGGATAAGGTGCCGGGCATTCGAGCTGCGCTTTGTCATGACACGTATTCTGCTGAGCGTTCCATTAAGAGCAATAACGCTCAGGTATTGACGATGGGAGCAAGAGTTATCGGATCTGAGCTTGCGAAATCGATCGTGAAGGTTTGGCTGGAGTCTGAATTCGACGGCGGGAATTCTGCGCGCAAGGTGCAGAAAATTATTGATGGAGAGCGCCGCTTGTTCAATGGCGTAAGAGAAACGAATTCTTGCAACTAAACCAGCGAGGAGGGCAGACGGCTATGATAGTTTCAATCGTGCAGTGGAAGCAAATTTTTGCAAGTATAGCAGATCAAATTGAAATAAAAAAGGATGAGCTTTCCGAGCTTGATCGCGCAGTCGGGGACGGAGACCATGGCGTTACGATGTCTATGGGCTGGCAGGCGATTAAAGAACGGCTTGCCACTTATGAAACAGAGGATGTCGGCGCTCTATGCAAGGAGATGGGCATGACCTTCCTTGATGTAGTAGGCTCATCCGTCGGACCGCTGTATGCGACTGCTTTTATTCGTGGCGGCGGTACAGTCCGCGGCAAGTCGGAGCTTAATGAGGAAGATATCGTTCAGTTCTGGATAGCTGCAGTAGGCGGCATTGGGGAGCGCGGCAAGGCGCAGATCGGTGACAAAACGATGATGGATGCCTGGCTGCCTGCAATAGAGGCGTTGAAGCAGGCTAGAGAAGAAGGCAAAGGCCTTATTGAAAGCTTACAAGTAGCAGTTGCAGCCGGTGAAGCGGGCATGAAGTCGACGGCACAAATGCTCTCGCAAAAGGGCAGATCGAGCCGCCTTGGCGAGCGCGCTGTCGGGCATCTTGACCCGGGCGCAGTTTCCGCGCATCTTATTCTTGCTGCATTTACTGAACAAATAAGAGGAATGAGCGCATGAAGCATCTCATTTTAGATTTTTTAAAGGTGACCCAGCAAGCTGCCCTTGCTGCCAAGCCTTGGATTGGAAGAGGACAAAAAAATGAAGCGGACGGAGCAGCCACTGCTGCTATGCGCCGCATGCTCGGCAAGATGGAAATGGACGGCATAGTCGTTATTGGCGAGGGCGAAATGGATGAAGCGCCTATGCTCTATATTGGCGAAAAAGTCGGCACCGGCAGCGGTCCCAAGCTTGATATAGCTGTGGATCCGCTGGAAGGCACGATTCTTGTTGCGGGCGGCCAAGATAATTCGACCGCTGTTATTGCCGCTGCGCCGCGCGGCTGCTTGCTTCATGCGCCGGATATGTATATGGAGAAGCTCGTTGTCGGCCCTAAAGCAAGAGGGGTTATTAATTTGAGCGAGCCTGTCGTTGACAATGTAAGACGGGTTGCTGCTGCAGCAGGCAAAGCGATTGATGATATTACGGTTATGATTCAATCACGCGACCGGCATGAGAAGGTTGTGCAGGAAATACGCCAGCTTGGCGCAAGAGTCAGGCTTTTTGACGAAGGCGACGTAACCTGCGCCATATCGGCTGCAATCGATGAAACAGGCATTGATTTATTTTATGGGATTGGCGGAGCGCCGGAAGGTGTCATTTCGGCAGTTGCTGTCAAATGCCTCGGTGGCGATATGCAGGCCAAGCTTTTGCCGGGAAGCGCTGCTGAATACGAGCGCTGCGTTGCGATGGGCATTACGGATCCTAATAAGCTGCTAATGCATCATGATCTAATATCCTCGGACAATTGTATTTTTGCAGCGACGGGAATAACGACAGGCTTGCTGCTGCAGGGGGTAACGACTGATGCGGGCAAGCAGGAAATAACACATTCCTTATTGACGTACGGCAATAGTAACGGCCCTCAATTTATTAGAACGATACATGAATGCGGGAGGTGCCCTGATGAGCAAAATTCGTTTGATTGTAAGTGATTTGGATGGTACATTGTTATCGGAAGATAACAATGTCACACCATCGGTAAAGGAAGCGATTGACCGCTTCACGGCAGATGGAGGCATGTTTACAATTGCGACCGGCCGGGTGGGACAATCCACGCATAAAATTGCAGAAGAGCTGAATATTGATCTTCCGTACATAACGTGCAACGGGTCTGTTATTGCCGACAAGCATAAAGTATGGGCGGAATCTGTTTTATCTGTAAAAGAGCTTGTCCCATTTTTATTAGAAGCTGATTCAGCCGGCATTTCAGTACTGTTGTTTGAAGAAAAGCGATTAGAGGCGTTTAAGTATTCTGAAGATTTGGATGAGTTCGAAATGAAGGAAGGCCTTAAATTCACAATTGTTGACCGTTCGACGGACGAGTGGACAAACAGATTCGTTCAGAAGGTGCTGCTTATTGGCGATATGGACAAAATCAAAAAGATTTGGAGCTTGTACAAGTCCAATTTCGGCACGCTGTGCTCCACGATTCAATCGGAAGACAATTTCTTTGAGCTTATTCCGCATGGCCAGAGCAAAGGAACTGCTTTGAAAAAGCTGATGGGCATGCTGAACGTCGATGCCTCAGAAACACTTTGCATAGGCAACCAAATGAATGATCTGTCTATGATTGAAATAGCGGGCGTCGGGGCAGCTGTAGCTAACAGCAGCAGCGGTCTGCTGGAAAGAGCCTCTTATGTATGCAGTAATAGCTTTGGAGAAGGCGTAGTTGAAGTTATTCATAAATTTTGCATAAATACCACTCAAATGGAGGTCAAATAAAGATGACAATTAGAGGCGTAGCACATAGAGGATATCCGGCAAAATTTCCTGAGAACACATTATCTTCTTTTAGAGCGGCATGCGAATTAGCCTTTACTCACCTGGAGCTTGATGTTCAGCTTACGAAAGATGGCGTTCCGGTTGTTTTTCATGATACATCAGTGGAACGTATGACAGATGGAACAGGCCGAATCAAAGACCTGACTTTAAAGGAAATCAAGGAACTGTCAGTCAAGGGGATCGAGCGCATCCCAACCTTGGAAGAAGCGCTTGATTTGTTGAAGGATAGACTTATCGTTGATATCGAGCTTAAGCAAGCGGGTGATTTGTACCCGGGCCTTGAGAAAACAGTTCTTGATACACTTAAGAAAAAGGATATGATCGAGCAATCCTTCTTAGCCTCTTTTGATCATTACTCGCTCGCTAAAGCAAGAGAGCTGAATGACAAGATTGGTTTGGGAATTATTAATCATGGCTCCTCACCGGCTCTGTTTCCTCTTGCAAAAGAATTGAATTGCGAATATATGTCTATCAGGTACGAGTTTATAACAGATGAGATTATCGCAAAATGCGAAGCGGAAAATATAATTATGATCCCTTACACAATTGATGATGAAAAAGATATGCAGCTTGTCGTAAAAAATCCTTCTCTTCTCATTTGTACAAATGAATTGGAGCGCTGGATCAAGGTTTACAAGCAACAATAAAATAAATAAGGATAGGGAGGGACGCAAATAAGTTCTCAGCGCTGTGAGAACTAGTTTGCGTCTTTTTGTGCAGTGAATTTTAATATATCGATCTTGACGACCAATCCCGGACGATCATTCCCGCGTCCTGCGATATTCATTGGGCGACATACCCTCCTGCTTCTTAAACACCTTGCTAAAATATTTCTCATCATTATAGCCAACCATCTCGGAAATCTGCACTATTTTGAGCTGCGGGTTGAGCAGCAGCACCTTGGCTTTTTCAATGCGAATACGGCTGATAAAGTCGGATATATTTTCATTCCGCTCTTGCTTAAAGCGCCTTGAAATATATTCTCTGCTTAAGGAAAAGCGATCTGCAATATCCTGGAGCGAAATTTCTTCATTAGAATGGGTTTGAATGTAATCGGCGATATCATCAATCGCAGTCGGCTTGTCGGGCTGATGCGTCAGCAAGTAGGAAAAGGAAATTAGCAGCTCTGTAAATTCCTGCTGCCACATCGATAGAAGCAGCCTGCCGTTTTCGTCGATCGGAATGATGAACGGGCTTGTGCTGTAATGTTCATTTTGCGTTTTGTCCAACTGCCTGCCGCTCAAGCAGCGGGCGCGAAACACAGTAAACTCATGCTGCCACAGATCGAGCTGCTCCTTGGATATGAAGCTCAGCTTTTTGATTTCGGCAAACCATCTGCTGACTGCGGCCTTGATCTGATCAGGATTAAAGCTTAGCAGCGCCATTCGAATATCCTCTTGATGTTTGTGAAAGTTCAGCCCATGGATGACTGGAGTGTTTTGTGCAGCATAAATATGAACCCAGCTGTCCTGCTGCAATAAATTCCGCTGTCCCAGCACCGTCAGCGCTTCTTCGTAGGTGCGCGATAAATCATATGGGAAGCTGTGAATCGCGCCGACGCCAAAATCAAAACGCACGCCATACGTTTTATAAATGCCGCCATTAATAGCTTCAACAAGGACAGGGAGTTTATCAAGCTCAGCCCAGCCAATAATAATGAGCTCGTGAGCCTTGTTCCAGTTGCGGAAGGCATAGCCGGAATGACTTTGCTTTAAAAACTCATTCGAGATATTGGCGATTGAAAAGCCGAGCAGATCAAGATTGGAGGCGAATCTGTCCTTAAATTCCTTTTGCATCGTATCCAATGTAAGAATAGCTATACGGGCTTGCTTGGTGTCTGCCGCAAGGCCGAATTCTGCCGCCAGCTCCTTGCTGAAAGAACGGTAATTGTGAGGCTCCTCTAATATGGAAGAAAAAATTTTATCCCAATAAATCGGCTTTATTTGGTTGAGCTGAATGCTTTGAATATGATCCTTGCTTCGCATTTGCCTCTCAGATCGTACCGCGGCGATCGCTTTTTGCAGCGCTTCATTGAGCTGCTCCTCGTCAATCGGCTTTAAAATATAATCCATCCCGCCATATTTGATCGTATGCCGCATATAACCGAAGTCATCATGACCGCTAATCACAATCGTTTTACTGTCAGGACTGTTCTGCTGAATCCATTCCAGCAGCTCTGAACCGCTCATAATCGGCATAAGCATATCGGTAAAAATAATATCCGGGTGATGCCGTCTAATAAGCTCCACAGCAGTGGCCCCTTCCGGAGCGGTATATATGTCTGTTATCCCATAGTGCTCCCAATCAATCAACATTTGAATAGCATCTCGAACATGCTTCTCGTCGTCAACGATCAATACTTTCATGCTGGCTGATGTCTCCTTTGGCAACAGGTATTAAGAGTGTAACCTTCAAGCCCTGCGGTTGTCTTGCTGTTAAAGTAATAGAAGTATGCTGGTTAAAATATAGCTGTAAACGCGAAAGCACATTGAACAGTCCGATGCGGTTTTCTCCGCTGCCAGCGCCTTCCGAGTACAGATGATCGAGCTGGAACTGCAGGGCTTCCAGCTGCTTGTCATCAAGTCCCGAGCCGTTATCCTCCACGCTGATGGACAGCAGGTCAGGCTTGATCAGCTGGGCGGTTATGTTTACCTCACCGACATTATTTTGCTTAATAAAGCCGTGCTTGAAGCAATTTTCGACCAGCGGCTGCAAAATCATTTTGGGCACCTCGATCTCTTTCGCCTCATCCTCCGCCTCAATAAAAAAAGTCAATTTTTCATCAAAGCGTTGTGCCTGCAGCCCCAAATAGGCGTTGACATAATCGATTTCCCGGGACAGCGGGACAAGCACCTCATTCGTATTCATTTGATAGCGCATCATTTTGCCCAAAGCGGCTATTAACGAATAGATTTTTTTCTGGTTGTTTTGCAGCGCAAGCGTGCCGATCGACTGCAGCGCATTGTTCATAAAGTGCGGGTGCACCTGTGCCTGAAGCGCTTTGAGCTGATTGGTTTTGTTGGCAAGCTCCAGACGGTATTCCTTGTTAATTAACTGGTTAAGACGCTGCATCAATTGATGAAAGCGTCTGGACAATATGCCGATCTCGTCGGTTCTCGTCGTATCTAAATCAGCGTCCATTTGTCCCGACTCAATTTTGTTGATGTATCGGATCAATTGTTTAACAGGTGATGTGAAGTGAAACGAAACATAGATTGTCCCGATTGCAGCAACGATTAAAAAAGACAGCACGATCAAGCTGTTAATCATCGTAAGCTGTTTGGCGTTTTTCGTTAAATATTCATATGGGACGCGTTTGATTAATGTTAAATCGGCAAGCGGCGTTTTTATTTTTTGATAAAGATGTATGCCTGCAAAGCCTTCTGACTTATATTCCAAATGGCCAGATTGCCTGTCCTCATTGAGAATCGGGCTGAGCCAAGGATATTCGCTTGTCGGCGCGTCCTCTGAGGAGTAAATAATTGAGCCGTCCGTGTTGAGCAAATACAGCTCTTCTTCGCCGGGTGTGTAGAGCATATCGCTTATTTCATGAATCATATTCAGTTTAATATCAATGGACAGGGTGCCGAGAATGTTATCGGTCGGCTGATTTAATATTTTGCGATGAATCGTTATGACATCCTCCGCCATTTCAAACGGAAATTTAGCTACGCCATAGTTATGGCTCATATGAGTTGATTCTATCTGAATATCATGGCCGTCTTCAAAAACAGGCTTGAACGATTGACCGGATGTATAACGCGGCAAATTGTAAGCGAAGCGGTAAGAGAGCTTAGGGTTGTCCATATACATAAATACTTGCTTGATCTCAGCCAAAGAATTAACCATGTATTGAAAATTTACGTAAAGATCCTGTTGATCGGCAAACTGTATTTCATTTTTTTCAATGATTCGATAAAGGCTTCGCTCGTTTCTGGAGTCCTGGTAAATGAGCAAGGAAGCCTGGTTTATCCGGTTCATATAGTTGAGTAAGTTAGCACCTCCTTGATAGAGCAGTGTTGTATTGTTATCAAGATATGTTTTTTTAACGTTTTCCTTTGTGTATTGATAAGTAACAAAGATGGATATCGAAATGGGAAGAACCATGGCAGCTAGAAGGAATAACACAAGCTTATTTCGCAAACTGTTTTTAAAATATGTCATTCGGCATGCCCGCCCCTCAAAGTTTGATAGCTGTAAATCGTCTATAGTGTATCAGCTTAGGTCAATATATTCCACCTCGTGCATCATCTTTATCTGTGTTCACCTCATGCGATCTGACCTATACTAAGAAAAAATTCTCCTAATCAGGAAGGGCAAGAAGGGGCGTGATTACTATGGAGAGTAAAAGAAAAAGATCATTTGCAGCGCGTATGCATCAGCTAGTGTTTATGGGTCCGGCGACGCTATTCTTTACTGTTATAGTTGTGATTCCTTTTCTGCTTAGCATCTACTACGGCTTTACGAGCTGGAACGGAGTCACCTCCTCTGTAAGCTGGGTAGGCATCGATAACTATAAAGAAATTTTAATGAACGATGACGGATTTCGAACTTCATTTTGGTTTACCGCAAAATATATGGTCGCTGCTGTGATCCTAACGAATTTGGTTGGCTTTGGGCTGGCGCTGCTGCTTACGCAGCCGCTAAAAACACGCAATATTTTACGGACGATCTTCTTTTTGCCTAACGTTATTGGCGGTTTGCTGCTCGGCTTTATTTGGTCGTTTATATTTGTAAAAGGCTTTGCTGCCGTCGGCGACATGACGAATATCGGCTTCTTCCAGCTTCCCTGGCTTGGGACTGAGGCGACAGCCTTTTGGGGCATAGTGATTGTAAGCGTGTGGCAGCTTTCAGGGTATTTGATGATTATCTATATTGCGGCGATTATTAATGTGCCAAGCGATATGGTTGAAGCCGCCAGAATTGATGGCGCATCAAGGCTGCAAATGCTGCGCAGCATCATTATTCCGCTTATTATGCCCGCTGTTACAGTATGCTTGTTCCTTACAATTTCATGGTCGTTCAAGGTGTTTGACGTCAACCTGTCGTTAACGAAGGGCGGACCTTACGGCTCGACCGAGTCGGTTGCGCTAAACATTTATCAAGAAGCGTTCCGCAACAACCGCTATGGAATAGGTACGGCAAAAGCGCTTATTTTCTTCCTGATCGTGGCGGGTATTACTATGCTGCAAGTATATTTGACTAAGAAGAAAGAGGTGGAGGCATAATGAAAACTTATTCTGCCCGCCACTTCAGCTTGGAAATATTGGGCTTCGTGCTGGCGCTGCTATTTTTAATCCCGTTCTATTTTGTCGGCGTCAATTCAGTCAAAAGCTTTGGCGATCTGCTCAGCAATGCAGCCGGCTGGCCGGAAGCGTTTGTGTGGAGCAACTATACGAAGGTATGGAGCATTATGCGTTTTCCTAGCGCATTTACTAACTCTTTTCTAATTACTGTGCTTAGCAATATTGGGCTGATCGTCATCAGCGCGATGGCTGCTTACCGCATGGTCAGAGTTCCTTCGCGCTTTAACAATTTGATGCTGTTTCTATTTGTGGCCGCGATGGTTATCCCGTTTCAATCCATCATGATTCCTTTAGTTCGCGTAGCGAGCGAGCTTCATATTATGAACAGCATTTGGGGACTGGTTATAGCTTATTTTGGCTTTGGCGTCTCCTTGAACATTTTCTTATTCCATGGCTTCATAAAATCGATTCCCAAGGAAATTGAAGAATCTGCTGTCGTCGATGGCTGCAATACGTATGGCGTATTTTGGAAAATCATTTTTCCGCTCCTAAAGCCGATGACGGTTACGATATTAATGCTCAACACGCTTTGGATCTGGAATGACTTTCTGCTGCCGCTGCTGTTTTTATACAACCCTGAGCTTAGAACGATTCCGCTTGCAACCTATTCGTTTTTTGGCCAATATACAAAGCAGTGGGATTTGGCGCTGGCTGGGCTTGTAATGGGCATAACGCCTATTATCATATTTATGCTCGCTCTGCAGAAGCATATTATTGAAGGCATAACCGCAGGTTCTGTTAAGGGGTAAAAAAATATATTTCTGGAGGTCATTTTTATGAAAAAACTAAGTTTTTCTATCTTAATACTTGTGTTAGCAATGTCTATCGTTCTAGCTGGTTGCGGTTCTTCTAACAAGCCATCTGACAGCGAGAAAGGCAAAGATTCCGGCAAGCAGGTTACGATCAAAATGTTCCAGTTCAAGGTAGAAATTGCGGAGCAGCTGCAAAGAATGATCAAGGAATATGAATCGCTTCATCCAGGCGTGAAGATTGAAGTGGAGACGGTTGGCGGCGGGGCTGACTATGGCGCTGCGCTTAAGGCGAAATTCAACTCCAACGATAAGCCGGATATTTTCAACAACGGCGGATTTACTGATCTTGATCTTTGGATTGAGCATTTGGAGGACTTGTCGGATCAGCCTTGGGTGGAAAACTTAGTTGATGTTGCAAAAGAGCCAATGACGAAGGACGGCAAGCTGTATGGCCAAGCGTTGAACCTGGAAGGCTACGGATTTATTTATAATAAAGATTTATTTGCAAAAGCGGGCATTTCGGAAACGCCAAAAACATTAACAGAGCTGGAGGAAGCTGCCAAGAAGCTGGAAGCCGCGGGCATTACTCCTTTTGTGAACGGCTACGGCGAGTGGTGGGTGCTGGGCAATCACTTTGTGAACCTGCCGTTTGCGCACCAGGCTGACCCGGATCAATTTATTGCTGATTTGAACAGCGGCGCTGCAAAGATTACAGGCAATGAAGTATTTAAGCAGTGGACGCAGTTATTTGATCTGACGCTTAAGTATGGCGGCAAAAACCCGCTGCAAACCGATTACAATACGCAGGTTACTGATTTTGCAACAGGCAAAGCGGCGATGACACAGCAAGGCAACTGGACGCAAGTAGCTATTTCCGAGACTAGCCCGGATATCAATATTGGCTTCCTGCCGATGCCAATCAGCGATGATGCGGCAGCTATGGATAAATTGCCGGTAGGTGTTCCTAACAACTGGGTTATTCATAAAAACTCCGCGGTTAAGGAAGAGGCAAAAGCATTCCTCAACTGGATGGTCAGCTCTGAGGTAGGCCAGCGTTATATTACGGAAGAGTTTAAGTTTATTCCGGCGTTCAAAAACATCGATGCTGACGAGAGTGTGCTTGGACAGCTTGCAGCTGATATTATCGCATACAGCAAGCAGGATAAGGCGTTAAGCTGGAACTGGTTCAAATTCCCTGGCGGCGAAGCTTCCAGCAACGAGTTCGGCAATGCCATGCAGGCTTACATTAGCGGTAAATCGAATCAAGATCAGCTGCTGGAGGCGTTCCAAAAAACGTGGGAAACGTTGTCTAAGAAATAAAATGCTGGATGATTAATAAAGCGGTACGATGCTCCCTTCTGGGAAGCGTTGTACCGCTTTTTGAATGTATAGGAAAGTATAAGTTTTCACGTTTTCACCTTATACCTGTTCCTATACTTCATCGGTAAACGCGCCTCCTTCGTTCAAGCGAAGGACGGCGGAGCCGTTTATCCTTTTGTGTTCCGGAGCAAAGTGATAGTTTAATTTTCGATAAAACGTTATAACGTTATTTACTTTGAAATTATACTGTGCTATTCTATGCTTGAAATTAATGGGCGAGAAAGAGTGGAGCGCGATGAAGGGTAGCTTGCTGTTAAGCAATGCCAAGCTTGTAACAGGACAAACCGTTCAAATTTTAATTGACGGCCATGGCATAATAAGCGAATTTGAATTAGCCGGCAGCAGGAATATTTCTTTTAATGAGGAAACAGCAATTATAGATTGTACGGATATGTATGTTTCCAGCGGCTGGATTGATATGCATGTGCATGCTTTTTCCGATTTTTCTCCCTATGGCGATGAGATCGACGATATTGGCGTAAAGCAAGGTGTTACGACGATTGTTGATGCCGGCAGCTGCGGCGCTGACCGGATTGGGGAGCTGGAGGCAAAAGGAAAAGCTGCGCAGACGAATCTATTGGCGTTTTTGAATATTTCCAAAATTGGGCTTAGCCGCATAGATGAACTGTCCAGCATGGATTGGCTCGACGAGCAGCTTGTACGCAATAGCTTGCAGCAATATGCCAGCTTTATTGTCGGACTAAAAGCGCGTATGAGCAAAAGCGTTGTAGGCGCCAACGGTCTTAAGCCGCTTTATGCAGCGCGGGCGATGTCGCAGGCATTCGACATGCCTTTAATGGTACATATAGGCTCAGGACCGCCAGCTGTTGCGGATATTATTTCGTTGCTCGAACGCAAAGATATTGTGACACATTATTTGAATGGCAAAAGCAATAATTTATTTGATCTTAACGGTAAACCGCTTCGTGCCTTAATGGAAGCTATTAAACGCGGTGTTTGCCTGGATGTCGGGCACGGCAGCGCCAGCTTTTGTTTCCGGACTGCTGAAGCTGCCAAGCTGCACGGCATCCCTTTAGGAACGATCAGTACAGATATTTATCGCAAAAACAGACTGGACGGACCGGTGTATAGCTTGGCGAATGTGCTATCCAAGTTTTTATATTTAGGCTATTCGCTTCAAGAGATTATTGCTGCTGTTACAGCTCGTGCAGCAGATTGGCTGGGCAAGCCTGAACTGGGGCGAATACAGATCGGCGATCGGGCTAACTTGACGCTGTTTAGTGTAGAAAATGAGCAAATCACTTTACGAGACAGTGAAGGGGAGGAACGACTAGCAGAGCAGTCTATAATTACAAGAGGAGCGGTTGTAAATGACAACTTCATTGAATGCTAAGTATGGGCTCAAGCGAGTCATCAATGCCAGCGGGCGTATGAGTATTTTAGGTGTGTCGGCGCCAACGGACAGCGTAATGGATGCTATGAAGCACGGCGGTCAAAATTATGTGGAGATGGCTGATTTGGTCGACAAGGCAGGCGGTCATATCGCGGGTCTGGTCAAGTCTGAAGCAGCGGTTGTCGTTAATTCCGCATCCAGCGGCATTGCCCTATCTGTAGCAGCGATGATTACAGAAGGCAATTCACGCAGAAGCTTAAGGCTGCATCAGGATCCGATTGAAAAGAATGAAATTATTATGCTGAAGGGCCATAATGTCAACTACGGCGTGCCTGTTGAGACGATGATTTATTTGGGCGGCGGCAAGCTGGTCGAGGTTGGTTATGCCAATGAAGGCAAGGCCATTCATATAGAAGATGCAATTACAGAGCGGACGGCAGCTATTATATATGTCAAATCTCATCATTGTGTACAAAAAAACATGCTCTCGGAGGTTGAAGCCTGGCAGGTTGCGCAAAAAAGAAATATACCGTTTATTATCGATGCGGCGGCGGAAGAAGACTTGCAGCGTTATATACACTGCTCGGATCTTGTTATATATAGCGGTTCGAAAGCAATTGAAGGGCCTACGACTGGACTTGTATGCGGCAAGCGCAAGTATGTCGATTGGGTAAAGGTGCAGCTGCATGGTATTGGGCGCAGCATGAAGGTTGGCAAGGAAGCGATATTCGGCCTGCTGCAGGCAATGGATGAGTATATGGTGAAAGAAGACAGAAGCAGGCAGGAGAAGGAGAGGCTGCAGCAGCTTATGCCGCTGAATGAATGTAACGGTGTGCAGGTCAGCATAGTCCAGGATGAAGCGGGACGACCGATTTTTCGCGGCCGTATATCGATCGATCCGAAGCTCGCCGGAATAACGGCTGAGCAGACAGCAGCTGCGCTACAGCAAGGCGATATTGCCATTTATACACGCGATTATGGGGTGAAGCAAGGCTTCTTCGATATTGATCCACGCAGCTTGCGCGGTGATGATATAGCTATTATTGCAGCTAAAATAACAGAATTGGTCGGTGAGAACGAATGGGGAACATAAATCAGCGTTTCTATAAAGGGCGTGCGGCCCTAAATGTGCTGGCAAGCAGTGTGGAAAATGCGCAGGCAGTATTTGAAGCTGCGGAAGGGTATGTTTTAGTTGGAGTGCTGTCCAAGGATTATCCGACAGTTGAGGCGGCAGTAGCAGCTATGATCAATTACGGCCAAAAAATTGATGGCGCGGTTTCCATTGGGCTCGGCGCGGGCGACAATCGCCAGGCTGCGATCGTTGCTGAAATTGCGAAGCATTATGCAGGCAGCCATATTAATCAGGTATTTCCGGCAGTAGGCGCTACGCGTGCGAATCTTGACTCCAAGGAAAGCTGGATTAACAGCCTTGTATCGCCATCGGGCCGAGTCGGTTTTGTTGATATTTCAACAGGGCCATACAGCGCCGCAGAAGTGGAAAAGGCAATTGTGCCGGTACGTTCAGCGATTGGGCTTGTACGAGATATGGGCGGCAATGCGCTTAAGTATTTCCCGATGGGCGGACTCGAGCGCGAGCAGGAATATCGCGCAGTCGCACAGGCTTGCGGCGAAGCGCAATTTGCGCTTGAGCCGACTGGCGGCATCGATATGGATAATTTCGCCGACATACTGCAAATTGCACTGGAAGCTAAGGTGCCGCAGGTGATCCCTCACGTGTACAGCTCTATTATTGATAAAGCTACCGGCAAAACTAATATTGAGAAGGTGCGTGAACTGACTAGGATCATGAAGCAGCTGGTGGATCAGTATGAGTAAAAAGATAGCATCCTTTGGCGAAGTAATGATGCGGTTGGAGGTTCCTGGCTACGGGCTGCTGTCTCAAGGAAGTACGCTTAACTATTCCTTTTCGGGAACTGGCGTTAACGTCGCCTCGGCTTTGAGCCGGTACGGCCATACGGGCTATATGATTACTACGCTGCCCGATAACCCGCTTGGCGATGCTGCGCTAAGCTATTTGCAGAAGCTCGGCATTAATATGTCATTGGCTCAGAGGGGCGGGTGCTATATAGGCTCTTATTTTTTAGAAAATGGCTTTGGTGCAAGGCCGAGCCGCGTCACGTATACGAACAGGCTGGAAAGCAGCTTTAATACAGCGGATGGCGCTAGTTATTCTTTTACAGCCCTGGCTGACAGCATTGACGCTGTTTCATTTTGCGGCATTACACTGGCGATGAATGACAATGTGCGAAGGCAAATGAAGCAATTGGCGGCGGCAGTCAAGCAGAAGGGCGGCAACGTTATATTTGATTGCAACTATCGCCCGTCGTTATGGGGGAAAGACGGCTATGAAGCCGCTCGGCCCCATTATGAGGAAATGCTGCAGCTGGCGGATATTGTGCTTATGAATGAAAAGGACGCTTTGCATGTGCTTGGAATGCAGAGCCAAGCAGAAGCGCGCAAGGAGCAGCTGCTAGAGCTTATTCCGCAAGTGGCAAAAGCCTATCATATCGCTGTTATAGCTGGTACTCAGCGTACGATCCATCCAGACAATACTCATTCGCTGTTAGGCTATATTTATAGGGAACAAGCTTTTTCCTTTGCAGATGCGAACCGCTTTGCTGTTTATGATAGAATTGGTGCAGGCGATGCTTTTACTAGCGGCATCGTGCATGGCGTGCTGGAGCAGCTGGCTTCCGGCGAAATTATCGCATTTGCAGTCGCAGCCGGCATGCTGGCTCATACCGTCGCGGGCGATACGCCTATGGCAAACGTACATGATATTAACCAGGCTGCAGCTTATGCTATGAACCAAACAGTAAGAGATATTGAGAGGTAATGGACGATGAAGCTGAATCAGGAAAAGGGCGCTTTATATTTGCAAATAAAAAATATTATGAAGGACCGTATTTTGCACGGTGTCTATCCGCTTCATTCGAATTTCCCTTCGGAGCCTGAGCTGGCTGAGGAATTCAAGGTGAGCCGGATCACTGTTCGCAATGCAGTCAAAGAGCTTGTGCAGGAAGGCTTTCTCGAAACGAAAAGCGGCAAGCGCACAAAAATTATTCGCAATGATGCGATTGCCGGGCGCATTAAAGGGAAGCGATTCACGGAATTGCTCGAAGAGAAAGGGCATAAGCTCGAGAAGGAATGGCTGTCGGCTTCTATCGAGCATAATGCGCAACAGTCCGAGGTGTATGAGCTATTCGGTGAGCAGAGCGTGCGAATCGAGCGGATTTATTATTTGGACGAGGCGCCGTATACACATTTTACGCATTATTTATCCGCAGATCTAAGCAGCATCGGCCTGGAGCAATTAAATAGCCAGTCCTTGTATGAGCTAATTAAAGAGCAGAATATAATGCTAATGAAATTCCAGGATCAATTCGCCGTAGAGGCAGCTCCGGCTGAGGTAGCGGCATATTTACAGGTAAGCGAGCAGACGATGCTGCTTAAGCGTCTGCGTTTTTCCTATGATGAGAACGGGGAATTAATAGAATACAGTGTGGCGTATTACAACACTGTCATCATGCCCTATCATATTGATTATATTTAAATTTTTTAATAATCATATTAGAACAGGATATCTTCCTGTATAATTATGGACAGCGAATAATTTAATAGGCAAAATTACCGAAAGGTAATGACGCAAAGCTACAGGGGCTAAAGTCATTTCGACCATGCCAGCCAGTTGCCGATAGAGTGATGAAGCATGAGCTTATCTATTTGCAACTGGATAAGCTCTTTTTTTTGTGCCTGTTAAGCGTTTCGCAGCAATCGCATGAAAACAATAGAGGAGATGATGTCAACATGAAAAAAATGCGTCTACTGACAAAGCTGATGATTTGCATGGTGCTAATGCTTTCCTTTGCAGGGCATAGCTTTGCGCAGGAGCAGACAGCAGAAGAGAATGAGCAGCAAAGGGATGAAATTATATTTGAATTCAACGATTCTGCTGAGGCAAGCTGGGCTAATCAAGCCATTGGCTTTATGAAGTATAAACAAATATTGTCCGGATACGAGGATGGCAGCTTCCGTCCTAATAAGCCTGTCAGCCGTATTGAAGCTGTCGTGACAGCTGTTCGCCTGATGGGGCTGGAGGAGCAAGCGAAGGCTAAAACCGAAGGCGGAAAGCTGCTATTTGCCGATGCGCAGAAGATCGATAAACAGTACAAATGGGCAAGAGGATACATTATCGTTGCGCTTGAAAAAGGCTTGTTCGATACGTCCGAGAGCAAGCTGGACCCGGAAAAGCCGGCTAGCCGCGTATGGGTTTCTTCTTTATTAGTAAAAGCGCTTGGACTTCAGGAAGAGGCGCTTGCGCTTATGTCGGTAGAGCCGGATTTCAAAGATGTGAAGGCAATTCCCGCCGGTTCGATCGGATATGTGAATGTAGCAGTTAAGCAAGGCATTATTTCCGGTTATCCGGATGAAACGTTCAAGCCGCAACGCAGTGTGACGCGCGCAGAGCTTGCTTCTTTGCTGGAGCGTACTGGTGAAAACCTGCAGGAGCAAGACGGTTCTGTAACGGTAACAGGAAAAGTTGTAAGTGTGGAAGCTGACAGTACGAATAATAAGCTTATTAAAATGGTTGTAAAAAGCTTCAACGGCGATACGCTGACTTATACGATTGCAGCAGACTTTCCTGTAGCATTCCATGATCGTTTTATTACAGCAGCAGGAATACTTGCAGGCGACAACGTAGTGCTAATGAGCAAGAATGGTGTAATATGGAAGGCCGGCATTATTAGTAAAGAGTATGCAGACGAGGCGGCAGCAGGCATTAATGAGCTTGAAGTAAAGCTAATCAATGACCGCAAAACAGGCATCGAGCTGGAGTACAAGAGCAATATGGGTAAAGTAAAAGCAGAAATTGAAATGTGGAGCAATGGCAAAAAAGAAAAGCTGAAAGGTGCCGCAGCTGTCGAGGAGCTGAAAACCTTCCTTAAGGAAGCGAATTTAACGCCTCAATTATCTAAGGAGGAAATTCAAGCTCGGATATTGCAAGCTCTTGGTGTAAAAGACAGCAGCTACGAGCGTTTAGAAATTGAAGTGAAGTTTTCGAATGGCAGCAAAATAGAGATTGACTCAAAACATAAGCAGGAATCAAATAAAGAAGAAGCGAAATATGGCATTAAAGAGTTTGAGCTTGAATTGAAGCAGAAGGATGGAACAAAGCTTAAAGCGGAGTACAGCTTCAACGATGGCAAGTCCATGTCCAATATAGAGTTCGGCTCTAAGAAGCTTTCTGCTGAAGCAGCTGAACAGTCATTTGCTAAGCTGTTTGAGCAGGCTGTATGGACGGACGGCATGAGCAAGGCTGATGCTTTGCAGGCGGTGCTGAAGCATTTTGAGGTGCAAGAAGCTGATTTGACTGATGTTGAGCTGGAAATCAAGTTTTCTAGCGGCAAAAAGCTAGAGGTTGATTACGAAAAAGACAGTAAAGATAGAAATCATAGTAAGGATAAAGAAGATAAGCAAAAATAATGATTTCATCTTAACAAGGGCTTCCCAATGGCGGGCAAGATTCATATCTTGCACCGCCTTTTTTCGTTTCAAACACTGATAAAAATGGCGTTTTTCTTTATATGCAGCAGTTGTTCACGAAGTTTCTAAAATTTTGTGACAGGTTTGTGACGCTTTCAAGTATCTATACAATTAATAGTAACAATAAGTTATTATATTTGAAGCAACTAAGAATGATTCTCAATATAATTTGAGATTCATTAAAATATAAGAATTTATAAGTTTAAGAGCTTATAGTGTTCTTCCGCTATTCATTACATTTTAGGCGAGAGAGGTGAAAAAGTAGTTGTCAGTTCGTGCAAGGAAGCCAGCTAATGTGATATTGGCAGCCGTCATCTGCCTTATAGCAGCTGCGGTGCTTTTTACAAAGGTTGAGGCGGCTTCTGATCTTAAAGACGGGTCATATTTGATCGATTATACCGTATTGCAAGCGGATAGTGATTCTGTATCGATCGCGAATGATTATTTCCAGAAGAAAGCGGCCTTGTTTGTTAAAGGCGGCAAAAAGTATATTGAGCTGAATGTGACGCATAGCGAGTGGGTTAAAACGCTGCAGGCTGCTGATGGAGAAGCTTTCACGGATGTAGTAATCATTAGTGAGGATAGGGAAAATGATTCGCGGCTTGTAACCTTTAAAGCCGGCGATAATTTAGCAGAGCCGGTGTTGATGCAAATGCATATTCAAATCGACTCTTTGAATTATAACCATAAGTATACGGTAAAGTTTCAATTTGACAGCTCGACGATTGAAGCAGCTGATTTGACACAATCGATTTCAAGCCTTTCAAAACCGCCAGGCTCAACAAATTACACTGCGATGGCATTAGCTGCAGTAGTGGGGGTCGTCGTTATAGCCGCAGTCATGATTGTTTTACGCAAGCGGCGGACGGGCAATTAGCTTTAAAAAATCAAAAGCAAATATCGCATACAAAAAAGGAGAAACGTTCATGAAAAAGCAAATCACAATATTTTTAACTGCATTTCTAGCATTATTTATAGCTTTGCCTGTGCTTCAAGCTGGGGCAGCTGACAGCAAGGCGGCAGATGGAGAGACGGCTATTACATTGGCTGTTCTTAAGGATAAGAGCGATGAGGCTTCTGCTACAGGTCAATACATAGACAGTGCGGCAAAATGGATCGTTGAAGACGGCAAATCCTACGTTGTAGCTACACTGAAAAGCAGCAAATGGTGGGAGTCATTTAAAGTGCAAGAGACCCAACCAGGCTCCTTCGAGGATAATAACTTTGTAGACGTTGAGGTGCTGAGCTCAGACGAGGCTGCCGATACACGTACAGTTAAATTTGCAGTTCCGGATATCAATCAAGTGCTGAATGCCAAAATTCATATCATCGTAACGGGCGTTCCAGGCGTTGGCTCTTACGATAACAGCTATGATATTCGTTTGAAATTTACTGGTGAAGACAAGGGCGAAGAGACAGGCAAGGAAGACGGCGAGAACGGCAATGGAGAAACTCCAGCTAAGCCGGCATTGAAGGATGGCGAATATACAATCAATTTTGAAGCTTTGCATGAAAAAGAGGATAAGGCTTCCTCCATGGGCAGATATATTGCAGCACCAGCTTCACTTACCGTTAAAGATGGAAAAAATATTGTGGCTTTCACGTTGACAAACAACGAACAAATTAAACAGTTCCAGGTAGAAAAAGCAGGTGAGCTTGTTGACAGCACTGTAGTAAGTGTGGATGAAGCTGCCAATACAAGAGTTGTATCCTTTGAGGTAGAAAACTTTTCAGCGATCGTAAATGCCAAGGTTCAAGTATATGTAGCAGCACAGGATTATACAGGCAATCATATGATTAGACTTTCTTTTGATGCAAAAAGTGTAAAAGAAGTAAAAGCGCCAGTAGAGGTTGCTTTTGAAGATATTGATTCCTCCTGGGCAAAAGAGTATATCGTGTCGCTTGCTTCGCAAGGTAAAATTAAAGGGTTGTCCGACACTAAATTCAGCCCGGGTACAGCGATTACTAGAGCGCAATTTACAGTTATGCTTGCTAGAGTGCTAGAGCTTCCGACGACTTCTTACGAGGGCGCATTTGCCGATGTGACAGAGAAGCTGGATTGGGCAGTATTAGAAATCGAAGCTGCACATCGCGCTGGTATCGTTCAAGGAAGCAACTCCAGCTTTAAGCCAAGCGATGCTATTTCTCGCGAGCAAATGGTAACGATGATTGTGAGAGCAATTGAAAAAGTAAATGCTGATTTGCTGAAGGATGTTCAAGGCAGCCTGGATTTTGCTGACAGCGCAGCCATTCAAGATTATGCGAAAAACAACGTTGAGCTTGCTGTAGGGTTAGGCATTATTGATGGCAAGGTTGTTAACGGAAAAACTGTATTCGCACCAAAGGATATTGCGACTCGCGCTCAAGCTTCGAAAATGATTTATCAGCTGCTAGAGACGATTAAATAGAAGGCCAACTGCACCGGCAGCATGAATTTTCGTGTTGCCGGTGTTGGCATGCTTATGCATGGACTTTCATGTGCACTAGAATGGCTTACTTTTTAATGGAGATGTGATAATGAAAAGGATTAATAAACGACTGGCTTTATTGTTTTTGTATATCGTTATAGCAGCAGCGGCGGCTTTTCCGCAGGGTGCATTTGCTGCCCGACAGTTTGAGGACGGTGAGTATTCCGTTCCGTTTGAAGTATTAAAAAGCTCCGGCAATGAAACCTCAGCTACAAATGAATATATGGTTACACCAGCCAAAATCAAGGTGGAAAAAGGTGAGCTTCATGCTATCGTAACGTTGAAAAACAGCACCTGGTGGAAGGAATTCAAAGTGGCGTCCGGAAGTTCTTACGCAGACGTGACGAAGCTCAGCGAAGATACCGAGAAGGAAACGAGGGTCGTGACGTTTAAAATAACGGATATTGAGCAGCCCCTGCCTGCCAAGCTTCATATTGTCGTTACAGGAATACCGGGCTTCGAATATGACAATAAGTACGATATCCGCTTTAAGTTTGACTACAGCAAGCTTACTGAGAAAAAAGCAGCTGCCGAACAGACTAAGCCACCTGTGACAGATTCAAAACATAATGAATCCAAACCAACTACGGATTCAAAGGCAACGACAGCTCCGCCTGTGCCTGGGTCCAAGCAGCCGCAGGCAGAAGCGACGAAAGCGCCGGCAGAGACGGCAAAGCCGTCAGCAAAGCCGCAAGAAACGGCATCTCCGTCGCCAAGCGCCGAGGTGAAGAACGAAGCTGGGGCAGGACAAACGGACGGTCAAGAGCCGCAAAAGACGCCGGAAAGCACGAGTGCACAAGGCGCAACCGGTAATGAAAGCTCGGAGGATACCGTAGTACAGGAAGTTGCGGATACGGAGCAACGCGGTTCGCAAACCGGAACCGATAATGAGGCAGCCGCGGCAGGCGGAACGAGCGCTGCAGAATCGAGCACCCAGCAGTCTGAAGAAAGCAAGTCGGCTGTCGGTATATATATTTCAGTCGCAGTTATTTTGATCGTGCTGGCCGCTGCGCTAGTGCTTATGAAATATCGAAACAGCAAGCAGCGGCAATAGATTATTAAGCCGCTGCAAGCAAGCGCTGCAAGAGGAGTTATGAATTATGAAAAAAATTATCGGCATGATAAGCCTGTTAATACTGCTGTCAGGCTGTGCGGGAGAGAGCAAGCCGGCAGAAAGCAATTCTCCGGAAAGCAAGCCAGTACAGCAAGCAGTCCAGCCGGAGGGCGATCGGATTGTCGCTACAACGGTTGCGATTACTGAAATTATGGATGCGCTTGAAATCGATTTAGTAGGAATTCCATCGAGTTATAAGGATCTGCCGGAGCGCTATAAGGGCGTTAAAGAAATAGGCAATCCGATGAGTCCGGATATGGAATTGCTGTTGTCGCTGAAGCCTACAGAAATAATGTCTGTTACTACTTTGGAATACGATTTGAAGTCATTGTTTGAGCAGCGTAGTATTACGACGAGTTATCTCGATTTTACGAGCCTCGATTCGATGCTGTCTGAAATTAAAGCGATAGGCGAGAAATATAACCGTACCGTGCAGGCTAATGCAATCGTGCAAAGCTTCGACAATAAGCTTGCTGAAATAGACAAAAAGGTTGAAGGCAAGCCATCGCCAACGGTCTTGATTCTGCTCGGCATTCCAGGAAGCTACTTGGTAGCAACTGAGCATTCCTATATTGGCGATTTGGTGAAGCGCAGCGGCGGCACAAACGTTATTTCAGGAGAAAAAGTGGAGTTTCTTGCTTCCAATACAGAGTATTTGCAGCAGGCGAATCCCGATATTATTTTGCGGGCTGCTCATGGTATGCCAGATGAGGTTATTCAAATGTTTGATGAGGAGTTCCGCACGAATAACATCTGGAAGCATTTCAACGCTGTGAAAAATGGCAGAGTATATGATCTGGAAGAAACGCTATTCGGCACAACAGGCAATTTGGCAGCGGCTGAAGCGCTTGATCAGCTGCAGCAGATGCTGTATCCGGAATGATTATGAATCAGATGAAGGGCGTCACAGAGCAATGAATAAAACAACGATCAGTTTTGTTAGTGTAGCCTTGCTGCTAGTTATCGTAACGATATACTCTGGCATGACAGGCAGCATCAAGGTTAGTGTTATAGAGTTTATTGGGGGCTTGTTCGGCGGCGATAACGATCAGATGGCCATTATTAAGGATTTGCGCTTCCCGCGTATTATAATTGCCCTATTTGCAGGCGCATGCTTGTCTGTTTCCGGTGTATTGCTGCAAGCCGTCATGCGCAATCCGCTTGCCGAGCCCGGCATTATCGGTGTCTCGGCAGGCGCCGGGTTTGTGTCTCTGCTTGCAGTATCTATATTTCCGGCCGTATTCTTTTTTGCGCCGCTGTTTGCGTTTTTAGGCGGGATGCTGGCTTTTATTTTAGTGTATACACTCTCTTGGAAATCCGGGCTTAATCCGCTGCGTATGATTTTAACGGGTATAGCTATCAATGCTTTATTTACAGGGCTGGGCCAGACGCTTGGGTTCGGTGGAAATGCGATGGTTATCTCGATGAGCCAAAATTTAACGGCATCGCTCGCTATGAAGAAATGGACCGATGTGGACAGCATCGTATTATTTGGTTCCATGGGGCTTATTCTTTCGTTATTCGTCGCGGGGTGGTGCAACTATTTGCTGCTGGAAGAGAAAACAGCGAAAAGCCTAGGCATACGCGTTAATCTGCTGCGCTGGATCATCTCTTTAATCGCTGTTCTGCTTGCTTCAATCGCGACTGCTGTAGCTGGCATATTCACCTTTGTCGGCTTGCTTGTACCGCATATCAGCAGGCTGCTGGTCGGCTCGAACTACAAAGCGCTCATCCCGTTTTCTGCTATGGCTGGCGCGCTGCTTATTCTGCTGGCCGATACGCTGGGACGCACGCTTATGCCGCCTCATGAAATCCCGGCTTCAGTCATTATAGCTATTATTGGCGGGCCCTTCTTAATATTTTTGCTGAGAAGAAGTGATCGTTATGGAAATTAACAATATAAGCTTTTCGTATTCGGGCAAAATTAAAACGCTGCATGACGTTACGGGTTCTATAGAGCTGGGCAAAGTTACGACCATTATTGGGCCTAACGGCAGCGGCAAATCGACGCTGCTCGACGTGATGTCCAATCACGCTGTGCCAGATGCAGGGCGAGTCTTGCTGGATGGCAAAACGCTGACAGATTTTCGTCCGAAGGAGCTTGCCAGGAGGCTGGCGATCGTGCACCAGCATAACTCGGCGCCAGCTGATTTGACGGTGGAGAAGCTGGTCAGCTACGGCAGAATTCCGCATCGCCAAATGTTTGCGCAGCAGTCAGAGCAGGATGCTGAGGCCGTGGAGCAGGCGCTGGCGCGTACCAATTTGCTGGGCAAGCGGAAGGCGAGCATTGCAGCTTTATCCGGGGGCGAGAAGCAGCGGGTATGGATTGCGGTTGCCCTGGCTCAGAGCACGCCTTATCTTTTTTTGGATGAGCCTACTACTTATCTCGATATATACTATCAATACGAAGTGCTGGAGCTGGTTAAATCGCTCAATGAACAGCACGGGATGACGATTGTGATGGTGCTGCATGACATGAATCAGTCTATCCGTTATAGCGATTGTATAATCGCGATGAAAAATGGCCGCATTCTCGCTATGGGCGCGCCGCAGGACGTCATTACAGCAGAAACAGTAAAGTCACTCTATGGCGTAGAGGTTATCATCAAAAATGATGCGGATGCAGGCATGTACATGGTGCCGATTGGGTTGTCGTAGTACGGGTTTCTAGAGGGAGTCGATTGCAATTTCTGAGTTGTTAGCCGCAGCATCTGCAGGAAGACCGTCCATATGCCTAACTGTATTTTCTGTAGTTAGTTTTGCTCTTTTTTGGCTATTTGGCACCTTTAGATGCAAGGGAAATGGGGGGAATGAAGGAACTAGATACATGAAATGTACTTAGACGCAACGCCTCGCCACCATGCACGTAATGCAGGCAAACCAATGAGTTTGCCGTTGTTATCTATTGAGGTTTCTCAACAGACAAACGCCCGGACAAAAGTCCGGGCGTTTTTTACACCTTTAAGCCATTCTCAATTTCTAACGAATCGAGGAAGCGTTATTCGGCCGAAAAAGCCACTTTTTAAAATCTAACGAAGATAAACGATCTTATTGATGCTTAAAGACGCCTAAAACAGTAGTTTGTTCACAGATAGCGCACGTACGATTCGTTACAAAGTTTACAA